>JANOOK010000159.1:0-20202 GCA_031421275.1 Sphingomonadaceae bacterium
GCGGCGCGCGCCGCGATCCTGCGGTGCGCCGCGGCATCGGTCCCGGGCGAGGGCTGCGGGACGCTCATCGGCGTCGAAACGTCGGGCGGCGGCGCGATGATCCGCGCCGCTCCGGCGGCAGACAATATCGAGGGCAACCAATCGCAGGGCCGATTCCGCCTGGCACCGGCCGACATCGCGGCGGCGGCGCGCGCCGCGCGGGCCGACGGATGGGACATCCTCGGCTTCTATCACAGTCACCCGCGCGGTTTCGCCGAGCCATCGCCGGCCGATATCGCCGAGGCGTCCGGCTGGCCGGGCTATCTTCACGTCATCGCCGCCGTCAACGACCCCGCCGGGTTGCGTGTCTGGCGAACCGGGCCAGACCGCTGGCTCGAACAATCGATTGCACAGGGAGAACTGCCATGGCTCGCATCCTGATCCCAACGCCGCTTCGGCGCTTCACCGATGGTCGCGCGGAGGTCGCGGCCGACGGCATCACCGCTGGTGCCGTGCTGCACGATTTGGTGGCCGAGCGACCGTTGCTCCGGGACCAGCTGTTCGATGCCGACCGCCGGCTGCGATCATTCGTCAACGTCTTCATCAATGGCGACGACATCCGGCTGCACGACGATCTGGCGACGCCGGTAAGCGCCGCCGATCGGCTCGAGATCCTGCCGGCGATCGCCGGCGGCGAGGCGGTACAGAGCTTCACCAGCTGGCGCGCGGCCTTGCAGCGGGAGATCGCCGCCATCGCGCCGAGCGA
Source organism: Sphingomonadaceae bacterium (assembly GCA_031421275.1). Lineage (GTDB taxonomy): Bacteria > Pseudomonadota > Alphaproteobacteria > Sphingomonadales > Sphingomonadaceae > Polymorphobacter_B. Next base: position 746 of record JANOOK010000159.1, read on the forward strand.
TGTCGGAGACCTGGTCGCGAGCGAGGCGGTCGCCATCCTTGATGTTCGTACGGCGCAGGAGTGGAGCGACGGGCATCTCGTCGGCGCGGCGCATGTCGACCGCGGCTTCCTCGAGCAGCGGATCGAAGCGCTGGTGCCGGACCGGAACACGCCGGTCATCTGCTACTGCCAGTCGGGCGTGCGTTCGCTGTTCGCCGCGCAGGCGCTGACCATCCTCGGCTACGCGCGGGTGTTCAGCCTCAGTGGCGGGCTGCAGCGGTGGAAGGACGAGGGCCGGCGCATCGTCATGCCGGTGGTTTTGGCCGACGCCGACCGGCGTCGCTATCTGCGCCATCTGGCGATCCCTGAGGTCGGCGAGGCGGGCCAGCAAAAGCTGCTCGACGCGCGGGTGCTGATGATCGGGGCGGGCGGCCTCGGCTGCCCGGCGGCGCTTTATCTCGCCGCCGCCGGTGTCGGCAAGCTCGGCATCGTCGACAATGATTTCGTCGATGTTTCCAACTTGCAGCGGCAGATCCTGCATCGTGACGACCGCGTCGGCCAACTCAAGACCGAGAGCGCCCGCGAGACGCTGCTGGCGCTCAACCCGCGCCTGTCGATCGAGCTGTTCAGCCAGCGGCTGACGGCCGATTGCGTCGATACCATTTTCGCCGGCTACGACCTGATCGTCGACGGCAGCGACAATTTCACGACGCGTTATCTGGTCAACGATGCGGCAGTGCGGCGGGGTGTACCCGTCGTCCATGGCTCGGTGTACCGGTTCGAGGGCCAGGTCGGGGTGTTTTGGGCGGCACAGGGGCCCTGCTACCGCTGCCTGTACCCGTCTGCGCCGCCGCCGGACCTCGCCCCGTCGTGTGCCGACGGCGGTGTGCTCGGCGTCGTGCCGGGCGTCATCGGCGTGCTTCAGGCAACCGAGGTACTGAAGTTGCTGCTGCAAATCGGTACGCCGCTGCTCGGCCGCGCGCTGCGCTACGACGCCCTCGACGGGACGATGCGCGAGCTGCGCTTCCGCAAGGACCCCGCCTGCGAGGTGTGCGGCACTGTACACCCGGGATCGCCCCGATGAGCCCGGGGCTGACCATCTTCGGCGCGACCCTGACGCTCGCCAAATCATATCGTCGGGGGACGCATCGCGCCTGCAGTCCAGCGACGACCGTCGAGCGCTTTCGTCCGCTCGGTGAGCGCATCGGGATGACGCGGCTTGCCAATGTGACCGGACTCGACGTCATCGGGCTGCCGGTGTGGGTCGCGATCCGGCCAAACGCGCGGGGGCTATCGACATCGCAAGGCAAGGGCCTGACGCACGACGCGGCCAGGGCGTCGGCGCTGATGGAATCGATCGAGACGTGGCACGCCGAAACGATCGAGCGGCCGGTCGTGATCGAGTCCGCCGCCGCACTCGGTCGTCGGACGGCGATCGTCGAGATTGACCGGCTTAGCCATTACGCCGACAGCCTGCCGCGCGCCGACGCACCGATACCATGGATCGAAGGCTACGACCTGATCCAGCACCGGCCGTGCTGGGTCCCGTTCGAGTGCGTCAGCACCAACTATGTCGTGTCGGCCCGGCGTGCGGCTGAAACGACCTTTGTCCAGTCGAGCAACGGCCTTGCCGGGGGCAATCACGTCCTCGAGGCCACGGCCCACGCGCTTGCCGAGCTGATCGAGCGCGATGCCATTGCCGGTCATGCGGCAGCGCTGCGACGGCTCGATCCGGCGCTGCGGGTCGATGTTTCAACGATCGACGACGACGATTGCCGGACCGTGCTCGATCGGTTGGCGCAGGTCGGGATCACCGCTGCGCTCTTCGACCTGACATCGGATCTCGCCGTGCCGGTATACGCCTGCTCGATCGTCGATGCCGATGCGACGCTGCGCTGGCGCACCTTGCCGGTCTTCAGCGGCTACGGTTGCCATCCGACGCCGGCCGTCGCGGTGCTGCGGTCCGTGACCGAGGCGGTGCAGAGCCGGCTGACCTACATCAGCGGCAGTCGCGACGATATCAGCGCCACCGAATACGCTCGCGGCGGCAATGCGGAGGACCTGCAGAGTTTCCGCACGCGCCTTGCCGCAAGCCCGCCAAGCCAGAAGTTCGGCGGCCGCGCCGATCTCGCGACGGCCAGCTTCGACGGCGATATCGAGATGATGCTCGAGCGGCTGCGTGGGGCAGGGATCGGTAACGTCGTTGCCGTCGACCTCAGCCGGGCCGACGCGGGCGTGCCAGTCGTCAAGCTGGTCGTCCCAGGGCTGGCGGCGCCGGCACCGATGATCCGCGGCCGGCAGATCGCCTCGCCGGGCCGGGCCGGCAGCACGGCGCTGGCGGAGGCAGCATGACGACGTTCGTCTATCTCGGACCGTCATTGCCCCGCGCCGAGGCGGCGGCGCGTCTCGATGCCGTCTTCCTGGATCCGGTCGCGATGGGCGATATCCATGCACTGGTCATCGAGCGCGCCCGAGCGGGCGACCGCATCGCCATCATCGACGGCCTGTTCGAGCAGGTTCCGGCAGTCTGGCACAAGGAAATCCTGTTCGCGCTCGAGCAGGGCATTGCGGTCTACGGCGCATCGAGCATGGGGGCGTTGCGTGCAGCCGAGCTGCACCGTTTCGGCATGTTGGGCGAAGGCCGCATCTTTGCCGCCTATCGCGACGGGATCATCGACGACGACGATGAGGTCGTGGTCGCACACGCGACCGCGGAGTTCGGCTATCGGGTCCTGTCCGATGCCATGGTCAGCCTGCGTTTCGGCCTCGCGACGCTGCGCGACGAGGGCGTCATCGAAGTTGCAGACTGCGCCCGGCTTACGGCGATGAGCAAGGCGCGCCACTATACCAGCCGATCGTGGCCAGCCGTCGTTGCCGACGCGCGTCAACTCGGGCTAGACCCGGCGGCTGTCGATCAGCTCAAAGACGCGCCGCGCCGGTTCGATGCCAAGGCCGACGATGCGCGGGCGCTCCTCGACCGGCTCGCCGCCGAACAGGCGACTGGTGCCGCCCGGGTCACGGTCGACTTCGTGCTCGAACAGACAAGCTTCTGGGTCGGCCTGAGCGGTAGTCATGCGGAGGCGACCGGCAGCATCGGCCGCGAGGATAGCGCCATCGTTGCCCAGTGCCGGGCAGCACATCCCGATCGGGCGTCGATACTGGAGTCGGCGACGCTGGCTCAGCTCGCCCGGCGGCATACGGCCGACTGGACGCCGAGCCGGGCCGATCTGACCGCTGCGGCATTCGAATTGATCCGTCGCAATAACATCGGGGGCGCGGCTGCCCTGCGCGATTGGCGGCACGACCAGGCGCTCGACAGTGAGGAGGCCTGGCTGGCCCTGCTCGATCTTCAGGCTCGCATCGCGCTGCTGATCGCCAATCAGCTGCCCGAAACGGAGGCGTTCGTGCCTGCCGCGATGAAGGCGCGCGGGGCGTATCGGGACGCCCGGCGCGAGAGCCAGGCGATCGAGGCGCGTTTCGGTCGCGATCGGGTGAAACAGTCTTCGCTCGCCGATGCGGGTGTCGAGCCCGCGGCGCTGCAGGCGTGGTACGAGCGTCGGTGCGGCAAGATGTATCCCGATCCCGAAGCTCACGCTGCCGCGCTGCAGTTTGCGACGCTGCGTGATTTCGTCGGTGAACTGCTGCCGGTGTTTTTGGCCGATCAGGCTTTGGCTGGTCGACACACGACGGGGGCGGCGGTCGCCGGCTAGATCTTATTTCAGCGTGGTCGGGTATGCGGGTGGTACCGCTGCGGAGCTGGTGGTCGAGAGCATCGACGGTCGCTGGAACGTCGACGAACCCGACCGGCATCGACACGTAAAGGCGGAGAAACTCAATTAAGTGTTGCCAACACACCTTCAGCCGGCAGTCCCCAACCGAATGCAAATTTCGGGAAGCTCGCTGTAGTCGTGAAAACTGCCGGCAATGGGAAACTCGGCGCAGTTGAATGAGTCATAGCCGCCGGCGTGAAGAATAAAGGGGATCGATAATGAGGCGGCTGCGGCAGCGTCCGCTGCGCTATCGCCGATGAAGATTGCTTGCTGAACTTCAGACTTGAGTAAACCGAGAGCGTGAAGCACTGGAGCGGAATCGGGCTTCATGGTCGCGACCGTATCGCCGCCGACAATCACCTCGAAGTAGCGGTCGAGGTCGAGTTCTTTCAGAAGCCGACGGCTCATTACCTCGGGCTTGTTTGTCACCACCGCAGACGCGAAGCCGGCTGTGGACAATGCCGCGAGCGCCGTTACGACGTCTGGATAGAGCCACTCCGGCTTCGCCGCGAACTGGCGCAAGACGCTGCGAAATTCAACGATATCGTCGGCGAGACAGTTCTCGACCGAACCGAGCGTGGTCGAAACCAGCGCCTCGACACCATAGCTGATCAATGGCCGGACTTGGTCGACTTCGACTTTGCCGCCGCCGCGGCTGACACCGATCTGCGACAGCGCCCGCGCGATCACAGGTGCGCTATCCACCAACGTACCGTCGAGGTCGAATAGCAGGACGTCTCGCTGGCGGACTTCAGCCAAGCAGCGGAATCAGCATGTTCGCTTCGAGTTCGTCACGGGGCAAAAACGGTGACAAGTCTTCGAGCGGCGCAGTAACCATTGTGCCATCAGCCATCTTTCGCGACGACAATTTCGGCGCGAACGCCTGCGTCTTGTCGACGAACACCTCGCAAAGCACCGGCCCCGGCGTCGCCAGTGTTGCAGCGATCGCGCCGGCCATTGTGTTGTGATCGGTGGTGCTGAAATACGCCAGGCCGAACGCCGCCGCAAGCCGCGCGAAATCGGGAAACGTGACGCCCGAGTCGGGCCCGCAACCGACCGAGAAGCCGGCGAAGTGGGCTTCCTGCGATTGGCGAATCGAGTGATAGCCGGAGTTGTTATACAGAAAGATCTTCGCCGGGATTTGCTGCCCGACGATCGTCTGCAGTTCCTGGATGTTCTGCATGATGCTGCCATCGCCGGCCATGCAGACGATCCGCGAGGACCCTTCGGGCATCGCATGCCAAGCGCCGATCGCGGCCGGCAGGTCATATCCCATCGAGGCAGCCCCAGAATTGGAATAGAGCCGCTGTCCCGGCTTCAGCTTTGCCGCCTGAACCGTGACCACCGCGGCCGTCGCATCTGCCATGACGATGACGTCATCGGGAGCCAATTGCTCGAACAGCACCTGCGTGAAGCAATACGGATTGACGATGCCATTGGTGCGCCAATACTCCGGCAGCACCGGATCGTAACGCCGGCGGCGCTCCATCGTCCAGTCCAGATAAGCCGCATGCGCTGCCGGACGTTCGAAATTATCGAGCTCGGTCAGCAGGGCGGGTATGAAACTCGCGAGGTCGGCGTGGATCGGCAAATCGATCGATAAAGTCGGCTTGCCGAGCTCGGCGGCGTCGATGTCGACCATGATCTTGGTCGCGGCGCGCGCGAACGATGCGAAGTTATAACTGATCTGGCGAATATTGAGCCGGCAGCCGAGCACCAGTACAAGATCGGCATTCTGCACCGCAAAGTTGCCCGCGCGGTCGCCGACGGTGCCTGGACGCCCGACGTACATCGGGTTGGTATCGTCGACCACATCCTGAGCATTCCAGCCCGGAGCCACCGGAATCCGGAGCCGCTCGACCAGTTCGAGAAAAGCCTCGTGTGCGCCGCTGATCCTGACGCCGGTCCCCGGCAGGATGACGGGACGTTCGGCGGCAAGCAACGCCGTCACCACCCGGCGCGCGGCGTCGCGTAGCGGCGGCCCGGACAGCCAGCCATATTCAGCGGGAAGCGCGAAACTTCGCCCGTACCCCTCGATTTGCGGATCGAAACCGCGGAGGTCGTCGGCGTCGATCAGCGCCGACTGCACGTCGATCGGAATATCGAGCCAGACGGGGCCGGGACGCCCCGTCGTCGCCAACCAAATAGCTTTCTCCAGCAAATACCGGATGTTCTGGGGGTCTTCGACCAAAGCTGCGAATTTGGTGATTGGCGTGGCGATCGCGACGATGTCGGCTTCCTGATCGCCGAGTTGGCGTAGTCGGACCGGAGCATTGCCCCGCAGCGTCTCGCGCTTGACCTGCCCCGAAATCACGATCATCGCGATCGAGTCGGTGTAGGCCCCGTGGACGCCGTTCAACGCATTGATGCCGCCGGGGCCAGTCGTAACATTGACCGCCGCCAGCCGGCCCGAAAGCCGGGTGTAGCTTTCGGCGGCCATGGTCAGCGCCTGTTCGTGATGGCAACAGACATAGCGCAGCCCGGCATGCCGCCCGAGCGCATCGTTCAAATGCATCGCGCCGCCGCCGGTCAGCATGAAGATGTGACGAACGCCATGCTCGACGAGCACCGCAGCGATATAGTCCGCAAGACGGATACGCGCCATCTGTGCTGAGCTCCTTAACGGTGGTCGACGGCGGTGCTGGCTCCGACGACGTTGTCAGCCAACAGCAAGTCGTGCGGGTGCTGCTCGTGCGGTCTCGTTAGCAGCATCCAGCCCGCGCTTGTCGATCATCGCCGCGAGCACCGCATCGCCCGAATAGCTTGCGCTCACCTCGTTCAACCTGACGGGCTCGTCCGCCGCGAGCGGCCGCGTCAGGACCTCGTTACCGAGGAACTCTCGCCCGGAAAGCTGACCGGCTTGTAACGGCACGGCAAGATACACATCGGCTTCCGTTACCACATGGCCCGCCGGTAGCGCGCGGCGCAGGTAAATGCCGCGGACCAGCGCGTCGAGGTACGTCACCTCCCGGTTCGGCGGGACGCGCTTTTCGGCGGCCGAACCGCCGCACATTTCCTTGGCCTTGAGGAATGCCTTGAACCAGATGTCGGCCTGCTCGGGGCGAGTGCAATAAGGACTGACCGGAACACCCTGATAATCGATGTCGATATGACGTTCGAAGGTGCGTGCGCCCTTGGCATAAGCGATCAGAATGGAGTCGTGCCAATCGCGGTGTTCGTGCGTCGACAGCCCGATGACAGTATCGGGGTAACGCGCGCGAAGCAGGTCGATCTGATTGAGTTCGAGCTCGCCGTCTTCCGAGGGGTAGAGCGAAACGCAATGGTTCAGCGCGAACGGCACGCCGCGGCTGATGAAGAAATCGACAAGTCCATCGATGTGCTCGAGCGAGGCCCCGCCCGATGAGGCGATTACCGGTTTGCCGGCCGCGGCGATCTTGCTCAGGAGTATTTTATCACGGATATCCGAGCTGGCGACCTTCAGAATGTCGACGCCGAACTCCACCGCCTTGTCGACCGACACCTCGTCGAACGGCGTCACCATGGTCAGCATGCCACAGTCGCTTATCGCCTCGACCAGCTGCCGAAGCTCTGCCCAGGACAAATGCGTATCGATTGTCTTCTTGATGTAACGCAGGTCATCGCGGTGTCTGAAATCGCGGTGAATAAACGAATCGACATCGCGGAATTGCAACTTGATCGAAGCCCGAATCCCGTTCGAGCTCACGATCTGGGCAAAATCCCGGACGATCTTCAAGCCGCGGTCGAGACTACCCCAATGATTATTGGCTAATTCCAACACGAAAAGATCGTCGAAAATGCTTCCCGGCACACATCTCTCCAAGCCTCGGCTGTCGGGTTCCTACGTTCTCCTGCCGCGACAGTCTAGGCCTTTGCGTGGTCTGACATTGGCAGTGACCGCCGATAAGCAACGCATGATGGCCATCGCTAAGATGGTTTAATCAAATATAAAGATTACGTTTGTGGAACTGCACAGTCCGACGCTGGCGAGCCGAGGTCGACTTTGCCGAAGCCTGCGCCGCTCCAGCTTGCGTAATACGCGGCGCAGGCTGATGCACAATCAGCCGGCAGGTCAGCGCTTGAGCCCAACCATGATTGGCAGATCGAAGCGGAAGCGCTGCCGCCCGCGCCAGCCCTGCACGCGGATGTCGCGCCAGACGTCCCAGATCGTCACTGCGGCCAGCGCGACGGCGATCGAGATGACCAACCCCGGACGGAGGAACGGCCCGATGGCCACACCGTAGTCTGGCAGCACCGGCTGGCCGCTGAGGAAGCTGTCGCGAACAGCGAATAGCGTGGGAACCTTGAAGAACACGATATCCGATGGAATGCTTAGGATGTAAGCGACGACGATCGCCCACTTACGTCCGATGCCGCGCCACGGTTCGGCAAAAACTCCGAACAGGATCAGTGTCGCCGTATAGCCACTGGCCTCCGCAGTGATCAGAGCCAGCGCGGTACCGAGCGTGACGAGTCGCAAGGTTGGGACCGCCTCCGGGCGCAGCCAGGTCATAACGAAGGCGAGCAGGATCATCGCTTGACCGAAGTGTATTAGCAGCGTGAGCGCGACGGTGAGCCCATTGGTCAGATCGGAGCCGATCGCCGCGGAAATCGGAAAGCTGCTGCCACTTAGTAGCGACAGCGCCGGGCCATAGGTCATCGAATACCACAGGTCGAGGATGTTGACCGCCTGGTACCCGCCGGTGAATTCGCTGAGATTCTCTAGAAGCTGTCCCGGTGTGCCAGACCCGACAACAGCATAAGTGACGAGATAGACTCCCGCTGTAGCCAGCAAGGCGCCTTCGAACGCCAGCCAGCGACGTTTGAAGATATACGGCATGAGCGACGCGATCAGGTAGACTTTGAAGTTGATCGCCAGCGCGGCCGTGAGCCAGCGCATACGCGCCGACCGGACCAGCGGACCATATGCGAGCAGGAACATTGTAAAGCATAAGATAATCAGATTACCGCGCTCAAGGCCGTCGGTCATTGGCAATCCGGCCGCGAGCGCGACCGATCGCGGCAATGCCGTGCGCCTGTCGACCTTAATATAAGTAAGCGCAATCAAGAACACGTTAAGAATAAAAAAGCCGTGTATCGCACCCACCCCAATCCAATCACAAGTGCGAAACTCGTTGAGCGCCAACGCAGCGCACCCTGGCGTGCTGAATATTTTTAAAACGACGAACGACAACGGTGGATAGATCGTTTGCCAGCTATCGTACGCGCCTTTGGAGTGCGCCCAATATGATGTATTGAACCAGTCGGCCCATGTATCGGTCGGGTCGTAGAAGTACGGCTGCGGCAGATAATGATAGAGGTACAGGTGCAGCATCGCCCAGCCGAGACCGGCGGCGACGGCGAGCGCGAACAACGGCTCGAGCCAGCGATTGATGCCGGGAACTGCGAGCGGCCCGATCCTCATGGCGCGACCGCGGGCGTGAAGACGAAGCGCTTCAGGATGAAATAGTTGATCAGCGATACCGTCAGCGTCGATGCCGCCCCGGCGAGATACGGCGAGGCGAACACCAGCCGGTACACCGCCAGCGAGCCGATCAGCAGGCCGTAGCCGACGACGTACGACAGCGCGAACCGCCAGCGCGCCGGCCGGCTGCCGCGGAAGACGTGACGGCTGTAGGTGAAGTAGTTGAACGCCGTCCCCAGCACCTGCGAGATGGTCGTGGCGACGAACGGATTGACGCCGAGCCGCACCAGCAGGGCATAGACGCCGTAGCCGAACGCGGTGTTGACCAGCGCCGCCTGATAAAAGCGGAATAGCTGGCCGAACCGGCCGAAACGCGCTCCGAAGCGAGCCATGTCAGTAGTCGGCAGGGAAGTTCACCCGCTCGCGCTCGACCACCAGCGGGGTGCGCCGGGTGCGTTCGGAGATCAGCCGCACCTGATCGCCGAGAATGCCGAGAAACAGGAACAGCAGCCCGGTATGCGCCTCGATCAGCGCGATCGCGCCGAAGCCGATGACCCAATTACCCTGGCCGAGCACCCACGCGACCGGCATGCCGAGCAACGCCAGCGCGGCGACGACCAGCATCGTCGCACCGATGAAAAACGGCACGCGCACCATCCGCTTCGACGCGCCGGCAAGGCTCGACATGGCGAAATCGAGCAGCTGGAAAAAACCGTTGTTCGAGGTGCCTCCCGCCCGCGGCGCTCGCGGGTAGGCGATCGTCTCGGTCCGGTAGCCGGTTTCGACGAGCATGCCGCGGAAGAACGGCTCGGGCTCGTTCAGCCGCTCGATGACGCGAACGACCTTGTTGTCGTACAGGCCGAAGCCGGTGGCATTGGGGACGATCGGATAATCGCCGAATTTCCGCGCGAACCAGTAGGAGCAGCGGCGGATGACGCCGAGCGCCAGCGACGAGGTCTCGCTGGCGCGGACGCCGAGCACGATTGCGGCACCGGCCCGCCAGCGTTCGACGAAGCGCGGCAACAGCTCGGGCGGATCCTGGAAGTCGCAGCACAGCGCGATGATCGCCGAACCGCGCGCCTGGAAGATGGCGTAGGTCGGCGAGCGCATCTGGCCGAAATTGCGCGCGTTGACGATCAGCCGGACGCGCGGGTCGCGCGCGCAGATCGCCTCGAGCAGCACGACCGTCCGGTCGACCGAGTCGTTGTCGATGAAGATCAGGTCGAAAGTCTCGCCGACCGCCTCCATCTCGCGGACGACGGCGGCGGCCATCGCTTCGACGTTGGCTTCCTCGTTGCGGCACGGGATGACGACCGAGAACACCGGCGGCGTAAAGGCGGCGGCCGCAGTCGCCCGCAATGCCGTCCCGGCATCGGTCATGCCGCCTCCCGGTACGCGCCGATCGGCGGCCGGATCGTGTATAACTCGATCGCGAGCAGCGCCAGCAGCAGCGCCGCGGCGAGCCCGGCGGGCCACGGATTGATCACCCGCTCGGTCTCGATCGTCGGCGGCTCGATAACGCGGAGGTTGCCGAGCGAGGTCAGGTCCTCGAGCGCTGTCCCTTCGAGGAAGCGCTTGTAACTGTCATAAAGCGACTGGGCGATGTTGAGCTCGCGCTCGAGCTTTTGCACGGTCGTCGATTCCTTGACGACGCGATTGACCGAATACGGTCCTGCGGTGGTCCCGAGATTTTCGGCGGCGCGCAGCTGCGTCTGCAGCGCGGCGACCTCGGCGAGGATCTGACGAACCTCCATATTGTCATCGGTGACGAAGCTCCGGAGCGACTGCAGCTGGACCTCCTTGTTCTTGATCGCCTGCTGCAGCAACGGGATGCGGGCACCGATCGCGCTGATCGACGAGGCGGGCGACGAATATTTGGTCGCCCGGCGAAAGCCGTCATAGGCCGCCTGCGCCCGTGCCAGCCGCTCGGAGGCGGTGGTGATCAGCTCGAGCAGGATGTCGCGTTTGTACGCGGTCTGGGCACGGTTGATCATGCCGATGCGGCTGCGGAAAGCGTCATAAAACGCCACCACCAGCGATTTTGCAAAAACCGGGTCTTCGTTGCGCGATTCGATCAGCAAGATGCCGCCTCGCAGCAGGCGGACATCGACCGCGTCCTGCAGCCAGCGGTCGGCCTCGACGTTATTCACGAAGTGCAGACGCCGGATAAGGTCGAGGCGCTTGATGACGATGTCGCGAACGTCCTGACTGTGCGCCACCCGCAGACCGACCTCGATGATGGCTTGCTGATTGAAAACGCTGTTGGCCGCGCCGAGCTGGCCGAGCGCGCCGCCCAGCCCCAGGCTCCCCGGGTCGGTCGGCACGACGGTCGCGATCGCGTGGTAGCGGTGCGGAAACAGCGCGAGGACGACGAACAGCACAATGAGGACACCCCCGACGATGCGGCGGAGCCACGGCTTGCCGAACCAGCGGCTGACCGCCAGCGTGCCAACGATGCTGTAGCGCGGCCTCATCGGGTGATCGAAACGAGCGCTGCCGCCGACAGCCCGAGGCCGAAGACCAGCGTCGCGATCTGACCGATCTTGTTCAGCAGCGAATTATTCTGCGTCTTGATCGGCACGAAGACGACGTCGCCCGGCATCACCCGCCGCGTCAGTGCACCGCGCTTTTTCGAGATCACCTCGCCATTGGCGCGGACCAGGAAGATTTGCCCGTTATCTGCCGCCCGCAGTGAGCCGCCGGCCATGTCGAGATACTCGCGGACGCGCCGGGGCGAACCTTCCAGCAGGAACGATGCCGGCCGGTAGACGGCACCGAACACGCCGACTGTCGACGGCCGCTGCGGCACGTACAGCGTATCGTTGTTCTCGAGCGTCAATGCCGTCGGCAGCGTCGCCTGGTCATCGGCCATGGGAAGGACCACGCGGCCGTCGGGTTGCGTGGTTCGCAGCCGATCGATCGTTGCGCGTGCCGCCGCATATTGCTGCGCCCCATTGGGATTGGTCAGCGTCGCCGACAGCGGTGCCGCCGCAAGGCTGACCTCGAGCTGGCCGAGCGCTTCCTCGAAGCCGCGCCGCTGCTGCAACCGGACCGATAACCGCTGCAGCCGCGTGCCGAAGACGAAGGCTTCGGGAGTCAAACCGCCGGCCAGCCCGATCACGGTGTTCAGGCTGGTGCCGGGGGCGACGAAGTAGTTGCCGGGTTTGTTGACCTCGCCGTCGACCCGGATGAGGACCGTCTCACGCGCCAGCGGACGGACCAGCGAGCCGGTCGTCAACACCTGAACGATGTCGCCGCCGCTGACCGCCGTGGCACCGAACGCCGCGCGCGCGACCTCGACACCGCCGAGCCGGTCGCGATTGGCGAGCTTATAGACGATGACCCGAGAGCGGTCGGCGAGCGCGGTGGGGCCGCCGGCGTAGCGCAGCAGATCGTTGATCGTCTCGCCGGGGCGCGCCTCGTAGATCGCTTCCTGGTTGACGCTGCCGGCGATCGCGACCTGGTCGCCGACCGGCGGGATGAACAGTACGTCTTCGCTGTGCAGCAGGACATCCTTCGACTTGTCGCCGCTACGGATAAAGTCATACAGGTCGAAGTCGCTGACCTGCTCGCCGTTGCGGTACAGTTTGATCGACCGGAAACTGCCGCCCGCCGACGGGCCGCCGGCAGCGAGCACGGCGTTGACCAGCGTCGACAGGCTATTGACGCTGTAACCGCCCGGGCTGTTGGCGAAACCGGTGACATAGACGCGGAAGCCGCGGATGCTGGTGATCGACACCGAAACATTGAAGCCGCGGTATTGCAGCCCGATGGCATTGGCGAGGATCGTCTTGAGATCGCCGTACGTCGCCCCGCCGACCTTGACCATCCCGACCTTGGGCAGGAAAATGCGGCCGTTATTATCGATGTCGGCCTTGACCGAGCCATCGAGCGACCCCGACAGGCCGATGAAGATCTGGTCGCCGGGCTGCAGCACATAGGTCGACGGAACCGCGGTCGCCGGCGGCACGGCGAAGTCGCGTGCGGCTGGAACGATCAGATCGGACCCGAAGCGCGGCAGCACGCGGCCGACGCGTTCCTCGACGAACAGCTCGAATGCGCTCGGCGGCGGCGGCCGCTTCATCGTCGGCGAGATCGGCTGGCGCGGGTCGGTAGCGGTAGCATCGGTGCGAGAGGTCTGGGTGGCAGAATTTTGCCCCTGGCTGTTGCCGGCGTTGTTGATGCCGGCATTGTTGTTGCCGTTCCCGTTCGAATTACCGTTCACGTCGATCGGCTGAGCCGGTCCGGAGTTGATCTCGGTCGACGACGTTGCCGTTCCCGTGCGATCGTTCTGCTGAAACTGGTTCGGCCCACCCGGGGCTGTCGTACCGTTCGCCGGCGTGCCGCGGTCGTTTGCCGGGTCGACCGTCTGCGCACCAGTCGCAGTGCCCCCGCCCGTTACCATCGCGAGCGCCGCGACCGCAGCCAGTCCCCGCCGGCTCAGCACCTTCCAAACCGTCGCGTGACGCTCGCAAGAAGTCATTGTTTTCCTAGATTCAAGAGCGCCCACGTGCCTATCAGAAGCCGCCAGCATCACAACCCTTATCGCAACCTTACCGCCATGTCGGCGATCGCCGCGTCGAGCCCGATCGAAACTTTCAGCCCAAGATTGCGCGCCCGACGGATCGACGGCACGTAGCGGTCGACCGCCGGCTCGGTCAGCTCGGGGATGTCGGCGGCCGCGCCGAAGCATCGCGCCACGCGCCGCGCCACATCGCCGACCAGCACCGCCTCGTCCGAGCCGACGTTGACCATGGGACACGTCGGCGAGGCGTGATCGGCGAGCGTCATCAGCCAACGGACGAGGTCGTCGGCATGCAGATAGCTGCGCCAGACCGCGTGCCGCGCCTTGACGGTCACCGGTCGTCCGGCGAGCGCGTCGCCGAGGAAGTTGCCGATCGCGAAATGCTGGTCGCGCGGCAGGTAAGCCCCGACGAACGCGAAGCAGCGCGCGACGGCGACATTGACGCCGGTGCTGCCGAGTGCGGCGATGCGCGTCTCGGCCAGCCGCTTCGCTTCGGCGTAATCGCGCTTGTGGTCGACGAGGCCCGTCTCCGAAGTCCAGCCATGATCCTCGGCCAGCCCGTCGAGCTCAGCCGGCTGCACCCCATAGACCGCGCCACTGCTGCAATAGACGATGCGGCTGTCGCGGTGGATCGTCGTCGCGACGGCGCAATAATTGTCGATCGCAGCGACGATATTGGCGCGTTCGCCCGCGGGATCGTCGCGGTAGCGGCGCGCGTCGGTCGAACTCGCGGCATGGATGACATAGTCGGCCGCCGGTAGCGCCGCCGCCGTGCCCGCGTCGGCATCGACCAAGCCGACGTGCGGTCCGAGCAGACCGGGAAAGCGCTCGGCGAGCACCTGCGTGTGGCGCGCGACGACGATGATCCGGTCGATCGCCCACGGCGCGAGCAGCCCGCGCCGTGCCGCATCGAGGATCGACTTACCGAAGAATCCGGTGCCGCCAATGACGAGCAGCGATCGTCCCGCCACCACCTCAGGCTATCGAGGGATAGGCTGCGAGCTTCACAGTATAGCCCACGGCCTGTTCTCCCCCGCGAGGCTTGATTGCCCCGGCTTTCACGTCAACGGTTCAGGAAGGCAGCGAAGGTGTCACGGACATAAGCGAACTGATCCTCGCCCAGCCCCGGATAGAGGCCGATCCAGAAGGTGCGCTCGGTGGTCACATCGGCGTTGGTCAACTCGCCGACGACACGATGGGCCCGGTCGCGCATATACGGCTGGCGCAGCAGATTCCCCCCGAACAGCAGACGCGTGCCGATCCGGTTGGCGTCGAGGTAGCGGACCAGCTCCTCGCGGTCGATACCGGAATCGGCACGAACGGTCAGCGGGAAGCCGAACCATGACGGCTCGCTGTTCGGCGTCGCCTCGGGCAGGATGAAGCGGTCCTCCCACTGGCGGAAGATGTCGGTCAGCAAGGCAAAGTTCCGGCGCCGGTCGGCGATGAAGCCCTCGAGGTGATCCATCTGCGCGAGGCCGACCGCGGCCTGCATATCGGTGATCTTCAGGTTATAGCCGCAGTGGCTGTAGGTGTATTTGTGGTCGTAACCCATCGGCAGATTGCCGAGCTTGCGCGCGAAGCGCTTGCCGCAGGTGTTATCCTGCCCCGGCGCGCACCAGCAGTCACGGCCCCAGTCGCGCATCGATTCGATGACGCGCTTCAGCCGCGGCTTGTCGGTGAACACCGCACCGCCTTCGCCCATGGTGATGTGATGCGCGGGATAGAAGCTCAAGGTGCCGATATCGCCGAAGGTGCCGACGCCGCGGCCGTCGTAGGTCGCGCCGAGCGCGTCGCAGCAGTCCTCGACGACGAACAGATTGTACTTTTCGGCGACGCGCATCACCTCGGCGAGGTTGAACGGATTGCCGAGCGTGTGCGCCAGCATGATCGCGCGGGTCTTGGGCGACACCGCCGCCTCGATCATCTCGGGCTTGATGTTGTAGGTCGGGATGTCGACGTCGACGAATACCGGGATCAGGCCGTACTGCAGCGACGGATTGACCGTCGTCGGAAATCCCGTGGCGACCGTGATGACCTCGTCACCCGCCTTGAGCGCTTCGCCGCGCAGATAGTGCGAGGTCAGCGACGACAGCGCGACGAGATTGGCCGACGATCCCGAATTGACCGTCAGCGCGTGGCGGACGCCGAGCCGCGCCGCGAGCCGGGCCTCGAATGCGTCGTTGAACCGGCCGGTCGTCAGCCAGAAGTCGAGCGACGAATCGACCAGCATCTTGACGTCGTTCTCGTCGAACACCTTGCCCGATACCGGGACCGCGCTTGCTCCCGCCACGAATGGCTTCGGCGCGTGATAGGTGCGCGCATAATGGCCGACAAGGTCGAGAATAATGGCGCGCAGCTCGGGCTCGCCCGCACCCGCGGCGAGCGTTTCGATCGAGTTCGCCGTATCGAAATTCAGTCCCATCGTGTCGTCTCCGTCGGTTGTGACCGCATAGCGGTGCGATAGGTTCTCAACTGGTCGAGTGTGACCATCCGGGCATCCGCCCCCGCAGCGACGCTCTGGTGCCACGCCACGACCTGATCGAGCGCGCCGGCGAGACGCATCGACGGACGCCAGCCCAGCTCCCGCCGCGCCTTGGCGCAATCGAGCGACAACAGTGTCGCCTCATGCGGCTGTTCGCCTTCGGGCCGATCCCAGCCCTCGGCTCCCCAGCGCTCGAGCAAACGCTCGACGAGCCAGCTAACCGGCTTCGTATCGTCGTTTGCCGGCCCGAAGTTCCAGCCCGTCCCCACGCTCCGGTCGCCTGCCACCAGCCTCTCCGCGATCAGAATATAGCCGCTTAGCGCCTCGAGTACATGCTGCCATGGTCGCACGGCGGCCGGGGCGCGGATCAGCGGGCGCCGGCCCGCCAGCAGCGCGCGGATCAGGTCGGGAATGAGCCGGTCGGCCGCCCAGTCGCCGCCGCCGATGACATTGCCGGCCCGGACCGAGGCGATGCCGGCACCGTGCTCGAAGAACGACCGGCGGTAGGCGGCGATGACCAGTTCGGCCGCACCCTTGCTGCTGCTGTAGGGATCATGCCCGCCCATCGGGTCGGTTTCGCGATACGGCCACACCCATTCCTGGTTCTCGTAGCATTTGTCGCTGGTGATCGCGACGACGCCGCGCAAGCTGGCGACGCCGCGGCAAGCCTCGAGGACATGCACCGTTCCCATGACATTGACCGCATAGGTCTCGACCGGTGCGACATAAGATTGACGGACCAGGGCTTGCGCGGCGAGGTGGAAGACGATTTCGGGCTGCGCCTCGGCGACCGCGCGCGCGACGTCGTCGGCGTCGCGAACGTCGCCGACGACGTGATGGACCAGCTCCTCGACCCGCGCGGCTTCGAACAGGCTTGGGCCGGCCGGTGGCGGCAGGGCGAAGCCGGTCACTTCCGCTCCGAGGTCGGCGAGCCACAGCGCCAGCCAGCTGCCCTTGAAGCCGGTATGGCCGGTGATGAAGACGCGGCGGCCGCGCCAGATGTCGCCGCTCACCAGATCTTCCACGGCGCGCCCTGCTGCCACAGTTCTTCGAGGTGGAGCTTGTCGCGCAGCGTGTCCATTGCCTGCCAGAAGCCGTCGTGGCGGAAGGCGATCAGTTCGCCGCGCGCCGCCAGCGTCTCGAGCGGAGCCTGCTCCCAGATCGTCTCGGGACCGTCGATGAGGTCGAGCACCGACGGGTCGGCAATGAAGAAGCCACCGTTGATCAGCCCGCCGTCGCCCGCCGGCTTCTCGCGGAAGCTGGTGATGCGATTGCCCGTGATGTCGAGCGCGCCGAACCGTCCCGGCGGCGCGACTGCGGTCATCGTCGCCAGTTTGCCATGCGCGCGGTGAAAGTCGATCTGCGCGCCGATATCGATCGCCGCGACGCCGTCGCCGTAGGTGAAGCAGAACGGTTCGCCGGCCTTCAGATAGGGCCGGATCGCCTTCAGCCGGCCGCCGGTCATCGTCGCGGAACCGGTGTCGACCAGCGTGATCCGCCACGGCTCACTGCGCCGGTGATGGACTTCCATCGCGTTGGTTTCGAGGTCGATGGTGACATCTGCAGTATGCAGGAAGTAATTCGCAAAATATTCCTTGATCATATACCCCTTGTAACCGAGGCAGACGATGAATTCGGTCAAGCCGAAGTGTGAATAGATTTTCATGATATGCCACAGGATCGGCATGCCCCCGATCTCGACCATCGGCTTTGGGCGGATCGAGGTCTCTTCGCCGAGCCGGGTCCCCATGCCGCCAGCCAACAGTACGACACGCAGCGACAACAACTGATCTCCGATGGGGTGCTAGGCGCGGTTTTTGATAGTTTGCGGTCTTGATGTCAACGACGGATAAACTCCGAACGGCCCGGTTTTGGCCAACTCTGCCGGATCGGCTGTCCCATGTTTCTCCGGGTGCGATCCGCTAAATTTGCCGCTTTCGGGAAGGTAGCAGGCTACCGCCCTCGTATTTATTTGAAGACGGTCCCACTCCTGCTTATCGAGGGAACACTATAGCTCATAATTTATGGACCAGCGCCTGACCGGTAAGTAAAACGAGAGGTTTCTCAAGTTTATCGTTGAAGAACTCATCAACGGCCTGGCGCGCGCCGGGACACGACGCAAAGCCATAGTCATCGAGTACGATAACACCACCCGAGGATAGGCGCGGGTAAACATATTGCAAGCAATCGAATACGCCTTGGTATAGATCAAGATCGATGTGCGCGAAGCAATAGCTGCGGTCCTCGTATCCGATAAACGACTGCGGTACCCAGCCTTTGCAGAAGTGGATCCAAGGCGCTGAGCCAACCACTCGGCGAACCCCTTCGACCGAGGTGTCGGAGAAATCGCCTTCGGCATGCCGGTCCTGCTGGTCCGAGACCGATTTCATGCCTTCGAACGAGTCAAACAGATAAAGCTGTTTGCCGGCCGGCTCACCCAAGCGCGTGCGGAGCAGTCGCGCCGTTCCACCCTGGAAAACCCCCGCCTCCAGCACGTCGCCAGGTCGCGCCATTGCCTGGCCAAGGCCCTGCCAAAGCGTCCAGCAACGCTCAATCGACACAACGGTGAAAGGCGAAATCCCATGATAGAGCTTCTGGAACCACGGTGCGAGCCAAGGTGAATAATGCGGCCGGTACTGCGAAGCGTCCGGGATGTCTTTGACGACCAAAGTTCGGTACAGGCTGCGCCAGACCGCCGGCGGCGTCAGCGAGCGTGCCAGTTCGACCCACGGGAGCCGGGTAGTTCGTAAGGTCACTAAATTCATCGCATCCTCCAAGCTGTCTCGATATTTAAGGGAAGTGCCCCTCCAGCTTGCCTAATTGCGCTGCAGCCACGAGCAGCGGTCCTAAGGCCAGACAGCCTAATCACGCAAGCGGATGACGCGGACCACCGGCCCGCCAACTTCACCTGGGAGCGGCAGAAAGCTGGCGACCTCGGTCCCTTGTCGCCGGATGATCTCGTAAGCGGCGAGTTCGCGGCGGAACCGTTGGCCGTCGGCAACATACCGGTCGTAATGCGACAGCACGACGTAGCTGGCGTTGCACGATACCCGCTTGGCCGGATCGACCGTGCCGAAGTCGGCAACGGCGACGTCGCCGCGCATCGTCCCGACACCGGCGAGCGTCATGTGTCCGGTCAGCAGCGCCATCGCGTCCAGGCAGCCGGCGTGGCCCATCGGAAAGCGCACCGGATAGCCGGCATTGAACAGATCGAACGCGATATGTTCGACCGCGACCGGCGTTCCGCGGGGCGTGTGCGCGATGATCCAGCGCGATGCCTCGGTGCGCGTGTCCATC
>JANOOK010000160.1:0-49771 GCA_031421275.1 Sphingomonadaceae bacterium
TGACCTTGAGCCCGCTCGCCCTCGGGCTCGGCCGCGGCTCCGGCCTGCAACGCCCGCTCGCCACCGCCATCATCGCCGGACTCGCCGTCGGCGCCCCCCTCGTCCTCACCCTCCTCCCCACCCTCCTCCTCATCGGCAAACAGCGCGAGCGGCAGGTCCCGGCCGACGGGATGCATTAAGGCTGTCCGGTTCGATCCGCGTTCACGCATCGAGCGATCTTTGACGTGCGCCGGGGACGCCTCGTGAGGCTGGGCAGCATCCCAGAGGCCAGCCAGGACGGTTCACCACATTCGCAGCCCGGTTTGTCTGACGTCGCGGAACAAATGCTGCTTACCGACTAGCCAAAGTTCATGCCGTTCCCGTAACTGCGGACTTCACCCTCCGCCGTAACATTTCAACCAGACCCGGCAGCGGGCGGTGCCTTGTTCGGACTTTTCCAGTCACTTTGCTTGCTTAGGTCTTTCGCGATGTATGACGCCTGCTCCAACCTGCCGGCGAGGCGGGACGATTCGCCACCACTGGTCGTCCACTCGGGCCTGTCCACGACGCTGCCGACGGGCGGGCAGATCACCGTCCCGCTCGCGCCGGTACCGGCGAGCCGCGTGCAGGTCGGTATCGCGGCGGCAGCGACGTTGGCCGTGCCGGGGCTATTGAACGCGGCCGCCGGGCCCGGCTCGTCGGCGAACGGTGCTCCGCCGATCGTGGTGCCGGGAGCGGGCGGACTCTCCCGCACCGCGGCGGCACGACTGCTCGGTCAGGCGTCGATGGGAGCCGCACCCGGCGACATCGCCGCCGTACAGGCTTTGGGGCTGGCCGGCTGGATCGACAACCAGCTCGCGACGCCGCGCGAGATCAGTCTTTGGGACTGGCTGGTGTCCAAGGGCTACCATGACAGTTCGCAGCGCAACGAAGCCGGATTGATGGACACCGCGGTGTGGCGGCAGGCGATCGTCGGTGCCGACCAGCTCCGCCAACGGGTCGGCCATGCGCTGCTCGATATCTTCGTCGTCGGTGCCGACAACCTTGCCGGCTTCGCGCACGGCTTCGGCATGGCGGCTTATATCGATGTGCTGATGGACGGTGCGTTCGGGACTTTCCGGAACCTGCTCGGCAACATTGCCGCCAACGTCTCGATGGCCAGCTTCCTGAGCTTTCTCAACAGCTACAAGGCCGACCCCTCGACCGGCACGCACCCCGACGAGAACTTCGCGCGCGAGGTCATGCAGCTGTTCACCATCGGCCTGTACCAGCTCAACCCCGACGGCACGCATCAGCTCAGCGGCGGGGCTCCGATCGAAAGCTATTCGCAGGACGACATCTCCGGGCTCGCCCGCGTCTTTACCGGCTGGACCTGGCCGCAAGGCGATCTGAGCCAGCCCGACGCTTATCGGCTGCCGGTTGCTCTCGACGCGACGCAACACGAGAACGGCGCGAAATCGTTTCTGGGAACGACCATCCCGGCGGGGACCGACGGCTTTGCCAGCCGGTCGCTGGCGCTTGATGCCTTGTGCGCGCACGCCAATGTCGGGCCGTTCATCGGCCGCCAGCTGATCCAGCGCCTGGTCACCAGCAATCCGTCGCCGGGCTATGTAGCGCGGGTCTCGGCGGCGTTTGCCGACGACGGCAGCGGCGTCCGCGGCAACCTCGGTGCGGTCGTGCGGGCGATCCTGCTCGACCCCGAGGCGCGCGCCGGCGATGCGGACGCAGGCGGCGGTTCGAAGCCGGCATGGGGCCGGCTCCGAACTCCGGCGCAGCGGGTCACCAACTGGGCGCGGGCGTTCGCGGCATCTTCACCGAGCGACACCTGGCCCATCGGCGACCTGAGCACGCCGTGGTGCCTGCTCGGCCAGAGCCCCGGCCACTCACCGAGCGTCTTCAACTTTTTCCGCCCCGGCTACACGCCGCCCGGCAGTCCGTTCGCGGCGCAAGCCCTCGTCGCCCCCGAGCTGCAGATCACCACCGAACCCTCGCTGATCGCTTACGTCAATTACATGCAGGCGTTGATCGCGGGGTCCGTCTGGGCGAACGACCTTACCGCCGACTATCGCGCACTGCAGGCGCTGGCCGGCGATGCCGCCGCGCTGATCGCCGAACTCAACGTGATCCTCGCCGCTGGCCAGCTCGGCCCGCCGACGATTGCGGCGTTGGCTGCTGCGGCCGCCTCGATCGACACGTCGTCCGCGGAAGGCACGCTGGCGCGCATCTACGGCGCTGTCCTGCTGGTCATGTCGGCCCCCGAATATCTCGTGCAGAAGTGAACTCGATGACCAATCTCTCGCGCCGCGGCTTCATGGAGCGCGCCGGTCTGCTCGCCGTCGCCGGCTCTGCCGCGCCGTTCGTGCTCAGCCTCGCGGCGGCAGGCGAGGCCGCCGCCGCCACCGCACCCGATTACAAGGCGCTGGTCTGTATTCACCTTGCGGGCGGCAATGATTATGCCAATACGCTGATCCCCGCCGACCCGGCGCGTTACGCCGTCTACGCGCAGCTGCGGCAGGGCCTTGCACTATCGGCCGACAGCATCGCGGCGACGACGATGACGACGCCCGACCCGAACGCCGCGCTGCCCGGCGGGCAGCTGTATGCGCTCGCGCCCAGCCTCGCGCCATTGCTGCCGGTGTGGAACGCCGGGCGGATGGCGGCGGTGCTCAACGTCGGCACGCTGGTGCAGCCGGTCACCAAGACGCAGTATAATGCCCACAGCGCGCCGCTGCCGCCCAAGCTGTTCAGCCATAACGACCAGCAAAGCTATTGGCTGGCGGGAGCCCCGGAGGGTGCGAACAGCGGCTGGGGCGGGCGCATGGGCGACCTGCTGCAAAGCGACAACGGCAACGCCGCGCTGACCTGCATCAACCCCAGCGGCAGCACGGTATTCCTCGCGGGCAACAGCGCCGTGCAATACTCGCTGACCCCGAAGGGTCCGGTGGTGCTGAACGACAACCAGGCGGCGGTGTTCGGCTCGACCGCGGTCGGCGATGCGCTGCGGTCGCTGCTCACGACGCCGTCGGCGCACCTGATCGAGAATGAGGTGACCCGCGTCGGTGCCCGCGCGCTGACCACCGCGGGGCAGGTCAGCAGCGCGCTCGGCAACGCGCCGGCGATCACCACGCCGTTCCCGCCCGGCAGCACGCTGGCGGCGCAGCTCCGCATGGTCGCGCAGATGATCGCGACCAGCGCCGCTGCCGGGGCCAAGCGGCAGGTGTTCTACGTGTCGCTCGGCAGCTTCGATCACCACGCCAACCTGATCGGTGCCCACGGCGCGCTGCTCGCCGACCTCGGCGTGGCGATGCGCGCCTTCTACGATGCGACGGTCGAGTTGAACGTCGCCGACCGGGTGACCGCATTCACCGCGTCGGACTTCGGCCGGACGCTGACTTCGAACGGTACGGGGTCGGATCACGGCTGGGGCTCGATGCACTTCGTCATGGGCGGCGCGGTACGGGGTGGGCGATACTATGGCGCGGTCCCGGTGCTTGCTGACGACGGCCCCGACGATATCGGCCAGGGCCGCCTGATCCCGACGACGTCGGTCGAGCAATATGCCGCGACGATGGCCAGCTGGTTCGGCGTCGGCGACGGTGACTTGCCGACGGTGCTGCCCAACCTGGACAATTTCAACCAGCGAAATCTGTGGTTCGTCTGAGCGGGGTGGCGCGCTAAGGGTGGTAGCCGTGATCTCCCGCCGCTCCATGATGATCGCGGCGTTCTCGACCGTCGTCGAATGGTACGACTTCACGCTCTATCTGTATTTCGCCACGGTGCTTTCGCGCGTGTTCTTCGGCGGCGGCGAGGCGTCGCTGATCACCACGCTGGCGGGGTTCGCGGTCGCGTATCTGCTGCGGCCGATCGGTGCCGTCGTGTTCGGCAACATCGGCGACCGCTTCGGCCGCCGCCGCATGATGCTGCTCTCGATGGCGCTGATGAGTATGGCGATGCTCGCCACGGCGCTGCTCCCGACCTACGCCGTCATCGGTCCTGCAGCGGGCTGGCTGCTGCTGCTGCTGCGGTGCGTCATGGGCTTTTCGGTCGGTGGCGAGTACACCGGTGTGGTCGCTTACCTGCTCGAGGGTGCCCGTCCGGACCGCCGCGGGCTGATCGCGTCCGGCGCCGCTGCGGCGAGCGAGATCGGGGCACTGCTGGCGGTCGGCGTCTCGGCCTTGACCGTGCACTTCCTGAGCGAGGCCGACCTCGCGTCCTGGGGGTGGCGCGTGCCGTTCTTCGTTGGTGCCGCGCTTGCAGGTGTAGTCTGGATCGCGCGCTCGACGATGGAAGAGTCGCCGGATTTCGAGCGGCAGGTGACCGGCGGAACCGCGCCGGCGCGGCCGCTGCGCCACGTCCTGGCCAACCATCGTCGCGGTATCGTCCGGTCGTTCGCCATTTCGGCACTGGGGTCGATCACCTATTACGTCGGGATTGCCTATGTGCCGACGTTCCTGACCTCCGCCGGAGCGCTGTCCGAAAGCATCTCGCTGTGGCTCTCGACGGTCGCCGCGGGGGTCGTCATCCTGGTGACGCCGCTGATCGGAGTTTTGAGCGACCGTGTCGGGCGCAAGCCCGTGCTGGTAACGCTCGGCATCGGCAGCGCCGTGCTGCCGATCACATTGTTTTCGATCATGACGAGCGGCCCGGCACCGGCGCTGCTCGGGGCCGTCGTCCTCGCCGGGCTGGCGGGCGGCGTCAGCGCCGTCGGGGCGGTCGCGACTGCCGAACAGTTCCCCGGCGAAGGGCGTCTGACCGGCCTGGCGCTCGGTGCGACCGCCGCGACCGCGATCTTCGGCGGGTTCACGCCCTATGTCGCGCAGCTGCTGATCGCCCGCACCGGCTCGACGCTGCTGCCGGGGGTGATGATCGCCGTCGTCGCACTGGTCGTCCTGCCGGTTCTGCTGACCTCTCCGGAGACGCGGCCGAGCGCCAGCCGGGACTGATCGGCCCCGGCTACCCGAGCCGTCCCGCGAGGGCGCGCACTTTTATGGGTTCTTTACGGCAATCGCGGTAACCGATCTCACATCGCGCCGGGGATCAGCATAACACCGCAGGCTCGTCAGCCGCGGAGGCCGCTCATGCAAGACCTTATCTGGATCGGTGTCGCCATCGGGCTGGTGCTGCTCGGCCTGCTTTATGTCTCGCTCGCCGACCGCGCCTGAGGATCTGCCCATGACACTCGACCTCTGGCTCGGTGCCGTCACCGCGCTCGGCCTGCTCGGCTATCTCGTCGCGGTGCTCGTCCGCCCCGAACGCTTCTGACCCCGGGAGATCATCGATGACATTTCAGGGTTGGCTGTTGATCGCGCTGTTTACGCTCGCGGTGATCGCGATCACCAAGCCGATGGGCGTCTGGCTGTTCGCGCTTTACGAAGGACGGCGGACGCCGCTGCACGCCGTGCTCGCACCGGTCGAGCGCGGCTTCTACGCGCTCAGCGGCGTCAACCCGCACGAGGAGATGAGCTGGCGGCGCTACGCCGTGCACGTACTGGTGTTCAGCTTTGTCGGCACGCTGCTGTCCTACGCGCTGCTACGGCTGCAGGCGATGCTGCCGATGAACCCCAACGGCTTCCCGGCGCTGGTCCCGCATCTCGCGATGAATACCGCGGTCAGCTTCGTCACCAACACCAACTGGCAGTCGTATTCGGGCGAGTCGACGATGAGCAATCTGAGCCAGATGGTCGCGCTGACGGTGCACAACTTCCTGTCGGCGGCGACCGGCATCGCCATCGCCTTTGCCGTCGTCCGCGGCTTCGCCCGGCGCGAGGCGAGCGGGCTCGGCAATTTCTGGGCCGATCTGACGCGGCTGTCGCTGTACCTGCTGCTGCCCGCCAGTATCGTTTACGCCATCGTGCTGATCGCCGCGGGCGTGCCGCAGACGTTCGCCGGATCGGTCATCGCGACGACGCTCGAAGGGGCCAAGCAGACGCTGATCCTCGGGCCGGTGGCGAGCCAGGAGGCGATCAAGATGTTCGGTACCAACGGCGGCGGCTTCTTCAACGCCAACTCGGCGCACCCGTTCGAGAATCCGAGCGCGCTGACCAACTTCCTGCAGATGGTGTCGATCTTCTCGCTTGGCGCCGGGCTGACCTGGGTGTTCGGCAAGGCGGTCGGCAACAACCGGCAGGGCTGGGCGATCTTCACCGCGATGCTGCTGCTGTTCCTGGCGGGCACGACCGCCGCCTATTGGGCCGAGAGCGCCGGCAATCCCAACCTCCACGCGCTCGGGCTGCACGTCGCCGACGGCAACATGGAGGGCAAGGAGGTGCGCTTTGGCATCGCCGCGTCGGCGCTGTTCGCCACCGTTACCACCGACGCGTCGTGCGGCGCGGTCAACGCCATGCACGACAGCTTCACCGCACTGGGTGGGCTCGTCCCGCTGTTCAACATCCAATTGGGCGAGATCATCTTCGGCGGCGTCGGCTCGGGGCTGTACGGATTTCTGCTCTACTGCATCCTCAGCGTCTTCGTCGCCGGGCTGATGGTCGGGCGCAGCCCCGAATATGTCGGCAAGAAGATCGAGAGCCGCGAGGTCAAGCTCGCCGTGCTGGCGATCGCGGTGCTGCCGCTGATCATCCTCGGCTGCACCGGCATCGCCGCGGTCGCGACCGACGGCTTGGCGGGGCGCAACAACATGGGGCCGCACGGCTACTCGGAAATCCTGTACGCCTTCACCAGCGCGGTCGGGAACAACGGCTCGGCGTTCGCCGGGCTGACCGCGAGCACGCCGTTCTACGACGGGCTGCTGGTGTTCGCGATGTGGCTCGGGCGGTTTTTCGTCGTCATCCCCGTCCTCGCCATCGCCGGCAGCCTCGCCGCCAAGCGCTTCGTGCCCGCCTCGTCGGGGTCCTTTCCGACGACCGGCCCGCTGTGGGTCGGGCTGCTGCTCGGCATCATCCTCATCGTCGGCGGGCTGACGTTCCTGCCGTCGCTCGCGCTCGGACCCATTGCGGACCATCTCGCGATGATCCGCGGCCAATTGTTCTGATCGGAGCACCATCATGGCCCGCGCTGTCGCCCCCTCGCTGTTCACCCCCTCGCTGCTCGGCCCCGCCGTGCTCGACGCGGTCCGCAAGCTCGCTCCCGCGCAGCTGATCCGCAACCCGGTGATGTTTGTCACTGCGGTCGTCGCGGCGCTGCTGACGCTGTTCCTGTTTACCGGAGGCACCGGGCTCAGCCTTGGTTTCCAGATCCAGATCGTCGTCTGGCTGTGGCTGACGGTGCTGTTCGGCAACTTCGCCGAAGCGGTCGCCGAGGGCCGCGGCAAGGCGCAGGCGGCGTCGCTGCGCCAGACCAAGGGCGAGCTGACCGCCACCCGCGCCACCGGCGAGAAAGTCGCTGCTTCGGCACTCAGGGTTAACGATCTCGTCAAGGTCGACACCGGCGAGCTGATCCCCGCCGATGGCGAGGTCGTCGAGGGTGTCGCCTCGGTCAACGAGGCCGCGATCACCGGTGAGAGCGCGCCGGTCATCCGCGAAGCCGGCGGCGACCGCTCGGCGGTTACCGCAGGCACCCGCGTCATCTCCGACCGTATCGTCGTACGCGTCACGGCCGGACCGGGTGAAGGCTTTCTCGACCGCATGATCGCACTCGTCGAAGGCGCGTCGCGGCAGAAGACCCCGAACGAGATCGCGCTGACCATCCTGCTGGTCGGGCTGACGATCATCTTCCTGATCGCGGTCGGCACCGTGCCGATGTTCGCGCGCTACGCCGGCGGCAGCGTCTCGGTGGTGCTGCTCGCGGCGCTGCTGATCACGCTGATCCCGACGACGATTGCGGCGCTGCTGTCGGCGATCGGCATCGCCGGCATGGACCGGCTGGTGCGCTTCAACGTGCTGGCGAAGTCCGGTCGCGCGGTCGAGGCGGCGGGCGACATCGACGTGCTGCTGCTCGACAAGACCGGCACGATCACGGTCGGCGACCGCCAGGCGACCGAGTTCCGCGCCGTCGCCGGTGTCCCGATGGGCGAGCTGGCCGAGGCCGCATATCTGTCGAGCCTCGCCGACGAGACCCCGGAAGGCCGCTCGATCGTCGTGCTGGCGCGTGAGAAGCACGGCCAGAGCGCGGCGATGCCGGCCAACGCCGAAGTCGTGCCGTTCTCCGCCTCGACGCGGCTGTCGGGGCTGAAGTTCGGCTCGACCTTCATCGAAAAGGGCGCGGTCGACTCGGTGCTCAAGACCATCGGCGACAACCCAGCGTCGGCCGAACTCCGCCGCATCACCGACGAGATCGCACGCTCGGGCGGAACGCCGCTGGCGGTGGTCCGCGACGGGCGGATCCTCGGTGCGGTGCACCTCAAGGATATCATCAAGGCGGGCATCCGCGAGCGCTTTGTCGAGCTGCGCCGGATGGGCATCCGCACCGTGATGATCACCGGCGACAACCCGCTGACCGCGGCCAGCATCGCTGCCGAAGCGGGCGTCGACGACTTCCTCGCGCAGGCGACGCCCGAGGACAAGCTGGCGCTGATCCGCAAGGAGCAGACGGGCGGGCGGCTGGTGGCGATGTGCGGCGACGGCACCAACGACGCGCCCGCGCTGGCGCAGGCCGACGTCGGCGTGACGATGAACACCGGTACGCAGGCTGCGCGCGAGGCCGGCAACATGGTCGACCTCGACAGCGACCCGACCAAGCTGATCGAGATCGTCGGGCTCGGCAAGCAGCTGCTGATGACGCGGGGCGCGCTGACCACCTTCTCGATCGCCAACGACGTCGCCAAGTATTTCGCCATCCTGCCGGCGATCTTCGTGGTGCTCTATCCGGGGCTGAGCGTGCTCAACGTCATGCACCTCGCGTCGCCCAAGAGCGCGATCCTGTCGGCGATCATCTTCAACGCACTGATCATCCCGGCGCTGGTGCCGCTGGCGCTGCGCGGCGTCAAGTATCGCCCGGCGGGTGCCGGCACGCTGCTGGCGCGCAACCTGACCGTCTATGGGCTGGGCGGCATCGTCGCGCCGTTCATCGGCATCAAGATCATCGACATCATCGTGTCCAGCCTCGGTCTGGTTTAAGGAACCGCTGCCATGAACGCCGACCTGCGCTCCGTCCTACGCCCCGCGATCGTCATGCTGATCCTGTTCAGCGTGCTGACCGGCCTCGCCTATCCGGCGTTGCTCACCGGCATTGGGCAGCTGCTCTTCCCGCGCCAAGCGAACGGCAGCCTCGTCAGCGACGGCGGACATATCGTCGGCTCCGAACTGATCGGACAGGTGTTCGCCGCGCCGAAGTATTTCCACGGCCGCCCTTCGGCAGCAGGCAAGGGTTATGATGGGACCAGCTCGGGCGGCTCGAACTACGGCCCGACCTCGAAGGCGCTGGTCGACCGCGTCCGCGGCGACGTCAAGAGCGCCCGCGCCGACGGACTGAGCGGCGATGTGCCCGGCGATATGGTGACCGCTTCGGCATCGGGGCTCGATCCGCACATCAGCCCGGCGGCGGCGCTGGCGCAGGTCGCGCGTGTGGCGAAGGTGCGCGGACTCGACGAGACCAAGCTCCGCGCGATCGTCGACGCTGCAGTCGAAATGCCGCTGGCCGGCATCCTCGGCGAGCCACGCATCAACGTGCTGGCGCTCAACCGCGCACTGGACGCGGGGGCCGCGAAGCCCTAGTTAGTGGATGACACTAATTACGGAGTCGAATCATGGCGCGGACAGTATCGGCAAGTGAGGCGAACCAGAACTTCTCGCGGCTGCTGGGCGAAGCGGAGGCTGGAGAGACAATTACAATCCTGCGTCGCGGGCAAAGCGTGGCGAAGCTAGTCCCTGTCATTGACGAGGACGCGGCACGTGCCAAGCGCATCGCCGCAGCGGAGGACCTGGTCGCGCTTATGCGTACATTCGAGCCCGTCGTTATCGGTCCTTGGACACGTCAAGAATTGTATGACGCAGGATGATACGCGTCGGGTTCGATAGCAACGTCTTGATCTATTCGGCCGGTGGCGAGCGCATTCCGGCCGACCTTCCGAAGATCGCGCTAGCTCAACAGATGCTGCTCAAGCTGGCCTTGGTCGCAGAGATGGTCGCACCGATACAGGCCATCGGTGAGGCTGTTGGTGTCCTTTCGGGTGTCATGCGCAAACCTGAGTTGCAGGTGTCGGCAACGCTGGAAAAGTGGAACGCGTTGTTCGAAACGATTCCAACGACGATGGATGTTATGGCCGAGGCACTGCAATTCTCGCGTCGCCATCGGTTCCAGCACTGGGACTCGGTAATCGTCTGCGCCGCCGTCAGCACCGATTGTTCGGTCCTCCTTTCCGAAGATATGCAAGACGGTTTCATCTGGCGCGGCCTCACCGTGATCAACCCGTTTGCCGAAACCGTTCACCCGCTGCTCGCCTCGCTGCTCGAGCCGTGACGCCCGAGCGCGCCGACCGGCCGCCGCCTGAGGCCTTTCTCCGCGCCGCCGCGCAGGAGGGCCGTGGCCGGCTGAAGGTGTTCCTGGGTGCCGCGCCGGGTGTCGGCAAGACCTACGAGATGCTCACCGACGCCGCGGGCCGCCTGCGCGAGGGCGTCGACGTCGTCATCGGCGTCGTCGAGACGCATGGCCGCGCCGAGACCGAGGCGCTCACCCGGCCGTTCGAGATCGTCGCGCGCCGCCAAACCGAAGGCTCGGTCCGTGCGCATGACGAGATGGACCTCGATGCGATCCTGGCGCGGCGGCCGCGGCTGGTGCTGGTCGACGAGCTCGCGCACACCAATGCGCCGGGGTCGCGCCACCCCAAGCGCTACCAGGATGTCGACGAGCTGCTGGCGGCCGGCATCGACGTGTTCTCGACGATCAACGTCCAGCATATCGAGAGCCTGAACGATGTCGTCGCGTCGTTCACCCGCGTCCGCGTGCGCGAGACGGTGCCCGACCGCATGCTCGACGACGCCGATCTCGAGGTCGTCGACATCCCGCCCGACGAGCTGATCGAGCGGCTCAAGGCGGGCAAGGTCTACGTCCCCGACGAGGCGGCGCGCGCGCTCGGGCATTTCTTCTCGAAGACCAACCTGCAGGCATTGCGCGAACTGGCGCTGCGCCGCGCCGCGCAGGCGGTCGATGCCGAGCTGCTGGGCGATCTGCGCGCCACCGCGCTGGCCGGAACCTTCGCAGCG
Source organism: Sphingomonadaceae bacterium (assembly GCA_031421275.1). Classification (GTDB taxonomy): domain Bacteria; phylum Pseudomonadota; class Alphaproteobacteria; order Sphingomonadales; family Sphingomonadaceae; genus Polymorphobacter_B. The sequence goes on from JANOOK010000160.1 coordinate 11,076, forward strand.
GGCGAGCGCGTGCTGGTCGCGGTCGACGCCGCGCCGACTGCGGCCGAGCTGGTGCGGGCCGCCAAGCGGCTGGCGGATGCCTTGCGCGCGCCGTGGACTGCGCTGCACGTCGAGACCGAGCGCAGCCGGCACCTGCGGCCCGACGCGCAGGCACAGCTCGCCGCGACGCTGGCGCTCGCGGTGCAGCTCGGCGGCGCGACGGCGACGATCCCGGGGTCGAACGTCGTCGCGGGAGTCCGTGCCTTCGCCGGCGAGGCGCGGATCACGCAAGTCGTCGTCGGCAAGTCGCTGCGGTCATGGTGGTTCGAGCGGCGGCACGGCTCGGTGGTCGATGCACTGGTGCGCGGTATCGACGGCGTCGCGGTGCATGTGCTGCCGACGGGCAAGGGCAGCGCAATGCCGACGATCGGCGGCCGGCCGAGCGTCCAGCCGCTCGATTACGCCTGGACACTGGCGATGGTGGCGCTCGCGACCGGGCTCGGCAAGCTGCTGGCGAGGGTCGCGCCGAACAGCATCGACATGCTGTATCTCGTCCCCGTGCTCGCCGCGGCGACGCTGTTCGGGCTGCGCGCCGGGCTGTTCGCCGGGGTCGCGTCGGCGCTGGCGTACAACTTCTTCTTCCTGCCGCCGCTGTACACCTTCACCATCGCCGATCCGGCGAACATCGTCACCGTATTGGTGCTGTTCGTGGTCGCAGTGATCGTCAGCCAGCTGGCGGCGCGGACGCGGGTGCAGGCCGATCTCGCGGCGACCAGCGCGCGCGCCAACGCCGCGCTGGCCGGGTTCTCGCGGCAACTGACGGGGGTCGGCACGACGCTGGCGCTGGCGCAGTCGATCTGCGCGGAGGTCGCGCGACTGTTCGATGTCCGCACCGTGCTGCTGGTGCCGCGCGACGGCACGCTCAGGCTGCTGGCGGGGGTGCCGCCGGGCGAGCCGCTCGGCGCGGTCGAGATGGCGGCGGCGCAGTGGGTCGCCGACAAGGGCCGGCCGGCGGGGCGCGGATCGGAGACGCTGGCGGCGGCCGACTGGCTGTTCTATCCGCTCAACACCGCGCGCGGCACGCTGGCGGTGCTCGGCTTGGCGCGCGACGACGGGCGCGATCCGCTGCGCTCGGACCAGTTCGCGCTGCTGACCAGCGTGCTCGACCAGTCGGCGCTGGCGTTCGACCGGATGCAGCTCGAAGGCGAGATGGCGCAGGTGGCGCAACTGCAGCAGCGCGACCGGCTGCGCGCGACCTTGCTGGCCTCGGTCAGCCACGATCTACGGACGCCGCTGACCAGCATCGTCGCTGCGACTTCGGAGCTGCGGGCGATCGCCGCGACGCCAGCCAGTGCGGCGCTGTTCGACACGCTCGATGCCGAGACGCAGCGGCTGCGGCGGTTCGTGGCGAACCTGCTCGACATGGCACGCATCGAGGCGGGCGCGCTCAACCTCAAGATCGAAGCGACCGACCTGACCGACGCGGTGGCGAGCGCGGTGCACGACGTCCGCCGGGCGCTCGACAGCCACCCGATCACGCTGGCGGTGCCGCCGGAGCTGCCGCTGGTGCGCGTCGACCCGCAGCTGTTCCACCATTGCCTTATCAACCTGCTCGACAACGCCGGCAAATATGCCGACCCCGGGACCATCGTGACCATCGCCGCAACACGTCGCCACGACGGTATCGACCTTGCGGTGCTCGACGAAGGCCCGGGACTGCCGGGGGGCAGCGAGGCGCGCATCTTCGATACCTTCACCCGCGTCGAAGGCTCGGATCGCACCAAGGACGGTACCGGGCTTGGCCTTGCGATCGTCAAGGGTTTTGCCGAGGCGATGGGGTTGAGCGTCAGCGCCGCCAACCGCCACGATCCGCAGGGCGCGCAGTTCACGCTGCACTTTCCCGACGCCCTGCTGGTCCGCGGCGGTGAAGTCTCCGCGGCGGCGTGAGCATCGCGGCAAAAATCCTGGTCGTCGACGACGAAGCGGCGATCCGTCGTCTGCTGCGCGGGACGCTGACCCGCGCCGGTTACGACGTCGTCGAGGCGGCGGACGGGCGGGCGGCGCTCAGTGCGCTGGCGATCGATAAGCCCGATCTCGTGCTGCTCGATCTCGGGCTGCCCGACCGCGACGGACTCGAGCTGGTGCCTTTACTGAAACGGCAGGCGGCGCTGATCGTCGTCTCGGCGCGCGATCAGACCGCCGATAAGGTCACCGCGCTCGATCTCGGGGCGGACGATTTCGTGACCAAGCCGTTCGACACCGACGAGCTGCTGGCGCGTGTCCGCACCAGCCTGCGCCATCGGCTGGCGAGCGAGGCCGATGCACCGATCGTCGAGTGCGGCGCGGTGACGATCGATCTGGTGGCAAGGCAGGTCCGCCGCGATGGGCTCGAACTGCGCCTGACGCCGAAGGAGTACGGCTTCCTCGCCGAACTCGCCAAGCACCCCGGGCGCGTGCTGACGCATCACCAGCTGCTGCGCGAAGTGTGGGGTCCGGCGCATGTCGACGACGTCGAATATCTGCGTGTCGCGGTGCGCAGCCTGCGCCAGAAGCTCAGCCCCGACGGCATGGCGTTGATCAGGAACGAGCCGGGAGTAGGCTACCGCTTGATGACCGGCTAGACTGCGACGCCGCGCCCGCTCTATCAATCTGCGCCCGCGCGTCTAGATAGAAGCTGGTCCGGAAGGAGAAACGATGGCGGCCGAGATCGGTCATTTCGCGCTGATCCTCGCGCTGGTGCTGGCGTTGCTGCAAAGCGTCGTGCCGATGATCGGCGCGCAGCGCGGCGACGCGGCGCTGATGGCGTTCGGGCGTGGCGCGGCGACGCTGCAGGCGCTGTTCTGCACCACCGCGTTTGCGGCGCTGGCGTGGGCGTTCCTCCGGGTCGACTTCAGCGTCGCGGCGGTCGCGGCGAACGCGCACACGACGCAGCCGCTGCTCTACCGCTTTGCCGGCGTGTGGGGCAATCACGAGGGCTCGATGCTGCTGTGGGTGCTGATCCTCAGCGTTTTCGGTGCCGCGATCGCGCTGTTCGGCGACAATCTGCGCGCCAGCCTGCAGGCGCGGGTGCTGGGCGTGCAGGGCATGGTCGGCGCGCTGTTCCTGGCATTCCTGCTGTTCACGTCGAACCCGTTCGCGCGGCTCGATCCGGCCCCGCTCAACGGGGCCGAGCTCAATCCGCTGCTGCAGGACCCCGGGTTGGTCATCCATCCGCCGCTGCTCTACATCGGCTATGTCGGCTTCTCGGTGGCGTTCGCGTTCTCGGTGGCGGCGCTGATCGAGGGGCGGGTCGACGCGGCGTGGGCGCGCTGGGTCCGGCCGTGGGTGCTGGCGGCGTGGATCAGCCTGACCTGCGGCATCGCGCTCGGCTCGTTCTGGGCCTATTACGAGCTCGGCTGGGGCGGCTGGTGGTTCTGGGACCCGGTCGAGAACGCCAGCCTGATGCCATGGCTGATGGGTACCGCCCTGCTCCATTCGGCGCTGGTCGTCGAGCGGCGCGGCGCGCTGGTCAGCTGGACCGTGCTGCTCGGCATCCTGACGTTCTCGCTGTCGCTGATCGGCACGTTCCTGGTGCGCTCGGGTATCCTGACTTCGGTGCACGCCTTTGCGGTCGATCCGCAACGCGGCGTGTTCATTTTAGCGATCCTGATCGGCACCACCGGGCTGGCGCTGGCGCTGTTCGCGTGGCGCGCCCCGGCGATGAAGTCGGGCGCGCTGTTCTCGAGCGTCAGTCGCGAGGCCGGGCTGACCTTGAACAACCTGTTCCTGATGGCAGCGACCGCGGTGGTGTTTCTCGGCACCTTCTACCCGGTGATCATCGATGCGCTGCACGGCGACAAGATTTCGGTCGGGCCACCTTATTACCGCCTGACCTTTACGCCGATCGTTGCGGTCCTGCTGGCGCTGGTGGCGTTCGGCCCGATGCTGACGTGGAAGCGCGACAGCCTGAGCGCAGTGATCCAGCGGCTGCGTCTGCCGCTGCTGATCGCGGGCGTCGTGCTTGCGGTGGCGCTGGTCGCGTTCGGCCTGGCCAACGTCCTCGCGGCGCTCGGAATGGCGCTCGCGGCGTGGCTGGTCGCTGGAGCGGTCGCGGTGCTGGCGCGGCGCTGGCGGCCCGGCGGATCGGGGAGTTTCGAGCGCAGCAGCTTCGTGCGGCTGGTACGGACGACGCCGCTCGCCACCTACGGCCTCGTGCTGGCGCATGCCGGGCTCGGGGTCACGGTGGCCGGCGTGTCGGCGATGGCGGCGTGGCAAAGCTCGAAGATCATCGTGATGACTCCGGGGCAGACGGTGGCGCTCGACCGCGCCAGCGTGCGCCTCGACGACGTGCGCTCGGTCACCGGGCCGAACTATCTCTCGACCGCGGCGCGCTTCACCGTGCAACGCGGCGGCAGCATCGTGCCGTTGACCTCGGAGCGGCGCTTCTACCCCGCCAGCCGCTCGCAGACCACCGAGGCCGGCATCGACGGCGGTGTCCTCGGCAATATCTATCTGGCGATCGGCGAGCCCGACAAGCGCGGCGGCATCGTCGTGCGCATGTACCACCATCCGCTGGTCGGCTGGATCTGGACCGGGGCGCTGCTGATGGCATTGGGCGGCTGCGCCTCGCTCAGCGACCGGCGCTTCCGGGTCGGTGCGGCGCGAGCTGCAAGCCTTCCGGTGAGGCTGCTGGTGCCGGCATGATGCGGCTGCTGTTCATAGTGCCGGTGCTGCTGTTCCTCGGCATCGCGGGATTTTTCGCGCTCGGGCTGACGCACGATCCGGCGAAGCTGCCGTCGGCACTGATCGACAAGCCGCTGCCCGCCTTCGAGCTGGCCGGGCTAAATGCGGCGACGCCGGGCTTCGGCAGCGCGGCGTTCACCGGCGAGCCCAAGCTGCTCAACGTCTTCGCGTCATGGTGTGCCGCCTGCCCGGGCGAGAACCCGATGCTCGGGCGGATCGCCGGCGAAGGCGTGCCCGTGTACGGCCTGAACTGGAAGGACACGCCCGCTGCCGCATCGGCATGGCTGGCGAAGTTCGGCAACCCGTACACGCGCGTCGGCAGCGACCCGGGCGCGCGCACCGGCATCGATCTTGGCGTCACCGGCGTCCCCGAAACTTTCGTCATCGATAAACGCGGTCGCGTCCGCTACAAGCAGATCGGGCCGATCAGTGCCGCCGACTGGGACGATGTTCTGAAGCCGATGCTGACCAAGCTGCGGACCGAAGCGTGAGGCAGCTGGCGCAGTTGCTGGGCGCAGCGGTCGCCGCACTGCTGATTGCCGCCCCGGCGCTCGCGGTGCTGCCCGATGAAATGCTCGCCAACCCGCAGCTCGAGGCGCGGGCGCGGACGATCAGTCAGCAATTACGCTGCATGGTATGTCAGAACCAGACGATCGACGATAGCGATGCACCGCTCGCGCGCGACCTGCGCCTGTTGGTGCGCGAGCGGCTGCAGCGTGGCGACAACGACCGGCAGGCCGTGGCGTACATCGTCGCGCGTTACGGTCACTATGTCTTGCTGCAGCCGCCGTTCGAAACAGCAACCCTGCTGCTCTGGCTCGGCCCGGCGGCGTTCGTCGTCGCTGGCGGCGCGGGTGTCGCGCTGTATCTGCGCCGCCGGCACGCGGTCGTACCCGACACCGCGCTGAGCCCCGAAGACAGCGCGCACATCGACGCGCTGCTGCGCGAGGGCTGAACTGCAGATGACCTTGTGGATCGTGCTGACCGTGATGGTCGCGCTGGCGGCGGCCGGACTCGCCGTGCCGCTGGTGCGCCGGTACGACCAGGCCGCGACCGGCAACGACGCAGTGCTCGGGGTGCTGCGCGACCAGCTGTCCGAACTCGATGCCCAGGTCGCGAGCGGTACCGTTGCGCCCGGCGAGGCGGAGGCGCTGCGGACCGAACTCAAGCGGCGGGTGCTGGCCGAGAGCCGCGCCGGTGCCGGACCCGCGGCAGCGCGCTCGACCAGCCTGCGTCCCGCGAAGTCGTTCCGGCTGGCGCTGGGCAGCGGTGTTGTCGTCGCGCTTGCGGCGACCGGTCTGTACGCGGTGCGCGGCCGTCCCGACCTGACCACCCCGGCCCCGGTCGCGATGCCGGTCGAGGCCGCGGCGGCCGGCGCTGCGGGATCGCCAGGCACCGATCCCGGCGTGCCGCCGCAAGTTGCTGCGATGGTGGCGCGGCTTCAGGCGCGGCTGGTGCAGTCGCCGCGCGATCCCGCGGGCTGGCAGCTGCTCGGCGTCTCGTACTTCCAGCTCGGTCGTTACGACGACTCGGCCACGGCCTATGCGAAGGCCGTCGCGCTCGCGCCTGCGGCACCCGGCCTGCAGTCGGCGTTCGGCGAAGCGCTGGTGCAGGCCGCCGGCGGCGTCGTCACGCCAGCGGCGCAGGCGGCGTTTACCGCAGCGCATGCGCAAAGCCCCGCCGATCCCCGGGCGCGCTATTTCCTTGCCATCCTCAAGGATCAGCGCGGCGACCGCAGGGGTGCGCTCAACGACTGGGTCCAGCTGCTCCGCGACGCGCCCGCCGATGCGCCATGGGCTGCCGAGCTTCGCAAGTTCGCCGGCGACGCCGCGGCCGAGCAGGGCCTCGATCTGGCGGCGTTGATGGCTGCACCGGCCCGGCCTGCCGCGATGTCAACGGCGGGGCGTTGACGTCGACGTTGCCACATCCGGCAACGGGGTGACTGGCGGGCACGCGTCGCACCTGTCATGAGGGGCTTGTGAGTATCACGAAAACGATGCGCCGTTCCGACGGCGGCGCTTTTCTGCGCGAGTGGCTGAGCGATCCGTTGCGCGTTGCCGCGATCGTGCCGTCGGGGCGCGCGCTTGCCGAGATGATGACCCGCGATCTGAACCCGGCGTCGGCTCCGGTCATCGAGCTGGGCCCCGGCACCGGCGCGTTCACCGATGCGCTGCTCAAGCGGGGTATCCCGGAGGATCGCCTCGCGCTGATCGAGACCGGCAGCAATTTCGTCAACCTGCTGCGTTTCCGGCTGCCGCGCGCGACGGTGCTGGCGATGGATGCGACGCAGCTGCGCAAGGTGACGCTGTTCGGCGGCGAGCCGGCGGGCGCGGTGGTCAGCGGCCTGCCGGTGCTGGCGATGCCGCCGCGCGCGGTCATGCTGATCGTCCACGGCGCGTTCGTGCATCTGCGCCGCGGCGGCGCGATGTATCAGTTCACCTATGGCCCGGTGTGCCCGGTGAAGCGCCAGATCCTCGACCGCCTCGGGCTCGAAGCCAAGCGCATCGGCAGCGCGATGATCAACCTGCCGCCCGCCTCGGTGTACCGGATCACGCGCCTCGCCGATCGCAGCTGAAGCCGGTCAAACGTCCAGATTGGCCACCGACAGCGCGTTTTCCTGAATAAATTCGCGGCGCGGTTCGACGACGTCGCCCATCAGGCGGGTGAAGATCTCGTCCGCGAGGTCGGCCTCCGCGACCTCGACCCGCAGCAGCGCGCGCGCCTGGGGGTCGAGCGTGGTTTCCCACAGCTGCTCGGCGTTCATCTCGCCGAGACCCTTGTAGCGCTGGATGTTGAGCCCCTTGCGCCCGGCTTCGAGCACCGCTCCCAGCAGTTCCGACGGGCGGCGGATCGAGGCGCTGCCGAGCTGCGCCGGGGCGGCGTAGGTGGCGCTCTCCTCCTGGCCCAGCGCATGCAGCTTGCGCGCCTCGGCCGACGCCAGCAGCGCGCGGTCGATGATATAGTGGTCGGTGACGCCGCGCAGCGCTCGCGACAGATGATAGCCGCCTTCGGCCGCGGGTTCGGCGACCCAGTTGCCGACACCGGGCGCGCCGGCGTCGCTGGCGTCGAGCCACGCCGCGGTGCGCGCCGCTGCCGCCGCCAGTCCGCCCTTGTCGTCGATCAGCTCGGGCGCGAGCGCACCGGTCAGCGCCAGCGCCTCGATCAGCCGCTCGTCGTAGCGCTGCGGCACGTAGGTCATCAGCAGCTTCAAGCGCCTCGCATGCTCGACCAGCGCGCGCAGGTCGTTGCCGCCGCGCGTCCCCGCCTTGGTCTCGAGATGCAGCCCGCCCAGCCCGGTGTCGACGAGATATTCGTCGAGCGCGGCATTGTCCTTGAGGTAGACCTCCGAACGCCCGCGGCTGACCTTATAGAGCGGCGGCTGCGCGATGTAGAGGTAGCCGCCTTTGATCAGCTCGGGCATCTGGCGGTAGAAGAACGTCAGCAGCAGCGTCCGGATATGCGCGCCGTCGACGTCGGCGTCGGTCATGATGATGACCTTGTGGTACCGCAGTTTCTCGATCTTGAACTCGTCGCGGCCGATGCCGCAGCCGAGCGCCTGGATCATCGTGCCGATTTCCTTCGACGACAGCATCCGGTCGAAGCGCGCGCGCTCGACGTTGAGGATCTTGCCCCGCAGCGGCAGGATCGCCTGGAAGGCGCGGTTGCGCCCCTGCTTCGCCGAGCCGCCGGCCGAATCGCCCTCGACGAGGAACAGCTCGGACTTCGCCGGGTCGCGCTCCTGGCAGTCGGCGAGCTTGCCGGGCAGGCTGGCGATGTCGAGCGCACCCTTGCGCCGGGTCAGATCGCGCGCTTTCTTCGCCGCCTCGCGCGCCGCCGCGGCGTCGATGATCTTGGCCATGATCGTTTTCGCGTGCGCGGGGTTCTCCTCGAGCCACTCGGCGAGTTTGTCGGCGATCAGCGCTTCCAGCGGCTGGCGCACCTCGGACGACACCAGCTTGTCCTTGGTCTGGCTGGAAAACTTCGGGTCGGGCAGCTTGACCGAGATGATCGCGGTCAGCCCCTCGCGCATGTCATCGCCGGTCGGGGTGACCTTCTCCTTCTTGAGCACCCCCGACTTGTCGGCATAATTGTTGAGCGTGCGCGTCAGCGCGGCGCGGAAGGCGGCCAGATGCGTGCCGCCGTCGCGCTGCGGGATGTTGTTGGTGAACGGCATCACCTGCTCGTAATAACTGTCGTTCCACTGCAGCGCGACATCGATGCCGACATCGTCGCGCTCACCGTGGATCGCCACGGGCGCGGGGATCAGCGCGGTCTTCGACTTGTCGAGATATTTGACGAACGCCGCGATGCCGCCTTCGTAATAGAGTTCGACCTCCTTGGTTTCGGCGTGGCGCGCATCGACCAGCTTGAGCCGCACGCCGGAGTTGAGGAACGCGAGCTCGCGGAAGCGGTGCTCGAGCTTGGCGAAGTCGAACTCGATGATCTTGAAGGTTTCAGGGCTGGGCAGGAAGGTTACCTGCGTGCCGCGCTTGCCGTGTGACGGCCCGACCCGGACCAGCGGGGCGACCGCATCGCCGCGCTTGAAGGTCATCACATGCTCGTCGCCGTCGCGCCAGATGCGCAGCTCGAGCCAGTCGGACAGCGCGTTGACGACGCTGACCCCGACGCCGTGCAAGCCGCCGCTGACCTTGTAGGCGTTGGCGTCGCTGTTCTCGAATTTGCCGCCGGCGTGGAGCTGGGTCATGATGACCTCGGCGGCCGAGACGCCTTCCTCGGTGTGGATGCCGGTCGGGATGCCGCGGCCGTTGTCGAGCACGGTGACCGAGCCGTCGGCGTTCAGGGTGATCAGGATCAGGTCGCAATAGCCCGCCAGCGCCTCGTCGATGGCGTTGTCGCTGACCTCGAACACCATGTGGTGCAGCCCCGAGCCGTCGTCGGTGTCGCCGATGTACATGCCCGGGCGCTTGCGGACCGCGTCGAGGCCCTTCAGTACCTTGATCGAATCGGCGTCATAGTCCGCAGCGGGCAGATGGGTCTCGTCGCTCAAGTCGGATTCCTCGGCAGCCCAACGGCGCGTTGTCTCGGATGATTCATATAGGCGTTCTGTGTCGATACTGCGAGTAAATACACCCGTTGCCGGCGAAACGACGATTGACTCGGCGGAACTGAAAAGTCCTAAGGGAGGCGATACAATCGGAGTGAACCGGCGTGAGAAGCAAACTGTTCGTCGCAACTTTGGTGATTGGGATCTTGGCGAGCCCGGCGCTCGCGGTCGAACTGGTCACCAATGGCGGTTTCGAGACCGGCGATCTGACCGGCTTTACCGACAGCAGCGATCCGGCATCGGCGTTCGTTAGCACGACCGCGGCACACACCGGCAACTTCGGCTATCTGAATGGCATGTCAGGGCGGGACGGCGTTCTCGCGCAGACGGTCGCGACGCAGCTCGGCATGACGTACACGTATAGCTTCTTCCTTGAGAACGACGGTTCGACGCCGAACGACGTCACGGTCAAGCTCGGCAACACCGTGCTGCTCGCGCAGACCGATGCCGGGGCTTTCGGCTACACCAACTTCACCGGGAAAGTCGTCGCCGACGGCAATAATGACGCGCTGACCTTTGCCTTCCGCAACGATAATGGCGCTTTCGGGCTTGACGACATCTCGCTGACCTCGAACGCCGCGCCGCCACCGCCGCTTCCCGAACCGGCAGTGTGGGCGCTACTTGTCACGGGCTTCGGCCTGACCGGGCTGGTCACACGGCGTCGGAGCCGCATCGTCAGCTGCTAGCGAGTACGAGCCGCGTTGCCGTCGTGTCCAGCGCATCGAACAGCGCCGCATCGGTGCCGGTCAGCCAGGCCTGCGCACCGGTAGCGAGCAGGCGCTCGAACAGCGCGCCACGCCGGTGCGTGTCGAGATGCGCCGCAACCTCGTCGAACAGCAGCAGCGGCGCGCGGCCGGTGCGTGCCGCGACCAGCCCGGCATGGGCGAGCACGATGCCGATCAGCAGCGCCTTCTGTTCGCCGGTCGAGCTGAGCGCCGCCGCGACGCCCTTGGCGGCGTGATGCACCGCAAGGTCGCTACGGTGCGGGCCGGTCGCAGCACGACCGCTCGCGGCATCGGCGGTGCGGCTCCGCGCCAGCGCGTCGGCCAAACCGGCGACGGCGTCGGCTGACGTACAGACCGGGTCGGGCTGCCAGCCGTCGACGGCGATCACCGCCCGCGCGAACGGACCGGGCGGTGCGGCATCGAGTGCGGCACCAAGCGCCGCCACGGTGGTCTGCCGCGCCCGGGCCACCGCGATCCCGTGCGTCGCCATGGCGTGCTCAAGTCCATTCAGCCATAGCGGGTCGGGCGCGCTCTCACCGACCAGCAGCCGGTTGCGCGCGCGCATTGCGGCTTCGTAACGTGTCACCTCGCCGCCGTGGCCGGGCAATAATGCCAATACCAGCCGGTCGAGGAAGCGCCGCCGCGCGCTGGCGGTGTCGGCGAACAGCCGGTCCATCGCCGGGGTCAGCCACAGTATCGAGAGCCACTCGGCGAGCGCCGACAGCGGGGCGCTCGTGCCGTTGACGCGCACCAGCCGCCGTTCGGGAGCCGCCGCGATCGTGCCGGTGCCCATCATCACGGCGCCGCCCGCGGTCTCGAGCGTCGCCGCGACCGACCAGCTGCCGGGGCCGCCAAGCCGGGCCATGTCGCCGTAGCTCGCGCCGCGCAAACCGCGGCCCGGCGCGAGCAGCGACACCGCTTCGAGCAGATTGGTCTTGCCGATGCCGTTGTCGCCGGTCACCACCACCGGCCCAGGGCCAAGCGTGAAGGCGGCGGCCGCGTAATTCCGCATATCGCTCAGCGCGATGCGAGCGATCCAGCAAGGGGCGGGGAGCGTCACTGGCGCGGTCACTACAGCAGGACAAGTTCCGGCCGAACTGTTTTCAGGCCCGCTGCCCGAAGGCATCGCTCAGCAGCTTGTCGTCACCGTCGAGCGACTGCTGCGCGATCGACTGGCACATGGTCACGACCTCGCGGATCGACCCGGCATAGTTATCGGCACCGATCGCCGCCCGGTGCTCGCCATTACTCTCGGCGTCGGTCCATGGCGCGACGACGATCGGAATGCCCGGCAGCCGTCCGCGCAGTCGGCGCAGCAGGAAGCGCAGCGGCGGCGCAGTTCCCGAGAACTCGATACCGCAGACGCACAGCAGCATCGCGCCGCCGCTATCGAAATCCGCCAGCCGCTCCCGCGACACGGCATCGTGCGCGACGACGCGGGCACCCAGATCATGCTTGCCCAGCAGCTGCGCCGTCATCACGGCCGCCGCTTCGTCGAGAATACCGCGTCCGGCAACGCATAGTACCGCACCGTCGCGGCTCCAAGCGGGCGGCAGCGTCGCGATCGGCGCGGCCGCCGCGCGGCCGCGCGGCACCATCTTCTCGGCGAGCGTCACCGGCATGCTGCCCTGATCGGGCGTGGGTGCGACATCCTCATGATCGGCGAGTTCACTTAGCAACCCGGTGACCGCCTGCCGGACCCGCACTATCCGTGTGGTGCCGAGAACGCCGCGTTCGGCATCGGCGGCGGCCAGCCGAAGGCCTTTGATCGCGATCTCGTCGTAATAAGACGACAGCGAGCGCTCGGCGAGCAGCAGCTCGGCCTGTGCCAAAAGCTCGTCCGCATCGCCTGCCAGCAGCCGCTGGTAGAAGCTTTCGACCGGCGACAGCGCCGGGCGGTCGCCGAGCAGCACGTCGAGAAACTCGAGCCGGTCGAAGTGCCGGCCGAGCACGACGAGGCACAAGGTCAGCGGCGTCGACAGGACCAGCCCGACCGGGCCCCATAGCCACGTCCAGAACACCGCCGCGATGATCACCGCCGCCGGCGACAGCCCGGTCGAATGGCCATAGACCATCGGCTCGACGATATAGCCCATGATCGGCTCGGCGGTAAGGAACAGCGCCCCGACCGCAATCGTCATCGACCAGTCGGCTCCGACCGCCGCGGCGAGAATCAGCGGCGGCAGCGCCGACAGGAACGAACCGATGTAGGGCACGAAGCGCAGCAGCCCGGCGAGAATGCCCCACAGCAGCGGCGACGGCACCCCGAACAGGTAAAGGCCCGCCGCGATGATGATGCCGAACACGCTGTTCAGCCCGAGCTGGAACAGGAAATAGCGGCCGAGCCGCGCTGCTGCGTCGTCCATCGCGGTCGTCGTCCGGTGCAGGTCATTCGAGCCGAACAGCCGGATCAAGCGGTCACGGAGATCCTCGCGCTGGAGCAGGATGAAGATCGCCACGATCAGCACGATGATCGTGGTTTCGAGCGGCCCGAGCAGCGGTCCGAGCAGCGACCGGATCAGCCCGAGCGGCGTGGTCGGCGGGGCCTGCATCTCGACTTGCATGGGTCGCTGGACGGTGCCGACCGGAACGCCGCGACGGGCCGGCGCGACATCGCCGGTGCCGCTGGCACGGTCGAACTGATGGCTGAGCCTGGCGATCAGCTTGGGCAGCTCGCCGACGGTCGTCTCGCGGACCCGCACGACCTTGTGTTCGATCGTCGCGGCATAGCGCGGCGCGTCGTTGGCCAGCGCGCCGATCTGCATGCCGATCACCGAGCCGAGCATGGCGATGATGCCGAGCGCGACGACGACGGTGGTGATCACCGCGAGCGTCCGCGGCAGCCGCAGCCGCCGCAGGACGTTGACCAGCGGCGCGAGCACGAACGACAGCAGCACCGCAAGCATGATCGGCACCAGCACGTCGCGCGCGAGATACAAGGCAGCGACGACGACGACGCCGACCGCGAGCCCGAGCAGCCCGTTGAGACCGGGGACGTCGGCTGCCGCAACTTGCGCGATCTCGGGCGGACCCTCGCTATCCGGCATCGCAACGCCTTTCCATGACCGCATATCGCCGCATCGCACGGCATCGACTGTGCGGTGGTATAACGGGTTGAGCCGCCGCGCCAGCCACGCTGCAGCGGCTCGGGCACTAACCGTCAAGCGCTGATCCAGCGCCCATTGACTTTGCTGCACTGCCGTAATACCTGCGCCATGCGTCAGCGACCGGAAGGTCAGCCCGGACTGGGTGCGTGATGGCCGGAAATTCCGGCTCAGCCCCGTCCCTCAGGCGTCAAGCCAACCAGGCAGCCCCTATCACGCGGGTCGTCGAACGAGCCCGTGCTCGTGCGTCGGATCCTCGATGCACATTCAAGCGCGCCGGGCTCTCCGCATGTTTGAAAGACTACCACAATGACCCAATTCTCCGACTTCGGCCTCGCCGAACCACTGGCCCGCGCGCTCGACGCTAAGGGCTATACCACGCCCACCCCGATCCAGGTGCAGGCGATCCCGATCGTCATGCAGGGCCGCGACCTGTGCGGCATCGCCCAGACCGGCACCGGCAAGACCGCGGCGTTCGCGCTGCCGGTCCTGCATCGCCTCGCGGCCGCGCCCAAGGCGCTGACCCGCGGCGGCGTCCGCTGCCTCGTGCTGTCGCCGACGCGCGAGCTTGCCAGCCAGATCGCCGAATCGTTCAGCCAGTACGGCAAGTTCATGCGGCTCAGCGTCACCACGGTGTTCGGCGGCGTGCCGATCAACCGGCAGGAGCGCGCCGTCGCGCACGGCGTCGATGTCATGGTGGCGACGCCGGGGCGGCTGATCGACCTGATCGACCGCGGCTGCATCGACCTCCGGAAGGTCGAGGTCCTCATCCTCGACGAGGCCGACCAGATGCTCGACCTCGGCTTCATCCACGCCCTGCGCCGCATCGTGCAATTGCTGCCCAAGGCGCGCCAGACCTTGTTTTTCTCCGCGACCATGCCCAAGGCGATCGAGGACTTGGCGGCGCGCTTCCTGACCGATCCGGTCAAGGTCTCGGTCAAGCCCGCCGCGACCACCGCCGAGCGCGTCGAGCAGTGGGTGACCTTCGTCAACCAGGCCGAAAAGCCCGCGCTGCTGCAATGCGTGCTGCGCGGTGACGGCGTCGAGCGCAGCCTGGTGTTCACCCGCACCAAGCACGGGGCCGACCGGGTCGTCCGCCAGCTCGGCAATGCCGGCATCCTGGCCGCGGCGATCCACGGCAACAAAAGCCAGGGCCAGCGTGAGAAAGCGCTCGAGGAGTTCAAGCGCGGCAAGGTCAAGGTCCTGGTGGCGACAGACATCGCGGCGCGTGGCATTGACATCGACGCCGTCAGCCACGTCATCAACTACGAGCTGCCCAATGTGCCCGAAAGCTATGTCCACCGCATCGGGCGCACCGCGCGCGCCGGGGCGGCGGGCCAGGCGATCGCCTTCTGCGCCGACGACGAGCGGCCGTTCCTGCGCGACATCGAGCGGCTGACCCGCATCAAGGTCGACATGCTGCCGCTACCGGCCGAGTTCCGCGCCGCCGTTGCGAAGACCGCCGCGGTCGAGAAAGCCGCGCCGCCCACCGAGCGCTTCGAGGACTCGCGCAGTATGGCGGGCCGGCGTCCGACCGGACGGCCGGGACGTCCGAGCGGATCGGGTGGACGCCCGGCGCGTGATCCGCGCGCGGTGGTCAATCCGCTCAGGTCGCGGGGGCGGTAGACCGGGTAGACTATGCTCTCCGGATATTGTCATCCCGGCCTTCGCCGGGATGACAATATCGACTCAAAGTCGTCGCACCGCGGCTCGGCTTCAGGCCACCGTCGCCTTCAGTATCTTCCCGGGCGCCCGCGGCGGCTCGCCCTTCGGCAGCGCGTCGATCAGCTCCATGCCGTTCGTGACTTCCCCCCACACGGTATATTGCCCATCGAGAAAGCTTGAGTCGGCGAAGCAGATGAAGAACTGGCTGTTCGCCGTATTCGGCGCGCTGGTCCGGGCCATCGAGCAGGTGCCGCGCTTGTGCTTTTCCTTGGAGAACTCGGCCTTCAGGTCGGGCTTCTTCGAGCCGCCCGAGCCCGTGCCGGTCGGGTCGCCGCCTTGCGCCATGAAGCCCGGGATGACGCGGTGGAAGACGCCGCCGTCGTAGAAACCCTCGCCCGCCAGCTCGGCGATGCGCGCGACATGGCCGGGGGCGAGGTCGGGGCGCAACTTGATGGTGACGTCGCCGCCGTCGAGGGTCAGCGTCAGGGTGCTCGGCACATCGGCCATATCGGATCTCCGTTGATTGGACGTGGCGTTCCTAGCCGCGCACCGCCCATTCGCCAAGCGCGGTGCGCAGTTCGGCGGGCAACGGGGCCGGGCCGGCCTCGCCGCGGTGGACGAGCACGGTGTCGCACAGCCCGATGCAGTGATCGTGCTGGAACATGCCGAGTGCGGCGCGGTAGCTGCTGCCGCCGAATGACAGCACGCCGAAGCCGACCTCGACCGGGGCCGGATAATGCCCCTCGGCGAGGTAATCGACCGCGATATGCGCGACGACGAAGCGCGGCCGGGTCAGCTCGGGGTGGGCGGCGCGCAGCGCGATGTTGAAGCGCACGCGCGTCTCCTCGTAGATGCGCGCGATGGCGACGTTGTTGAGGTGGCGATTGGGGTCCATATCGCCGAATCGCGTTTCGAGGCTGAGCCGCCACGGGTAGAAACCCGGCGTCAGCCGGTAGGGGTCGTTGCGCATGGCTGGTTATCCGGTGATTGGGCTGGGGGTTCGGTCGCGTGGGACGTGCTCGCGTGATGGTCGAGACGGCTATATCCATCGAACAGCCGCTGCCCAAGCATAAGCTGCGCCCGCTTCGCCACCGGCGGGCTGCTTCACAGAAATAGCCCCAGCTTGCGCTGCAGCGGCGGGTGAAATTCGAAGATCGGAGCTGGGGGCGAAGGACGGGACTAGGTCGTCGATGGCGGCGGTGCCGGCGGCGGCGGTACGAATTCCGCCGCTCGCGCATAGGCGGCAACCGTCGCCGGGCGTGCCTTGATCTCGTCGATCCACGCCGTCAGTTTCGGGAACTCCGCCATCGGCAGCGTATTCGCCGGCGCGAGCACCCACGGATAGCTGGCCATGTCGGCAATGCTGTACTCAGCCCCGCCGAGATACGCGATGACCGTCAGCCGTCGCTCCATGACGCCGAGCAGGCGCTGCGTCTCCTCGGTATAGCGCTTGATCGCGTACGGCACCGGCTCGGGCGCGAAGCGGGTGAAGTGCGCATACTGCCCCGCCATCGGGCCGAGGCCGCCGACCTGCCAGAACAGCCATTCGTCGATGGTAATGCGCTCGCGCAGCGACTTGCCGCCAAAGCGCCCGGTCTTGTTGACGAGATACAGCAGGATCGCGCCCGATTCGAAAACGCTGAGCGGCTCGCCGCCATCGCCCGGCGTGGTGTCGACGATTGCCGGCATGCGGTTGTTGGGCGCAATCTTCAGGAAATCGGGGGCGAACTGCTCGCCCTTCATGATGTCGATCGGATGGAGGCGATAGTCCAGTCCGGTCTCCTCGAGCATTATCGGGATCTTGTGCCCGTTCGGCGTCGGCCAGTAATACAACTCGATCATCGGCGTTGTCCTCGTGCAGCTTCAGCGCGCGCAGCTGTCCGCCGCCGTGGCGTCGAGGTCAAGGCAGCGGCCGTCGACCGGCGGCGTTTTGATGTGCGCCAGTGCCGCCAGCGTCGGCGCGATATCGGTGGTCTCGACCGGCAGCGGCTGCTCGAACGGCGTCGCGCCGGGCCACCAGAACAGCAGCGGCACGCGGCGATCGTAGTTCCACACCGAGCCGTGCCCGGCGACGGTATCGCCCTCGGCCTGCGGGTTGCCGAAGGTCGTGTACGGCTGAAACGCGACGGCGATATCGCCGCTGCGCTCCGCATCGGCGCTGAGTGCGAAGCGTTCGGCGAGCGTCAGCTCGTCGGCCGGCTTGCCGCGCCGCGGCATCGACGCCATCACCTCGGCCTTGCTGAACGCCGCGACAACCTCGGGGCGGGCGCGCAGCTCGGCGAGCGTCGCCGCTTCGATCGCCCCGCGCCTGGCGGGGTCGCCGAGGATGACGATCTGGTCGCCGCCGCCGCCGAGCGGATTGAAATCGAGGTTGAGCTTGGCCCGCACGGCGCGGTTGATCTCGCCGCCGAACACTTCGGGGAAAACGCGCCGAGCCGGGATGCCGCGGGTCGCGGTGCGCTCGGCGGCGTCGACCGAGCCGTGGTCGGCGGTCAGCGCGACGACGACGGGAACTTTCAGCGCGTCGAGCCTGGCGATGAAGCCGCCGAGTGCGCCGTCCAATTCCATCAGCTGCTGGCACATCTCGGGACCCTGCGTGCCGTAACGATGCCCGACATAGTCGACCGCCGACAGGCTGATTGCGAGCACGTCGGGAGCCGCCCCGCGCCCGAGCTTGTTGCGGTCGAGCAGCTGCCCGGCCAGCGCCAGCGTCACGCGGTCCAGCGCCGGCGAGGCACGGAAGCGCCGCTTGAAGTCGGCGTCGCCGAAGTCACGGAAACCCGGCGGCGGCGTCCAGCCGGCGGGCGGCATTCGGTGCGCGATGGTGACGCCGCCGAAGCGGCTCGCGTCGGGCATAACGGGACAGCGCGGATCGGGCTTGCTCCAGCCGGGCGCGCCGCCGCGCTTCCAGCTGGCGAAGTAAGCGGCGTTGAACGCCGCGACCGGCTCCAACCGGTCGAGATCGCTCATCCCCCTGGGCACGTAGGTGGTGAAACCGTTCTCGTCGTCCCACCAGAACACGCCGTCAGGCGCGTGTCCGGCCATCGTGATCGCGGCGCGGTCCTTACCCGACACGGCGTAGGTGCGCGACGCCGGATTAGCGGCTTTCAGCCATTCCCCGAGTGTGGGCACCTTCAAATTGGCTGGCCCGCGGGGCTGGCCGTCGCGCTGCGGCACGCGGCCGGCGGGGTCGAAGACGCAGTACAGGCTTTTGCCCGTCGCGCGGTCGAACCAGCTGTTGCCGACGATCCCGGTGGCGGATGGATGCCGTCCGGTCAACAAGGTCGAGTGGCCGGGGCAGGTCTCGGTCGCGGCGTGGCTCTGATAGGCGCTCGGGAACACGACGCCTTCGTGCGCCATGCGCTTCAGCCCGCCGGTGAAGCGGTCGCGATATTCGTCGAACAGCGCCGCGCTGAACTGATCGAGCGCGATCACCACGAACAGCTTGGGCTGCGCCGGCGGCGGCGCGGCTGCTGCGGGAATGGCCAGTGCCGCGCCGAGCAGCGCAAGCGTTGCCGTCAGTCCGCGTCGCATCGTCATATTGGTCCCTCGCAAGCCGGTCGCAGTCGTTAAGCTGTCAATATGACGGTTGGTGTACGACCGCTACGCTGTCGTCCCGGCGCGCCCATAGACGTCGTCGAAGCGGACGATGTCGTCCTCGCCGAGGTAGCTGCCGCACTGTACCTCGATCAGCTGCAGCGGGATGCGGCCAGGGTTTTCGAGCCGGTGCGAGGCCCCCTTCGGAATGTGTACCGACTCGTTCTCGTGAACCAGCTTGACGAGATCGTCGACGGTCACCCGCGCGGTCCCGGCGACGACGACCCAATGTTCGGCGCGGTGGTGGTGCATCTGCAATGACAGATTGCCGCCGGGTTTGACGACGATGCGCTTGGTCTGAAAGCGTGGCCCGTGGTCGGTGGTCTGGTAGGTGCCCCACGGGCGGTGCACGACCGGCGCGGCGTCGGCGCTGACATGGCCGCTCGCGCGCAGCTGGTCGACGATGCCCTTGACCTCCTGCGCGCGGGCGCGCGGCACGACCAGCACGGCGTCGCGGGTGGAGACGACGACCATATCCTCGCAGCCGACCGCGGCGATCATCGGCCCGTCCTCGACGCGCAGCAGGTTGTTGGCGCTATCGACCGCGACGACGTCGCCGCTGACCGCATTGCCGTGCGCGTCGTGCGCGCTGATCGCCCACAGCGCGTCCCACGAGCCGACGTCGGACCACGCGAAGCTGACCGGAA
Source organism: Sphingomonadaceae bacterium (assembly GCA_031421275.1). Classification (GTDB taxonomy): domain Bacteria; phylum Pseudomonadota; class Alphaproteobacteria; order Sphingomonadales; family Sphingomonadaceae; genus Polymorphobacter_B. Next base: position 30,580 of record JANOOK010000160.1, read on the forward strand.
CCACGGTGGCGCGGTCGCTCGGCTCCATCACCGCATAGTCGATCGAGGTGCTGCGGCAGTGCAGGAAAGCATCGTCCGCGGGCCGGACGAAGCTGCCGTCGGTTGCCGCGCCCGCCATCGCCGTGTCGAGGCTGGCGGCGATGTCGGGTGCATATTGCTTCAACGCGTCGAGGTAACTCCGCGCGGTGAACAGGAAAATGCCGCTATTCCAGAAATGCCGCCCGTCGGCGACATAGCCGCGCGCGGTGGCGAGGTCGGGTTTCTCGACGAAGCGCGCCACCGCCATGACGCCGGGCATGTCAGCGAGCGGTGCACCCTGCTCGATATAGCCGAACCCGGTTTCGGGATGCGTCGCGGCGACGCCGAAGGTCACGAGGTGACCGGCAAGCGCGGCGGGCCGCGCCATTTCGATCGCGGCGCGGAACGCCGCCGCATCGGTGATGACGTGATCCGACGGCATCACCAGCAGCAGCGTCGACGGCCCGCTGGTCGCCACACTATCGTCGGCGGCGACGTGGTGCGCCGCCAGCCCGATCGCGCCGGCGGTGTTGCGCCCGGCGGGTTCGAGCATGATGGCGCGCGGCGTGACACCGACCGCGGCGAGCTGGTCGGCGATCATGAAGCGGTGCGCTTCGCCGCCGACGATGACCGGCGGTCCGAAGCCCGCCGCGCCCGCGACCCGCGCCAGCGTCGCCTGCAGCATCGATTGCGCGCCCGCTACCGGCAGCAGCTGCTTCGGGTGCAGGGCGCGCGACAGCGGCCATAGCCGCGTTCCCGCGCCGCCCGACAGGATCACCGGGCAGATCGCCGCGTTCGTTTCAGTCGACATGGCGCGCCTCGTTTGTGCCCGCTGCCTCTGTCGCGCGGCGCTGACGGGGCGTCAACTAGCTCAGAGCGCGCTGCCGCGGTCGCGGGTGCGCTGCTCGTGCCGCCGGCCGTAGCGCAGCGCGCTCAGCGCTAGCCCCGCGACCAGCCCCGCGACGGCGATGCATGCCGGTGCATTCGACACAAAAAACTGTTGCAGGCTGTGGATCATATGTACGCTCCCTCGCAGCCTCCCCGCGGCGGTTCATACGCATCAAGCATTGCGGCTTGGTGAACCATGGAAGGACCGCGCGTGAATATTCCGAAATGGGCAGCGATCTTGCCGCTGCTGCTCGCACGATCGCCTATCGCAAGGATTATTCGAACGACGGCGAGAGCTGGTTGCCGATCGAAAGCGGCACGGAACATCGCGTGAGATAGCGCTCGCTGCCGATCGACCTCCTGCCCGACTGCTTATTTCGCGGCGTTGCCTCGACATCGTCGCGAGGCATCATCCCTGGCCCTTACCCGACTTCATCCGGCACGCATCCGAGCAATATTTTACATTTTCCCAGTCGCGCTCCCATTTCTTGCGCCACGTGAACGGCCGCTTGCATGCGGCGCAAAGCTTGGTCGGGAGATTGGCTTTGGCGACGCGCTTGGGCATCAGGCGGGCTCGGCGAGGACCTGGTCGAAGAACGTCTCGACATCTCCCAGCGCGACGTCGCGCGCGACGAAGGCCTGCCCGATGCCGCGCGCTAAAATGAATGGCAGCGTGCCACCCGACATCTTCTTGTCTTGCCGCATGTGCGTGATCAGTGGCGCAGCAGGACCGCCGATCGCGGCGACACGCGGGTGCACCGGCAGCCCGGCGCTGCTCAGGTGCGTGGTGACGCGCTCGGCGTCCGCGGCGCTGCACAGCCCGCGCGCGGCGGAAAAGCGGAAAGCCAGGGCCATGCCGATGGCGACCGCCTCGCCGTGCAGCAACCGGTCGGAAAAGCCCGCTTCGGCCTCCAGCGCATGGCCGAAGGTGTGACCGAGGTTGAGCAGCGCGCGGCGATCGCCGGTCTCGCGCTCGTCGGCGGCGACGATGGCGGCCTTGGCGCGGCAGCTCGCGGCGATCGCATGGGTGCGGGCGGCGGCATCGCCGGCCAACAGCGCAGCGGCATTCGCCTCGCACCAGTCGAAGAAGCCGCGGTCACCCAGCAAGCCGTATTTGACCACCTCGGCGTAACCGGCGCGAAGTTCGCGAGGCGGCAGCGTGCCAAGCAGGTCGGGGTCGATCAGCACCAGCGCGGGCTGGTGGAACGCGCCGACGAGATTCTTGCCGGCAGCGGCATTGATGGCGGTCTTGCCGCCGACCGCGCTATCGACCTGCGCCAGCAGCGTGGTGGGGATCTGCACGAGGCGGCAGCCGCGTTTGAGGATCGCGCAGGCGAACCCCGTCAGGTCGCCGATGACGCCGCCCCCGAGCGCCAGCACGGCATCGCCGCGCTCGACACCGAGCGCCAGCAGCCGCTCGGTGACATGCTCGAGCGTCGCCCAGCTCTTGCTCGCCTCGCCGGGCGGCACGACGATCGGGTCGATCGCCAGCCCTGCGGCAGCGCCGGCGGCGGTCAACGGTTCGAGGTACAGCCTGGCGACGGTAGCGTCGGTGACGACGGCGAAGCGCCGCTGCGGACCGAGCCGGGCGACCACGCTGCCAGACCTGGTGAGCAGGCCGGGGGCGATCTCGATGGCATAGCGGCGTGGCCCGAGCTCGACCATCACCGTCGCGCTTGGGGGCTCACGCCGCGTGGCGTCGACCACCATCCCGCTCATGCCCCGGCCGGCACGGCAGCGAGCGCGGCGATGATCGCCTTGACGGTGACCTCGTGCGGCGACGGGCGGCTGTTGATATGGACTTGCGCCTCGGCATACAGCGGGTTGCGCACCGCCGCGAGCTCGCGCAGCACCGCGGCCGGGTCGCGTCCCTTCAGCAACGGGCGGGTATTGCGGCGGCGGACGCGCTCGACCAGCGTCGCGACATCGGCGTCGAGCCACACCGCGGTCGCCTGCGACAGGATCAGCGCGCGCGTCTGCGGGTCGACGAACGCGCCGCCGCCGGTGGCGAGCACCTGGCGCGCGCCGCCGAGCAGCCGCGCGATGACGCGACGCTCGCCGTCGCGGAACGCCGCCTCGCCGTAGCGCTCGAACATCTCGGCGATTGCCATGCCACTCGCCGCCTCGATCTCGACATCTGCGTCGACGAACGGCAGCCCGAGCCGCAGCGCCAGCCGGCGGCCGACGGTCGACTTGCCGACGCCCATCAACCCGACCAGCACGATCGACCGCGCCGCGTCGGTGTCGGGGCCAGCCCACGGTAACGAGGCCAGCGGCGCGACGCACCCCGTCGACGTCACGGCCTCCCGAGCCAGTTGGTTTTTTGCATCGCGCTTCACCTTGCTGCTCGCTATACACCCGCGATGGACAAGATGAAGCCCTTAGGGAAGACGCGCGGTTCGGGCCGGGCAAAGCAGTCGTCGGCGCGGCTGCTGCTGTGGCTCGTCGTGGCGGTGCTCGCTGCGCTCGTTATCGGCGCGGTCGCGCTGGCATTCGTCGACGTGCCCGCGCCGAGCCGGCATATCGAGGTCGTCGTGCCCAATGCGGCAACCTAGATTGCCGAGGCAGCGTCGAGGCGCGCTCGCGGTTTCGATGCTGGCGTTGGCCGGCGCGCTGCTGGCGTGGCCGAGCGGCGGGCAGACACCGCCGTCCGAGCCGCCGCCGAAGTCGCTGTTGCCCGACGGTTTCGGACCGGCGACGCCCCCCCCGGTCGTGGCCCCGCAACCCGCCGGCGATGCGGCGGACGGCGAAACGCCGTCAGGGCAGGTCGAAATGCCCGCTGACGGCCTGGCAGCGCAGGCTGTGCCGCCGCCGCCCGACCCGTTCGATCTGCCGAGCGCGACCGGCCGCACGGTCGACGTCGCCGGGCCGCTGACGACGGCGATCGGCGGCTATGGGATCGGCGCGTTCGGCGGCAGCAATGCGCGTTTCGTCAGCGGGCTGATGCGGCGCATGGAGGCTCCGGTGGCGTCGCGATGGGCACATATCGTGCTGCGCCGCGCGTTGCTCAGCGAAAGCGCTGCGCCCGTTGGGGTCAACCCCGCCGACTGGATCGCGGCGCGCGCCGGGCTGCTGCTGCGGATGGGCGAAGTCGACGGGGCCAAGGCGCTGGTCGATTTCGTTCCCGCCGACCGTTTCACGCCGCTGCTGTACCGCATCGCCGGGCAGGTTCAGTTCGCCGCCGCCGACCCCGCCGGCATGTGCCCCATTGCCGCCACCGGCGTCGCGGTCTCGCCCGATCCGTTGTGGCGGCTGAGCGAGGCGATGTGCGCCGCGCTGACGGGCGACGACGTGAGTGCGGCGCGGGGGTTCGACGCCATCCGCGACAAGGGCGATGTCGAGGCGTTCGACTTGCGCCTCGGCGAGCGCGTCGCGACGCTGGCGGGAGCGGGCGGCCGCGCCGCCAACGTCAACTGGGACGAGATCGACGGGCTGACGCCGTACCGCTTCGGCGTCACGGCGGCTGCCGGTGTGACGGTCCCGCCCGAGCTGCTCGCCAGCTTCGCGACGTCGAGCCACGGTGCCAGCTACGGCTGGGTGCTGCGCGCCGGCGGCTTGCCCGCCGACATTCGCGCCGCGGCGCTGCGTCCGGCCGCCGCGCTCGGCATCGCGGGCGTCGGCGAGATGGTGGCACTGCGCAGCGCCGATGCCGCCAGCGACCGCGGCCCCGCGGCCGATCTGCGCCGGGCGTACGTCGCCGCGAGCACCGCCGACCGGGTCGCGGCGATGCGGACGATCTGGGCCAGCGGCGCGACCGAGGCCGAGCGCTACGGCGCGCATGTCGAGACCGCGCTTGCCGCGGCGCGGGTGGCACCGGCGAGCAGCTTTGCCGCGGACGCACCTGAGCTCATCGGCTCGATGCTCAGTGCCGGGCTGACCAGCGAGGCCTCGCGCTGGGCGCGCGTTGCCGACAGCGGCAGCGCGACCGTGCGCGGCCAGGCATGGGCGTTGCTCGCGGCCGGCGGCGCGGTCGAAGTCACCCCCAAGCGCTTCACCGATTGGCTCGGCACGGCAAGCGACACCGACCGTCCCGCGGCGCGCCACCGCGCGGCGCTGTTGCTCGCCGCGCTCGACGCGCTCGGGCGGACGCACGGCGACAACGGTTGGGACGGCATCCGCAGCGACCTCGGGCTGGCCCCGGTGACCAACAGCTGGACGCGCGCGATCGATGCGGCGGCGATCGCGGGGCGTCCAGGCGAAGTCGCCGTGCTTGCCGGAACCGGGCTGCAGTCGGCGTGGAGCGCGGTCCCGGCGGCGCACTTCGCGCATATCATCGCGGCGTACGCCCGCGTCGGGCGGGCGGCGGAGGCGCAGCTGCTGGCGGCCGAGGCCGTCATGCGCGGGTGAACGAGCTGCCCAGCGACGCGCGCGCCACTGCGCTGTTCCTCGACATGCTGGCGGCCGAGAAAGGCTCGGCGCGCAACACCATCCTCGCCTACCGCCGCGATCTCGACGGCGCGAGCGCGGCGCTCGACCTCGGCCTTGCCGCGGCGACGCTCGCCGATCTCGAGCGGCTTGCCGTCGCATGGGCTTCGCTGGCGCGCGCTACCGTAGCGCGTAAAAACTCGGCACTGCGCGGCTTCTTCGGCTTTCTCGTGCGCGAGGGCTGGCGTGCCGATGACCCGACGCAGGGTCTGTCGACCGTGGCCCCGGCACGGCCGCTGCCGAAGTCGCTCGGCGACGGCGACATTGCGCGGCTGTTCGCAGCGCTGGCCGAGCGGCTTGTCGCAGCGACCCCCGCGGCGTTGCGGCTGAGTGCGTTGATCGAGCTGCTCTACGGCTCGGGGTTGCGCGCCACCGAGCTGGTGTCGCTGCCGCGTCATGCGATCCGCCCCGGGCGCGGCCATGCGATCCTGACCGGCAAAGGCGGCAAGGAGCGACTGGTTCCGGTCGGCGGCCGTGCCGACGCCGCGGTGGCCGCCTATGCAGCCACGGTCGCTACCGATGCGCGCTATCTGTTCCCGAGCGGCAGCGGTCACCTGTCGCGCGTCCGGCTGTTTCAGCTGGTCCGCGAGCTCGCCGCCGCCGCCGATATCCCGCCCGCCCGGATCAGCCCGCACGTGCTGCGCCACGCCTTCGCGACGCATCTGCTCGAAGGCGGGGCCGACCTCCGCGCGCTGCAGCTGATGCTCGGCCACGCCGATATCGCGACGACGCAGATCTACACGCACGTCCAGACGAAGCATCTGGTCGAGCTGGTGAATGCGAGACACCCGCTCGGTGAGGGCTAGAAAGCACCAAGATTTTGCTTATGCTGCGCCGGCAACCTTGGGAGCCACCATGCGATCGATCCTGACCACGACTGCGCTTGTCACCCTCGCGCTGTTCGCCGTGCCCGCCGCCGCCGCGGCGCCGGAGATCGGCGATTTCGGCTTCGACACCGCCGGCATGGACCGCGCCGTGCCGCCCGGCGAAGACTTCTACCTGTTTGCCAACGGCGGCTGGAACCGGACGACCCAGATCCCTGCCGACAAGGCGCGTTTCGGCGCGTTCGACGTGCTCAGCGACCGCTCGTTGGCGCGCTCGCGCGGCATCATCGAGGCGGCGGCAAAGGCCGGCCCGGCTGGCGACACCGATGCGCAGAAGGTCGGGGCGTATTACACCGCCTTTATGGACGAGGCCGGGATCGAGGCGCGCGGGCTCGCGCCGCTGCAGCCGATGCTGGCGCGGATCGCCGCGGTGACCACGCCCACCGCACTGGCGCAGGCGCTCGGCAACATGAACCAGATCGGCGTATCGGTTCCGGTGCGCTTCTCGGTCCAGCAGGACCCCAAGGCTCCGCAGCACTATATGGTCAACGTCCGTCAGGGCGGCATCGGGCTGCCCGACCGTGACTATTTCCTCGTCGATACGCCCAAGTTCACCGACACGCGCGCGAAGTATGCGACGCACATCGCGACGATGTTCAAGCTTGCCGGGATGCCCGACGCCGAGGCTCGCGCCAAAGCGGTGTTCGACCTCGAGCACGACATTGCCGCGGCGCAGTGGAGCCAGATCGAGAACCGCGACCCTGACAAGACCTATAATCTTAACACCGTCGCCAGCCTCGGCACCACCGCCCCCGGCTTCGATTGGGCGACGTATCTGAAAGCCGCCGGGCTCGGCAGCGAGCCGAACTTCGACGTCGCGCAGCCGAGCGCGATGGCCGGCGTGGCGAAGCTCGCCGCGACGCGTCCGCTGGCGGTCTGGCGCGATTACCTGACGCTGCGAGTGCTCGAAGCGCGCGCCGGCGTGTTGCCCAAGGCGTTCCGTGACGAGTCGTTTGCGTTCAACGGCACCGTACTCAGCGGCCAGCCGGAGGAGCAGCCGCGCTGGAAGCGTGCGGTCAACGCCACCAACGGGGCGCTGGGCGAGGCCGTCGGGCGGTTGTACGTCGCGCAGTATTTCACGCCCGAGGCGAAGGCGCAGGCGGACGCGCTGGTCGCCAATCTGCGCGCGTCGATGCGGGCGCGGATCGACACGCTCGACTGGATGTCGCCCGCCACCAAGGCGCAGGCCAAGATCAAGCTGGCGAGCCTCGACCCGAAGATCGGCTATCCGGTGAAGTGGCGCGATTATACCGCGCTCGCCGCCAAGCCCGGTGATGCGTTCGAGAATACCAACCGGGCGCAGGCATTCGAATATCAGCGCAACCTGCACAAGCTCGGCGGGCCGCTCGACCGCACCGAATGGGGCATGACCCCGCAGACGGTGAACGCGTATTACAATCCGCCCAAGAGCGAGATCGTCTTCCCGGCGGCGATCCTGCAGGCGCCGTTCTTCGATCTGAACGCCGATCCGGCGGTCAACTACGGCGGCATCGGCGTCGTCATCGGCCACGAGATCAGCCACGGCTTCGACGACGAGGGCCGCAAGTATGACGCTACCGGCATGCTGCGCGACTGGTGGACGCCCGAGGACGCGGCGAAGTTCAAGGTCCGCGCCGACAAGCTCATCGCGCAGTACGATGCCTATGAGGTGCTGCCCGGCACGCACATCAAGGGCGGGCTGACGCTGGGCGAGAACATCGCCGACCTCGCCGGGCTGCGGATCGCCTATGATGCGTACCACATCTCGCTGCACGGCAAGCCCGCGCCGGTGATCGACGGGATGACCGGCGACCAGCGCTTCTTCCTCGGCTTCGCGCAGGTCTGGCGCGAGCGCCAGCGCGATGCGGCGCTGCTGTCGCAGGTTACCTCGAACCCGCACTCGCCCGGCGAGCAGCGCGCTTCGACGGTGCGTAACTTCGACCCGTGGTACGCCGCGTTCAACCCGCAGCCGGGCGGCAAGCTGTATCTGACGCCCGAGCAACGCGTGCGGATCTGGTAGGGTTCTAGCCGGCTGCCACTTGTCTAGCCCCCTCCCGTCAGCACGGGAGAGGGTCAGCAGGGGCGACCCGCCCGCATGACCACCACCACGCTCCCCCGCCGCGACTTCGCCGTGCTGTTCGTCGTGCTGCTGACGGTCGCGGCCGGGAACACCGCGCTGCAGTCGGTGCTGCCGTCGATCGCGCGGGCGATCCATATTCCCGATCTCGGCGTTGCGGTGATTTTCTCGTTCTCGGCGCTGCTGTGGACGTTCTCGGCACCGTTTTGGGCGCGCGCTTCGGACCGGCAGGGGCGCAAGCGGTTGATGCAGCTTGGCGTCGTGGGCTTCGGCATCTCGATGCTGGGTTGCGCGTTCACGATCTTCGCCGGATTGGAGCACTGGCTGGCCCCGCTGGCGACGCTGGCGCTGTTTGCGGTGCTGCGCGCGATCTTCGGGCTGTTCGGCTCGGCGTCGAACCCGGCGGCGCAGGCCTATGTCGCGGCGCGCAGTGCGGAGCATGAGCGGACCGCCGCGCTCGCCATGCTGACCTCGGCGTTCGGGCTCGGCACCATCCTGGGACCGGGCATCGCGCCGTATCTGCAGCTCGCGCCGTTCGGCTTGTCGGGGCCGATGTTCGGCTTTGCCGCGATCGCCGCGGTCGTCGCGGTGATCCTGTGGCGGCTGCTGCCGAACGACCATCCCGGCCCCGAGCATGGCTCGCTGCATGAGCGGGAGCATCATCGCCACGGGGCTCCGTCGACGATGCCGAGCATCCTCGGCGGTGCTACCGGCGCATCCGCGGTCGCTGCCGACATCGGGCGGGTACCGCGGCTGAGCTGGCGCGACCGGCGCATCCTGCCGTTCATGCTCTACGGCTTCGCCAGCGGCAGCGTCCAGGCCGCCACCGGCCAGGCGCTCGGCTTCCTGATCATCGACCATGTCGGCGGCGCGCCGGCCGACGCGGCCAAGGCGGTCGGCAGCGCGTTCATGGTCGGCGCGGGCGCGACCTTGCTGGCGCAGTGGGGGCTGATCCGGATGCTGCGGATGACGCCGGGCATGCTGATGCGCTGGGGCGCCGGGCTGGCAGCGCTCGGCACCGCCGGGATCGCGCTGGCGAGCGACTATCACGGCATCGTCACCGCCTTCGCGCTGACCAGCCTCGGCTATGGCTTCGCCCGGCCGGGGTTCACCGCGGGTGCCTCGCTCGTCGTCGGCAATGACGAGCAGGGCGCGGTGGCGGGTGCGGTCACTGCCGTCAACGGCGCGTGCTTCGTGCTCGCCCCGGCGGCCGGCATCGGACTGTACGGGCTCGGCCACAGCTATCCGTACTGGCTCGGCGCGACCGCACTGGCGGTGCTGCTGCTGTATGCGCTGCTCGATCCGACGCTGCACCGCTCGCTGGCGAGCACCGAGGCGACCGACGACGTGCATTTTCGCGACTAGCGTACCGGGCCGCAATCGGCTTGTATGCGGGAAAAGAATTCACCCTGGGGACTGCCATGACCACCGCCGCCTGGCCCGCTATGTCGATCGACGCCGCGCATGGCCTGCTGACTGCGCCGGGCGCGCCGTTCGAGATGGAGACGCTGTCGATCCGCGGTGTCCCGACGCGGACGTGGAAGAATGCGCCGCCGACGCTGCGCGACGTCTTTCTCGCCGGCCGCCAGCACGGCGAGCGGACGTTCCTGGTCCATGAGGATGAGCGCGTCAGCTTCGAGGGCTTCGCCCGTGCCGTGCTGACGCTGAGCCGGCAGCTCGCGGCCGACGGCGTCGTCAAGGGCGACCGGGTCGCGATCGTCATGCGTAACATCCCCGAGTGGCCGGTGGCGTTCTTCGCCGCCGAGCTGCTGGGTGCGATCGTCACGCCGCTGAATGCGTGGTGGACCGGCGGCGAGCTCGAATACGGGCTGGCCGACTCGGGAGCAAAGCTGCTGCTCGTCGACGGCGAGCGGCTGGCGCGGCTGGGCGAGCATCTCGCCGCGTGCCCGGCGCTGACCCGCATCTACGTCACGCGTAGTTCCGAGCCGCACGGCGATCCGCGCGTCGCCGACCTCGAAAGCGTCATCGGCACCCCGCACAGCTGGGCGGCGCTACCCGATCTGCCACTGCCGGACGTCGAGCTGCTGCCCGACGACGACGCGACGATCTTCTACACCAGCGGCACCACCGGCAAGCCCAAGGGCGCGCTCGGCACGCACCGCAACATCGTCTCGAACATCATGGCAAGCGGCATCTCGGCGGCGCGCAGCTTCCTGCGGCGCGGTGAGCTGCCGCCGGTGCCCGATCCTACAGGGCCGCAACGCGGCAGCCTGCTGTCGGTGCCGTTCTTCCACGCTACCGGCTGCCATGCGGTGCTGTCGCCGTCGCTGTTCACGGGCGCGAAGCTGGTGCTGATGCGCAAGTGGGACCCCGAGGTCGCGATGGCGCTGATCGAGCGCGAGCGGCTGACAATGTGCGGCGGCGTGCCGACGATCGCGTGGCAGATCATCGAGCATCCCAACCGCGGCAACTACGACCTGTCGAGCCTCGAAAGCATCGCTTATGGCGGCGCGCCGTCGGCCCCCGAACTGGTCCGCCAGATCAAGGCGGTGTTCCCCAAATCGCAGGCCGGCAACGGCTGGGGCATGACCGAGACCAGCGCCACCTTCACCCACCACATGGCCGAGGACTATCAGCACCGCCCCGACAGCTGCGGCCCGGCGGTTCCGGTCTGCGAGATGAAGATCACCGATCCCGACGGCAATGTCGTTCCCGCCGGCACCGTCGGCGAGCTGTGGGGCAAAGGGCCCAATGTCGTGAAAGGCTATTGGCGCAAGCCCGGGCCGAGCGCGGAAACCTTCGTCGACGGCTGGGTCCGCACCGGCGACCTCGCGCGGCTCGACGCCGAGGGCTTTTGCTTCATCATCGACCGCGCCAAGGACATGCTGATCCGCGGCGGCGAGAACATCTACTGCGTCGAGGTCGAGAACGCGCTCTACGATCATCCCGCCGTGATGGACGCCGCGATCGTCGCGCGCCCGCACCGCAGCCTCGGGGAGGAGCCCGCGGCGGTAGTGACATTGCGGCCGGGTGCGACCGCGAGCGAGGCCGAGCTGCGCGAGTTCGTGGCGGCCCGACTGGCGGCGTTCAAGGTCCCGGTCGAGGTGCGCTTCTGGGACGGACCGCTGCCCCGCAACGCCAACGGCAAGATTCTGAAGTCCGAACTGAAGACGCTGTTCGGGGCGAGGCCTGGGTCGACCGACGCCGCTGGTATAGCGCGGGAGGACGTCGCCGCACCGTCGTAGAGCGGTCCGGTTGCGGATTGCCCTGATATCGCGCTAAGCCAGCGGCAATGACCCATCCGCCGCAAGCTCCCGATCCTGCTGAACTCGCCACCTTCCTCACCGCACATCCGGCAATCGCCTTCGTCGACCTGTTCTTCACCAATCTGTCGGGCGTCGCCCGCGGCAAGCGGCTTCGGCGTGGCGATCTCGGCCAGGCCTACGCGAGCGGCGTTCACCTTCCCGGCTCGATCGCCGTCGTCGACGTCACCGGTCTCGACCTCGACGAACCCGAGATCTGGCCCGATGGCGATGCCGACCGGCTGGCGTGGCCGGTCGCCGGCACGCTGACCCCCGCCCCGTGGCTCGGACCCGATGCGGCACAGGCGATGCTCGGCCTGTACGAGCTCGACGGCAGCGGCTGCGACCTCGACCCGCGAGCGATCCTGCAAGCGGTGCTCGACCGCTTCACCGCCGACGGGCTGAACCCGGTCATCGCCTGCGAGCTTGAATTCACCCTGCTCGATGCCGAGCGCACGGCGGCGGGCGGTGTTCAGCAGCGTCTCGGCAGCGACGGCCAGCGGGCGGTGCAGCCGCAGGTGTTCGGTCTCGACGGCGATGCCATCGCGGAGGACTATTTGAAGGCGCTATGGTCGGCCTGCGACGCGATCGGCGTGCCCGCGGGGACCGCCATCGCCGAATACGCCCCCGGCCAACTCGAACTGACACTGGCGCACCGGCCCGATTCGGTCGCGGCCTGCGACGATGCCGTGCGCTTCAAGCGCGCCGCCAAGGGTGTCGCCGCGGCGCACGGCCATGCCGCGACGTTCATGGCCAAGCCGTTCGAGGCCCAGCCCGGCAGCGGGCTCCATTTGCATATCAGTGTCCTCGACCGCGACGGCCACAACATCTTCGCGGCCGATGCCGCCGAAGGCAGCCCGGCGCTGCGCCATGCGATCGGCGGCGCGTGCGAGCTGATGGGGGACGCGATGGCGATCTTCGCGCCGAACGCCAACAGCTATCGGCGCTTCGCCCAGCCGAGCCATACCCCGGCGCGCGCCGGCTGGGGGCTGAACAGCCGGACCGTGGCGATCCGCGTGCCGCCCGGTCCCGCCGCCAGCCGCCGCCTCGAACACCGGGTCAGCGGGGCGGATGCCAACCCGTATCTCGCCGCTGCCGCCGCGCTCGCGGGCATCCACCACGGCTTGACCAACCGCATCGATCCGGGACCGCCGGCAGTTGTCCGTGCTTTCGAGGGCGATGGTGACGCCGGCACCGGGGAGCGGCTGCCGTCCGACTGGGCCTATGCGATCGAGCGCGGCGCGCGCTCGCGGCTGCTGCGCGACTATCTCGGCGCGCGGGTCGTCGACATCTACACCGCGGTCAAGCGCGGCGAGCAGGCACGCTTCAACGCCGCCGTGCCGCCGCTCGACTACGACTGGCTGCTGCGCTCGGCATGACCGGGGTTACTCGACGATCGTTGGCGGCCGGGCTTGGCGCCGGCTTCGCGCTGAGCTTGATCCCGGCCTGCACCGCGGGCGACGAGCGCAGCATCGGCTTCTACAATTGGGACAGCTACGTCGGACCGGCGACGCTGGCCGGCTTCGAGCGCCGCACGGGGACGCACGTCGAACTGTCGACCTTCGCGACCGACGACGAGCTGCTCGCCAAGCTGTCGGCGGGCAGCACCGATTACGATGTCGTCGTGCCGTCGCATCTCGGGCTGCAGCGACTGCACGAGGCCGGACTGCTGCGGCCGCTCAACCACCGGCAACTGCCGGCGCGAGCCAATCTGATGCCGTTCTGGCGCGATCCGGGGTATGACCGCGGCAATCGCTATTCGGTGCCGTATAGCTGGCAGGTGCTCGGGCTTGGCTATCGCCGGTCGCGGCTGCCGCGTGACGTGCAGGCTCCCGACAGCTGGAGCGCCGCCTTTGCCGACCCGCGGTTCGATCACCGCATCGCCGCGATCGAGGTCTCGCCAGCGCTGATCGAGCTCGGCGGCATGTATCTTGGACAGCCGCCGACGCCCGCCGGTATCGCTGCCGTCGCCGACATGCTGATCGCGCGCAAGCCGGCGTTCAAGCTGTTCCACACCGACGAGGGTCAGGACCTGCTGGTCGAGCGCACCGTCGACCTCGTCATCGAATACAACAGCGACATCGCCGCGGTCATGCAGCGCGACGCCGATCTCGGCTTCGTCGTGCCGCGCGAGGGCGGCCTGCTCAGCGCCGACGTGCTCGCGGTGCCGCGCAGCTCGACGCGACCGGCGGCGGCGCACGCCTTCATCGACTGGCTGCTCGGGGCCGAGCGGGCGCGCGACTTGGCGCTGCTCACCGGCTATCCGACCCCGAACGCCGCCGCTCGCGCGCTGATGCCGCCGAGCTACCGCGACAATCCGGTGCTGTTTCCGACCGGCGTCGGCGTCGGTGCGAGCCGGTTCGGTGTTGTCTTCGATCCGGCCGCGACGCTGGTCATCGATGCCGCAACGACGCGGATCCGCGCCGCGCCGCCGGTCGTCCACGGCTGATCGTTACTGGCCCGGCCGAATTATCTTGGGCCTCAGAAAACACTATCTTTCGGAGTAGTTAGGCGTAACTTGATCGTGCAGCACGACCGCTGCTCGACCGGGGGGTCCGACGTTATGAAGATCACCACTGACCTGACCGAGATTGGTCTCGTCGCTCGCGAGAACGGCTCGTACGAGCTGGCGCTGTATCGACGATCGTCAAACCGGCTGATCCGCTTTGAAGTCGATGCCGCGCTGGCGTGGGCGATCAGCGGCACGCTCGGGGCACCGATCACCGCGGAAGCGCTCGCTCCGGCACGCTAGCCCGGCGATGCGGCGTTCCCGGCGGCGGGTTCGATCAGCCGGCCGTCGACGCCGAGGTTGACGATCGGCGTCGAGTTGGCGAGCGCGAAGCCGTTGGCCTTGAGATCGGGGACGATCTTGAACAGCAGGGCGCTGCGGACGCCGTAGACGTCGCGCGCCGAGGCGACGAAGGCGAAGCTGGTGAACTCGAGCCCACCGTCGCGCGCCTCGGTCAGATAGACAGCCGGCGCGGGCTCCGTGAGCACGGCCGGATGCGCGGCCAGATGCGCGATAAGCAGCTCGCGCAGCGCCAGCGGATCGGCGTCGTCGTTGACGCGCAGCACGATGCGGATACGGCCGAGCGCGCCGGCGTGGGTGACGTTGCGTACCGTCTTGGTGATCAGGTCGAGGTTGGGGACGATCAGCCGCGACTGGTCCTTCATCTCGATCTCGGTGGCGCGGACGCTGACCCGGCGGACGTCGCCCTCGAGATCGCCGATGGCGATCCAGTCGCCGACCTTCACCGGGCGCTCGACCATTAGGATCAGCCCCGAGACGAAGTTGCTGATGACCGACTGCAGCCCGAAGCCGATGCCGATCGACAGCGCGCTGGCGAACAGCGCGATGCGGTCGAGACTGAGCCCGAGGAAGGCGCTGGCGAACACTAGCGCGAGGATCGCGCCGACGTAGCTGACCAGCGTCGCGAGCGACGCCCGGACGCCGATATCGAGCGCGGTCGCCGGCAGATAGCGCTGCTCGAGCCAGTGGCGGATACTGCGGGTGACCAGCACGCCGACGAACAGGATGACGATGCCGCCGACGATCGTGCCCGGCGAGATCACCGCCTGGCCGACATGGATGACGAGATCGTTCGAGGTGACGCGCCCGAAGACGTCGCTGGCACTCGCCCCGAACGGCGCGACGATCAGCGTCCAGCCGAACAGCAACAGCGCCAGCCGCGCCAGCCCCGACAGCAGGATGCCGAACTGGCGCAAGGCGGCCTCCGACACGCCGACGGCGAGCTGGACACCGCGTCCGAGCCGCGACCCGGGGCCGAGCACCGCGGGGAAGACATCGTCGCTGAGCCGGACCGCGACGAACAAGCCGGCGAGCACGACCGCAATCCACACCAGTTCGCGCACGATGAACTCGGCGAGCGTTTGATAACCGATCAGCAGCGCCGCGCCAGCGGCGATCACCGCGAGCCACGCCGCGAGCCCGGCCGCTGTCCATGGCAACTGGCTGCTGCGGCTGGCCGGGGACAAGCTGTCTGCCCCCGCATCGTCCGCCGCCGCGTCCGTCAACGACAACTGGCCATGGCAGGCGACGAGCAGCGTCCGTGCGACGACCAGCAGTTCGACGACGAGCATGACCGCGTTGCCGGCGACCGACCCGGCGAGACTGAGTCCGAGCGCGCTGTGCAGCCCCGCGAGCAGGTTGGCGGCGGCGGCGGCCAGCGCGATCAGGGCGGGATACGGCCGCAGCCGGTCTGCGAGCGCGTCGGAGATCGGCACCAGCCGTCGTTCCGGGTGTCCAGCGGCGATCAACGCCCGGCCCAGCCCGGCGACGATCGCGGCGAACACCGCGACGCGAAGCACCAGCAAGGTCAGCCGTGTGAACGGCCCCGTCAGCGCCGCAGTGTCGAGCAGCACCGATCGCAGCAGATAGCCGGCCGCGAGCGTCGTCAGCACCGTGACGAGGACGAGCCAGGTCACGAGCAGCGACCGCGCCAGCCGCGTCTGTTCCGTCAAGGCGGCCGCGCGCCGGACCCCGAACCCGGCGAGCAGGCGGCGGCCGGGTACGATGATCAGGATCGCCGCGATCAAGGCCGCCAACTGACCGATCGCGACCGCCGGCCGCGTCTGCGAGGTCGCCAGCAGGCGCGCTTGTCCCGCGAACACTGCGGCGAGCCGCCGGACATCGCCCGGCAGCGCGACGGCGAAATCGCGCCACAGGAACGGGCTGACGACCGATCGCCCCGGCGTCCACAGCCGCGTCGAGAACAGCTGGCGGCGACGTTCCTCGAGCCGCGCGGTCAGCTGATCGAGCTCGACGGTGAGCAGCTTGGCCTGCTTGAGTTCGGTATCGACCGCCGCTCGCCCGGCCTGCAACTGGCCGCGCAGCTGGGTAATTTCGGCCGACTCAGGCGGCTGCCCGGCGGTCGGCGGCGGGCCCAGCTCCGACAGGCGCGCATCGAGCGCGGTCTGCTGCGGGGCCAGCGCCCCCACCGCGGCGTCGAGCCGGTCGTCGGCGGGAATGAGCTCGGCGATATGCGCCTGCAGCGCCGCATCATCGAGGTTTCGCGGCGCGACCGCGGCCTCGACCGCCCGCAACGTGGCTTGCGCCGCATCGACCTGGGCGGCAATCGCCGTCGTGTCCGCCTCGGGCACCTGTGCCCGACCACCGGTGCTGGCCATCAGCACGCCGGCACTGCAGGCCAGCAGCAGTGGGAAGCGTCGTAAAGAACTGGCCGTCATGCCTGTCCATAGGACGCGCCGGCGTTGCTGACCAGCCAAGCTGCGGCGTGAGCCCGATGTCCGGGGGCGGCAGCGCCGCGATCCGACGCGTCTAACCGCGCCTGAAAAAGCTCGGAAGTTCCCTCAAAGGTCCCTCACTCGGAGGCTGTTTCATCAACGTTATCAAGACCTCGCTCGATACGTGCTTGCCTGACTTTGACGAGCGCCGCCTCGAACTCGACGATCAGTTCGGCGTGGGTCAGCAGCTTCGGCGCTGCGGCCACGACCGCCTCGCGCGCGCGGTCGGCGTGAAACACCGGGGCATCGTAAAGCCGCAACAGGCACATCAGCATGACATCGCGGATGACGGGCCGCTCACCGACCTTGCGGCCGTTCTTGATGATCGGCGCGATATGGCCGTTGAACGCCCGGTCGAGCGCCTGCTCGCGCATCTGCGTCATGCAGGTCGCCATGGCCGCCGTCCAGCCATCGCGAAACGCACCGGCGTCGGGGCGCGCCCGCAACCGATGCGCCGACCGCACCGAGCGTCCGACCGCAGCCGCCGCCAGCGACGGCGAGGCGGTAAACGACAGTTCGTCGAGAAACTGCTGCTGCACCTCGGGCGACCAGCCGTCGTGGCGTTGGCGGGTCAGTCTGGGCAAGGTGTTTGTCATTCGGCGGATATTATCCAAATAGGTTCGTTTGTCAAGATGCGGCTGAGCATGGATCGGGGGCGGATATCCAATGAGGTTCGCCTGATGCGACAATCTGATGTCGCAATGCCCCAAGCTCGACACGTACGTCATTCGATGCATCGGTGAAGTACAATCTATCGACGAATAGTCCCTGTAATCAGTCTTCTGTTACGTATGCGTAACGTCCTCCGAACCGTTGCTGCCGCCATCGGCTTGGCTAGTCAGCGCGCTACCACAAGTAGACTCGTTAAATACCCGTAACGAAAACGCTAGATTGGACTAGATTGACTGTAAGTGTCGGTAGATTTTACACTTGAGTAATAATCATTACGCATTTGCAACTCTAAGTTGTTGTCGGCACGCAACTACATTGTTTGGCCTGACTCTTGCTCATCGTCCGGCAGAGATGCGGTGGGCGTATCTCCAACAAAGAGGGTCATCCGATGAGACTTAGCACATCTATGGGAGCGCTGATCGCCTCGCTGGCGATCGCCAGTGCCGCCAACGCGGTCATCACCGTCGCCGTCTACACCGGCACGGCTGCGGCTACTGCTGCCGCCGCCAATGCGACGATCGCGCAGGCAGCGACGCTTGGCGCCCCGAACGCGACGACGACCGTCAACGCGATCAACTTCACCGATGCGCCGGGCAACGACAGCACGACGTTCACCATCGGCGCGTTCCTCAAAAACCCTGCCGGCCTGAATGCCGCGACCGCTGGGCACATTCTCAACAACACCTACTTCCTGTTCACCGGCCAGACCTATCTGAATGCCGGCATCAACAGCTTCGTCGTGCCGCACGACGACGGCTTGCAACTCTCCATCCAGGGGATCGGCCTTGTCGTGAACCAGCCGGGACCGACGGCTCCGGTCAACACGCCGTTCAATGTCAACGCCCCGACGGCAGGTCTGTACAATTTCACCCTGTCGTTCGGTGAGACCGCCGGCGGACCGTCGGTGCTCCGCTTCGACGTCAACGGCTCGCCTGCCGGCGTCCCCGAGCCGGCAACCTGGGCGTTGCTGATGACCGGTTTCGGCATGGTCGGCTTTGCCGCCCGTCGCCGCAGCGCCAGCGTAACGGCGTAAACGTCAGGCCTCGCCCGCTTCGGCGGGCGAGGCTACGACGCCCCCGGTTCGATCCCGCCGTACCGGCTTTCCAGAAATTTGCCCCTGCGTCGCGAACGCGTCGCGGTCCCCTGCGGCCAGCGCCTGCGAGACGCGGCCGAGTTCGGCTTCGACGACGCTGAGCCCGTCGATCAGCTGGCGCTCGATCGTCGGCCCGCCCGCATATGCCGCCTGCGCCCGCTGCTCGGGCGGCACCCGCTCGTAGCGTTCGACCAGCTCGGGCAAATGCGCGCCGAGCAGGCGGCCGAGTTCCTGCGCCAGCGGGTCGGTCGCCAGCATCGCGCTGAGCTGCGGCTGCAAGGTCGCCAGCTGCGCCGAGATCGCATCGATAGCCGGAGCCGCCAGCGCCGGCAGGGCCGAGCGCTGCGCGTCGAGCCACGCGTCGGTGGCCCCCGGCAGCGCTGCGGGCGCGGTCGCCGCGATGGTCGTCGCCTGCGGCACGGTCTCGCGCGGGAACGCCAGCAGTCCCGCCGCGACCAGCCCGGTCAGCAGCACCAGTAGCAGGAGGAGGCTCGTGCCCAGCGGCGACACCGCCAGCCCCCACACCAGCGCCGCGCCCCAGATCAGCAGGATCGCCGCGGCGACGCGCGTTAGCTTGCGGCCGACATGCTCGATGCGGCGCTGACGGCGGCGGTCCGCTGCCGCGCGC
>JANOOK010000161.1:0-11187 GCA_031421275.1 Sphingomonadaceae bacterium
GCCGAGCGCAGCGGCGATGTCCTGCGCCATGTTTCGGTCGACCTCGCCGACGAAGCGCAGCGTCAGATGGAGCTGGTCGTCGCGCTGCCAGCGTGCGTTGCTGATCCCGCCCATGACGTCGAGCAGGCGGTCGCGAACGGCCACGGGCAGCTCGATCGCGACGAAAAGCCGGTGCACGTCGCGGTCTAGCGGACGCGCGTCGGCTGTGACGAGGCGATCGGCACCAGCTGACGCCGGTCGCGCCCCGGCCGCGCCGGTCCGAGCGCGGCGTCGACCATCGGCAGGATGCCGCGGACGATCGCCGCGACCCCGCGCGGGTTGGGGTGCATGCCGTCGGCCAGCTGCAGCGCCGGGGTTGCGGCGACGCCGTTCAGGAAGAACGGGTATAGCGGCACATGATGCGCCCGCGCGAGATCGGGATAGATGCGATTGAAGTCGCGCGCATACGTTGCGCCGAGATTGGGCGAGGCCTGCATGCCGGCGAGCACGACCGGGATGCCGCGCCGCGCAAACTCGCTCAGCAGCGCTTCGAGGTTGACGCGCAGCACCGGCACCGACTGGCCGCGCAGCATATCGTTCGCGCCAAGTTCGAGCAGCACGAGGCTGGGCTTGACCTTCAGCCCTGCCAGCACCCAGTTCAGCCGCGCGCGCCCGGCCGTGCTGGTGTCGCCGGACACCGACGCGCTATGCACGCTGACGTCGCGGCCCTGCCGGCGCAATGCCGCCTCGAGCTGCGGCGCGAAGCCCTCGGTCGGGCCAAGCTGGTATCCCGCCATCAGGCTGTCACCGTAGGCGAGAACCAGCTGCGTGGCCGCCACAGGTGCTGCCGCGGCACCGATCATGATCGCCGCGGCGGCAAGCGCCAGGTGGTAAAGCCCGCGCGCGATGCCATATCGTCCAAGTCCGTTTCGCTCGCCCTGCATCGTCGCACTCGTCCTGTCCGGAGCCGCCATGAACGTCGTCAGCCCTGTTATGGTCACGCCCGCCACGGATGTCATCGGTGGCAGTGCGAAGACTGGCACCCTCCCGGTCATCGGCATCCGCGGCGTTACGCTGCGGCTCGGCACCGGTGCCGCGGCGGTCGACATCCTGCGCGGCATCGATCTCGACGTCGCCGCGGGCGAGCGTGTCGCGATCCTCGGACCCTCCGGGTCGGGCAAGTCGTCGCTGATGGCGATCCTTGCCGGGCTGGAAAAGGCCAGCGGCGGTTCGGTGCGGGTCGCCGGCGCCGACTTCGGCAGCCTCGACGAGGACGGACTGGCGCGCGCGCGCCGCGGCCGCATCGGCATCGTGCTGCAGGCGTTCCACCTGATCCCGACGATGACGGCGCTCGAGAACGTCGCGGTGCCGCTCGAACTCGCAGGCATCGCCGACGCGACGGCGCGCGCCCGCGCCGAGCTCGAAGCGGTTGGCCTCGGCCACCGGCTCAGCCATTATCCGACGCAGCTGTCGGGCGGCGAGCAGCAGCGCGTCGGCATCGCCCGCGCCACCGCCTGCCGCCCGGTGCTACTGTTCGCCGACGAGCCGACCGGCAACCTCGACGCCGCGACCGGCAGGGCCATCGCCGAGCTGATGTTCACGCAGGCCGCGGCCGGCGGCGCAACGCTCGTGCTGATCACCCACGACGTCGAACTGGCGAAGCGCTGCGACCGGGTCATCGAGATGCGCGATGGGCGGATCGTCGACGGCGGAGCGGCTTAAGTGCTCGCGCTCCGCCTTGCGTTCCGCGAGTTGCGCGGTGGCCTGCGCGGGCTCCGCCTGCTCGCGGCCTGCCTCGTGCTCGGGGTCGCCGCCATCGCCGGGGTCGGCAGCCTGTCGAGCGCGATCACCACCGGCCTTGCCGACCACGGCCAGCTCATCCTCGGCGGCGACATCGAGGCGCGGCTGACCGGGCGACGCGCCAGCACCGCCGAACGCGCCGGGCTGGCGAAGCTCGGCACGGTGTCGGAGGTCATCCGCCTGCGCGCCATGGCGGGCAAGACCGGGGCTGACGACCGCGTGCTCGCCGAATTGAAGGCCGTCGACGCGCGCTACCCGCTCTACGGCAAGCTGCGGCTCGAACACGGCGCGGCGCTCGGCGCGGGCGAAATCGCGGTCTCGGCGGCTCTTGCTGACCGGCTCGGAGTCCGCGCCAACGATGCGCTCGCCGTCGGCAGCACGCGCTTCCGGGTCGCGGGCGTCATCGCCGACGAACCCGACCAGGCGGGCGATGGCTTCGGCTTCGGCCCTGGCGCGATCATCCGGCTGGCCGACCTCGATGCCACCGGCCTGCTCGCGCCGGGCAGCCTGTACCGCAGCCATTACCGGGTGAAGCTGCCGCCGGCCGTCAGCCCCAAATCCGCCGAGGCCAGCCTGCGCCACGACTTCGCCGCCGCGGGCTGGCAGCTGCAGGACCGATCCAACAGCGCGCCCGGCGTCCGGCAGTTCATCGAGCGGCTCGGACAGTTTCTGACGCTCGTCGGGCTGACGGCGCTGGCGGTGGCGGGCGTCGGCGTCGGCAACGGCGTCGCCGCGTATCTCGCGGCGAAGGCCAACACCATCGCGACGTTGAAGTCGCTCGGCGCGGCGACGCCGCTGATCTTTCGCAGCTATCTGATCCAGATCGGCCTTGTCGCGCTCGCCGCCGTCATCGCGGGCATGGCGCTCGGCGCAGGCGTGCCGTGGCTGGTGCTGAAGCTCGAGGGCAACGCTATCCCGGTGCCGCCGGCGCTCGGTCTATACCCGCAGCCGCTGCTGATCGCGGGAGCGTACGGCTTGCTGATTGCCGCCGCGTTTGCGCTGTGGCCGCTGGCGCAGGCGACGGCGCTGCCTGCCGCACGGCTGTTCCGTGACAAGGTCGAGGCGCGGCGCTGGCCTGGCTGGCGCACGGCACTGCTCGTCGGCGGGGCGGCGCTGGCGATCGCGGCGCTGGCGGTATCGCAGTCGGAGGACAAGCAATTCGCCGCGATCTTCGTCGGCGCCGCACTAGGCCTGCTGCTGCTGCTGACCGCGCTGGCGCAGCTCATTCGCATGGCGGCGGCGCGCTGGCCGCGGCCGCGCGGCACGCTGGCGCGGCTGGCGCTGGGCAATCTGCATCGGCCGGGAGCACAGACGCGCCAGCTGGTGGTCGCGCTCGGCCTCGGGCTGACGCTGTTCGCGACGCTCAGCGTCATCGAGACCAACCTCGCGGGTCAGATCGAGGCCAAGCTGCCCCGCCGCGCGCCGAGCTTCTTCGTCATCGACATTCCGACTGACGCGATTCAGCAGTTCACGCAGCTGGTCCGCACCACCGCGCCGAACGCGACGCTGCGCACCGTGCCGTCGCTGCGCGGTCCGGTCACCGCGGTCAACGGCGTGCCCGTCGCCAGGCTCAGGCACGTCAGCGACGGCGCGTGGATTTTGCGCGGTGACCGCGGGCTGAGCTATGCCGCGAGCTTCCCCGAGCACAATGTGCTGACCGCGGGCAAGTGGTGGCCGGCGAGCTATAGCGGACCGCCGCTGATCTCGATCGATCAGGACGCCGCCGCCGCGCTCGGACTGAAGGTCGGCGACACGCTGACGATCTCGGTGCTCGGGGTCGACGTGACCGCGCGCATCGCGTCGCTGCGCAAGATCGACTGGTCGAGCCTGGGATTCAACTTTGCCATCCTGTTCGCGCCGGGCACGCTCGAAGCTGCGCCGCACACCTGGATGGCGACCGTCGCCATGACGCCGGCACAGGAGCGGAGTTTCAGTGCGGCGATGACGCGCGAGCTGCCGGCCGCCAGCCTGGTGCGCGTCAAGGACGTGCTCGGGCAGGTCGGTGCGCTGCTCGGGCAGCTGTCGGCCGCGGTGCGTGCCGCCGCCTCGGTGACGGTGGCGGCTGGCATCGCCGTGCTGATCGGCGCACTCGCCGCCAGCCGCCAGGCGCGGCTGTACGATGCGGTGCTGCTCAAGGTTCTCGGGGCGACGCGGGGCCAGATCCTGCGCGCGACGCTGATCGAATACGGCCTGCTGGCCGGCATCGTCGCCGGGCTGGCGCTACTGCTCGGGACGGCGGCGGGCTGGTATGTGGTGACGCAGGTGCTCAAGCTCGACTGGCTGCCGCAATGGGCTCCGGTGGTGGCGACGGTGCTGATCGGCGGGCTGGTGACCGTCGCGCTCGGACTTGCCGGGTCGTGGGGAGCGCTGTCGGCGCGGCCGAACACGGTGCTACGGACGCTGTGACGCGCGCTTAACCACCGCTTGAATAGACGAGAACAAGAGCCGATATTGCATCCATGCCGGCACGGTGCCGGTTCGATGGAGACTTTCATGGCAAACCAGGTGGATCCCCGCATCGCCTACCCGGCAGCGGGCGGTGGTGTGGCCACGGCCAGCTTCGACGCTGGCCTGCGGTCCTATATGTTGTCGGTCTACAATTACATGGCGAGCGGCGTGCTGCTCACCGGCGTCGTCGCGCTGTTCTTCGCGCGCTCGGGGATGGTCAGCGCGCTGTTCAATGAGCTCGGGCGGCCGTCGCTGCTCGGCTGGATCGTCATGCTCGCGCCGCTCGGGCTGGTGATCACGATGAGCGCCGCGATCAACCGCCTGTCGGAGTTCAGCGTCAAGGCGCTGTTCTGGGGCTTTGCGATGATCATGGGCGTGTCGATGTCGACGATTTTCCTGCGCTATACCGGCGGGTCGATCGCCTCGACGTTCTTCGCGACTGCCGCGGGCTTCGGCGCGCTCAGCCTCTACGGCTACACGACCAAGCGCGACCTTGGTGGCTTCGGCAAGTTCCTGATGATGGGCCTGATCGGGCTGATCGTCGCGATGCTGATCAACGCGTTCTTCCCGTCGGCGGGCGGCTCGCTGCTGATCTCGCTGGTCGGCGTGCTGCTGTTCTCGGCGCTGACGGTATATGATACGCAGAAGATCAAGAACATGTACGCGATGGTCGAGGGCAGCGACATGCTTGGCAAGTCGGTGGTCATGGGCGCGCTGACGCTCTACCTCGACTTCATCAACCTGTTCCTGTTCCTGCTGCGCTTCACTGGCGGCAGCCGCAACTAGACGGACGCTTCGAGGGCCCGGTGGATCAACCACCGGGCCCTTTTTCTTTGGGGAGAGCAGCACGTGGAAATCGCCTTCATCGGGCTCGGCCAGATGGGCTCCGGCATGGCGGCGAACCTCGTCAAGGCGGGGCACAATGTCCGGGCCTTCGACCTGAGCAGGGCGGCGCTCGACCAGGCGGTTACCAATGGCTGCTTCGCTGCTGCTGATGTTGCAGACGCTGTTGGCGGAGCCGCAGCGGTGGTCACCATGCTGCCCGCCGGCCGCCATGTCAGCGCGGTGTATCATGACGAGATTTTCGCCGCGGCGCACCCGCAGGCCGTGCTGATCGACTGCTCGACGATCGACGTCGCCACCGCGCAGGCGGTGGCTGCAGCGGCTGCCGATCGCCAGCTGACGATGGTCGACGCGCCGGTGTCGGGCGGTACCGGCGGCGCGACCAATGCGACGCTGACCTTCATGGTCGGCGGCACCGCATCGGCCTTCGCCGCGGTCAAGCCGACCCTCGAAGGCATGGGCAAAGCGGTGATCCATGCCGGCAGCGCGGGGATGGGGCAGGCGGCGAAGATCTGCAACAACATGATGCTCGGCATCCACATGATCGGCACGTGCGAGGGCTTCGCGCTGGCGCAGAAGCTCGGCCTCGACATGCAGACGTTCTTCGATATCGCGTCGAAGTCGTCCGGGCAGAGCTGGTCGATGACGACCAATTGCCCGGTGCCCGGCCCGGTTCCGGCGTCGCCGGCTAACCGCGACTATGCCGGCGGGTTCTCGGCGGGGCTGATGCTCAAGGACCTCAAGCTTGCCGTCGGGGCGGCGCAGTCGGTCGACGCCCCGGTCGCGATGGGCGCGCAGGCGGAATCGTTGTTCCAACTGTTCGCCGGCCTCGGCGGCGGCGGGCTCGACCTGTCGGCGGTCATCAAGCTGATCGACGGCAGCTGGGGGAACGAGACGGCGGCCAAGACGACGAGGCAATAACGGGCGCTATCCCCGCCGCGGCTCGTCGAGCGCGAACACCAGGCAGCTCGTCGTCCCCGTCGCGAGCAAGCGGCCGTTGCTGTCGGTCAGCGTCCCCCGCGCCGTCGCCAGCCGCCGGCCGCTGGTGATGACCTCGCCGCGCGCGGTAACCTCGCCGGTGTGCTCGCCCATCGCGAGCAGGTAGGTGATATTGAGATCGATCGTGGTGTAGCCGATGCCCGCCGACAGCGTCGTGTGCACCGCGCAGCCCATGCACGAATCGAGTACCGTCGCGGCGAACCCACCGTGGACCGTGCCGATCGGGTTGTAATGCTCGCGGCCTGGCAACGCCTTGAACACGGTAAACCCGGCCCCGGCCTCGCCGCCGCGCATGGCCATTAATGCAGCGATCGGGGCCCCGGGAAGCTCGCCCGCGAACATCCTCTGCATCAGCTCGAGCCCGGTCAGCGACCGCATCAGCGCCGGGTCGAGCGGCGCGCGCTTGGGAGCGCGCGGGTCATCCGGCGGAGTGCTCACCGGTTCAGCCCGGTGTCGAGCGCGGCCAGTGTCCGCGTCCACGCGAGATCGCTGGCGGCTTTGTCGTAGCGCTGCGCCGCGGTGTCGTTGTTGAAAGCGTGATTGACGCCGGGGTAGACGTACAGCTCGTACCGCACCCGCGCGGCCTTGAGCGCCGCTTCGTAAGCCGGAATGCCGGCGTCGATGCGGTTGTCGAGCCCGGCATAGTGCAGCACCATGTGCGCCTTGATTGCGGGCACCGCAGCGGCATCGGGCTGCGGTCCATAATAAGGCACCGCGACGGCGAGCCGGTCGCCCGCGGCGCAGGCGACCGCATTCACCATACCGCCGCCCCAGCAGAACCCGACGGCACCGACCCGACCGTTGCCGCCGGTCAGCTTGGCCGCGTAATCGACCGTCGCGACGCCGTCGGCAACGGTCGCCGCGCGGTCGAGCGCCCCGATCATCGTCCGGGCTTTGTCTTCGTCGGTGGGTGTGCCGCCTGCCGGTGCCAGATAGTCGGGGGCGAGAACAAGATAGCCTTTGAGTGCGAGCCGCCGCGCAACGTCGCGAATATGCTCGGTAAGTCCGCGGTTCTCGTGAATGACGATAACGGTGCCGAGTTTGCGCTTTGCGGCTACCGGCCGCACCAGATAGCCGGCGAGTTCGTGCTGTCCGCCATCCGGCCACTGAATCGTTTCGCTGTGCAACTGCGGATCGGCAGCGTCGGTGATGCTCGCCGCCGCTGGCGAGGCTTCGAGCATCGGGACCACCGCGGCGGCAGTAGCGGCGCTGCCGGTGAGCTTCACCAGGCCCGCCATCAGCGCGCGCCGGTCGAGCCCGACGTGGGTGTAGTGATCGTAGAGGTCGATCATCGCCTGCGTGATGTCGGGCATAGCGGTCTCCGGAAGCGCCGCGGTCACGACTAGCACGCGCGCTTCCGCCCATTCTAGCCCTCTCCCATCTTACGGGAGAGGGCTCAGCAATCAGGAAGTGAGCTGCTTAAGCCGTTACCAGCGGCTCACCGCTCTCGGTCGCGGCTTCGCCCGTCGCAGCCTCGGCCGCTCCGGCCTTGGCCTTCTTGCTCTTTTTGCGCCGCGGGGCCGCCGGGGTCATCTCGAACGCCAGGACACTGTCCTTGACCGAGACGTTGACCTCGCCGCCGTGAACGAGTTTGCCGAACAGCAATTCCTCGGCCAGCGGCTGCTTGATCTTCTCCTGGATCAGGCGGGCCAGCGGCCGAGCCCCGTACAGCTTGTCATAGCCGCGCTCGATCAGCCAGGTCTTCGCCTCGTCGGTCAGCGCGATATGGACATCGCGTTCCGACAGCTGGAGCTCGAGCTGGATGATGAACTTGTCGATGACGCGCATCACCACCGACGGCGGCAGATAGTCGAAGGCGACGATCGCATCGAGGCGGTTGCGGAACTCGGGGGTGAACATCCGCTTGATCGCCTCCTCGTCCTCGCCCTCGCGGCCGGTAGCGCCGAAGCCGACCGCCTCGCGCGCCATGTCCGATGCCCCGGCGTTGGTCGTCATGATCAGGATGGTGTTCCTGAAATCGACGGTCTTGCCGTGGTGGTCGGTGAGCTTGCCGTTGTCCATCACCTGCAGCAGGATATTGAACAGGTCGGGATGCGCCTTCTCGATCTCGTCGAGCAGCAGGACGCTGTGCGGCTGCTGGTCGACGGCATCGGTCAACAGCCCGCCCTGGTCGAAACCGACATAGCCGGGAGGGGCACCGATCAGCCGGCTGACGCTGTGGCGCTCCATATACTCGCTCATGTCGAAGCGCGTCAGCGGGATGCCGAGGATAGATGCGAGCTGGCGCGCCACCTCGGTCTTGCCGACGCCGGTCGGGCCGGAGAACAGATAGTTGCCGATCGGCTTGTTCGGCTCGCGCAGGCCCGCCCGGCTGAGCTTGATCGCCGACGCGACGCGCTCGATCGCCTTGTCCTGCCCGAACACGACGCGCTTGAGGTCGGCCTCGAGCGTCGCCAGCGCCATCTTGTCGTCGGTCGACACCGACTTCGGCGGGATTCGCGCCATGGTGGCGATGACCGCCTCGATCTCCTTGATGCCGATGACCTTCTTGCGCTTGTTCAGCGGCACTAGCATCTGCGACGCGCCGCTCTCGTCGATGACGTCGATCGCCTTGTCGGGCAGCTTGCGGTCGTTGATGTAGCGCGCCGACAGCTCGACCGCGGCCTTGATCGCCTCGGGGGTGTATTTGAGCTGGTGGTGCTCCTCGTAACTCGGGCGCAGCCCCATCAGGATCTTGATGGTGTCCTCGACCGTCGGCTCGTTGACGTCGATCTTCTGGAAGCGCCGCAGCAGCGCGCGGTCTTTCTCGAAGTGGTTGCGGAACTCCTTGTACGTCGTCGAACCGATGCAGCGGATCGCGCCGCTGCTCAGCGCCGGCTTCAACAGGTTCGACGCGTCCATCGCGCCGCCGCTGGTCGCACCAGCGCCGATGACGGTGTGGATTTCGTCGATGAACAGCACCGCATGCGGGAGCTTCTCGAGTTCCGAGACGACGTTCTTCAGCCGCTCCTCGAAATCGCCGCGATAGCGCGTGCCGGCCAGCAGCGCGCCCATGTCGAGGCTGTAGATGACCGCGGGCTTGAGCACGTCGGGGACCGCGCCCTCTATGATCTTGCGCGCCAGCCCCTCGGCGATCGCGGTCTTGCCGACGCCGGGCTCGCCGACATACAGCGGATTGTTCTTCGAGCGGCGGCAGAGGATCTGGATCGTCCGGTCGACTTCGGCATGACGCCCGATCAGCGGATCGATCTTGCCGGTCTTGGCCTTCTCGTTGAGGTTGACGGTGAACTGCTTCAGTGCCGATTCGCCGCCCTTCCCCGGCTTGCCCTCGGGCTTCTCGGGCTCATCCTTGTCGCCGCCCGCCGCGCCCTTGACCGCGCGCGGCTCCGAGGCGCCCGACTTGGCGATGCCGTGGCTGATGAAGCTGACCGCGTCGAGCCGGGTCATGTCCTGCTGCTGCAGGAAATAGACCGCGTGGCTTTCGCGCTCGGAGAATAGCGCGACGAGCACATTGGCCCCGGTGACTTCCTCGCGGCCCGACGACTGGACGTGGAGGATGGCGCGCTGGACGACACGCTGGAAACCCGCGGTCGGGGCGGGCTCGACGCTGGCATCCGCCTTCAACGAATTCAGCTCGGTATCGAGATACTGCGTGACCTGACGGCCGAGCTCGTCGATGTCGACCGAACAGGCCTTCATCACCGCCATCGCATGCGAGTCCGCGGTGAGCGCGAGCAGCAGATGTTCGAGCGTGGCGTATTCGTGATGACGGCGGCTCGCCTCGGCGAGCGCGTTGTGCAGGCTATGTTCGAGCTCGCGGGTGAAGGAGGGCATGAACTTCTCCAGGCGGCGCGGGACGGGCTCCCGGCCTCGGTCTTAAATGTCACCCTGTTGCAGCCAAACATCAAGGGGCCTGCGGTCAACCGATCTCGATGCGGCGGTTAAGCGCGGGACGGCTCTCAACCGGCGGATCATCCGTGCTGAAGTGATAACGGCGCGGGCAGGGGTGACGTTCAGCGATGTGACAGCTACACTATGGGATAGCGCCGCTCATGCAGATCGGAGCGGGGAGACGAGCATGCGGATGACGTTGCTGGCGCTGGCCGGCCTGATGCTGACGAGCGGCGCGATGGCAGCCAAACCCCCGGCGGAGAAGCCCGACGTCAAGCTGCCGCCGATGCCGGCCGCACTACCGGTGATCGCAACCCCGCCGCTGACACCGGAAAACGCCTTGCTGCTTGATCTGTCGACCGGCGGGCGCGTGACGATCCAGATGCGCCCCGACGTCGCGCCGCGGCATGTCGAGCGGATCAAGACGCTGGTCCGTCAGGGCTTCTACAACGGCACGGTCTTCCACCGGGTCATCGACGGCTTCATGGCGCAGGGCGGCGATCCGACCGGGACCGGCACCGGCGGCTCGAAGCTGCCCGACATGAAGGCCGAGTTCAACGCGCTACCGCACGTCCGCGGCGCAGTCGCGATGGCGCGCGCCGGGTCGCCCGACAGCGCCAACAGCCAGTTCTATATCGTCCTGCAACCGACGCTCAAGCTCGACGGGGCCTACACCGTCTGGGGTCGGGTGACCGACGGCATGGCGTATGTCGACGCGATCGAAAAGGGCGAGCCGCCGGCGAACCCGTCGAAGATCGTCAAAGCCTCGCTGGCGGCGGACGCGGGTGCGGCCGCGACGACGCCGGTTTCGGCGGGGGCGGCGTCTAGCGTCGTCACGGGAGCCGGAGCTGCAGCTGCGACGGCAGCCAGTGCTCCGGCGGTGGTTGCGCCTGCCCCGGCCAGCCCGCCGCTGTCGCCAGCGGCCGCCGATGCAGCGCGAACGGGCAGCGTCGTAGGGACGGTGCCGATGCCGCCGTCCGCGAGCGCGCCGGCGGCTCCGGGGACAACGACTGTACCGCCAGCTGCCCCTGCGCCGGCTGCCGCCGTTCCGCCAAAGTAGACCATCGTCCGTCACCCCGCGGAAGCGGGGGCCCTACGCGTCGAACGCTCGTGGTTATGGGCCCCCGCCTGCGCGGGGGTGACGGCAAGAGAGTGACTGACCGCCATGCTCGTCGCCGACTTCGACTTCACGCTGCCCCCCGAGCGCATCGCCTTGCGCCCGGCGAGCCCACGCGACTCCGCCCGGCTGCTCAAGGTCACGCCCGC
>JANOOK010000162.1:0-8941 GCA_031421275.1 Sphingomonadaceae bacterium
GTATCGCAACCCGAAGGACAATCATGGCCGACGCACAGATCATCTGGTTCCGGCAAGATCTGCGGCTCGTCGATCAGACCGCGGTGCGCGCCGCCGCCGCGGCGGGTCCGGTCGTCGCGGTCTATGTGCTCGACGACGCGACGCCGGGCGAGTGGCGTCTCGGTGGTGCACAACGCTGGTGGCTGCACCATAGCCTGACCGCGCTTGCTGGCGAGCTCGCCGAGCACGGTGTGCCACTGGTGCTGCGCCGGGGGCGGCCCGAGGTCGTGCTGCCCGAGCTGGCGGGGGCGCTGAAGACACGCTCGGTCCACGCAATGAACCACTATGAGCCGTTCGCCAAGGCGCAGCAGGCGGCCGTCGCCGAGCGGCTCGACTTGCAGCTGCACGACGGCAATCTGCTGCTGCGGCCCGGCGCGGTGGTCACCGGCAGCGGCGCGCGGTTCCGGATATTCACGCCATTCTGGAAGGCGGCACAGAGCCAGCTGCCACCGGCACCGCCGCTCCCGGCTCCGCAGCTGACGGGGGCGGTGCCGGCGCCGGTCAGCGATGCCCTGGCGGACTGGCGGTTGTTGCCGACGAGGCCCGACTGGTCGGGCGGGTTCGACGTCTGGCACCCGGGCGAGGCGGGCGCGCAGGCCAATCTGCAAGCGTTCGCCAAGGTCGCGCACGACTATGCGACCGGGCGCAACATTCCGGGTGAGGCGCTGACCTCGCGGTTATCGCCGCACCTGCACTTCGGCGAGATCTCGCCGCAGACGGTGTGGGCGGCGATCAGTGACGCGACCGGGGATGCCGCCGAGCCGTTCCTGCGCGAACTGGGCTGGCGCGATTTCGCGCAGACGCTGCTCGACAGCTTCCCCGAGTCGGCGACGACGCATCAGCGGACCGACTTCGACAGGTTCGCGTTCGCCGACGTGACGACGCTCGACGGCGCGGAGGCGCTTGAGGCGTGGCGGCACGGGCACACCGGCTATCCGATCGTCGACGACGGGATGCGCCAGCTCTGGGCGACCGGATGGATGCACAACCGGGTGCGGATGCTGGCGGCGTCGTTCCTGATCAAGCATCTGCGGATCGACTGGCGCGAGGGCTCGCGCTGGTTCTGGGACACTTTGGTCGACGCCGATCTCGGCTCGAACACGCTCGGCTGGCAGTGGAGCATGGGCTCGGGGGTCGACTCGCAGCCGTTCTACCGGATAATGGCGCCAGTGACGCAGAGCGAGAAATTCGACGCTGCCGGCAACTACATCCGCCGCTGGGTGCCCGAGCTGGGCGACGTGCCCGCCAGCGCGATCCACGCGCCGTGGCTGCACGGCGGGGTGCGCGGCTATCCGGGGCCGATCGTCGATCATGCGGTGGCGCGCGGCCGGGCGCTGGCGGCGTATGCCGCGAGCCGGGCCTAACGCAGCCTCGCTGTCCGATCCCTGCACAGCTGCGGACTAGTTTTGTCGGCTCCGAAAGGCGAATCGAAGTTTAGTCGGTAAAACAAACTATATTAAGATATTCCAGTGACTTACAATAAATTCTGAAGTGTTATTCCCTACAGCTCTAACGGACGGACCCGATACTATCAGAATATGCTTCACCTCGATCGAACCTGCACCAACTCCCGCTCATCCCGAGCGAAGTCGAGGGACGCACAGCCCATCGATCGTGGCCTCCCTCGACTTCGCTCGGGATGAGTGGGATTCGGTGTGCGTCAATCCAACAGAACTGACCCTCGTAGTAACCGATCTGGTATAAATGTCAAGGCAGATCCATGCCGCTATGCCCCACAGCATAGAAATACGCTACGACCGCAGCGCCTCGATCGGGCTCAGCCGCGCGGCGCGGTTGGCGGGGTAGAAGCCGAAGATCACCCCGATCGACGCCGACACCGCAAATGCGATGACCACCGCGAATGCGGTCACCGCGGTGTCGAAGCCGATCGCCTTTCCAGCCAGTGCGGCGAGCCCGGTGCCGAGCCCGACGCCGACGCTGCAGCCGAGCAGCGACAGCATCAGCGCCTCGAGCAGGAACTGCAGGCGGACAGCAGCCCGGCTCGCGCCGATCGCCATGCGGATGCCGATCTCGCGCGTCCGCTCGGTCACCGACACCAGCATGATGTTCATAATGCCGATGCCGCCCACCACCAGACTGATCGAGCCGATCGCGGCGAGCAACAGCGAGATCGCCGCGGTCGTCGACGACAGCGTGTCGGTGACCGCCGTCAGGTTGGTCACGGTGAAATCGTCGGCGGCATCCGCTGTTAATTTGTGGTTGCGCCGCAGCAGCTGCGCGATGCGCGTGCTGACATCGTCGAGCGCGTCGGCGCTGTCGACCGCGACCGAGACGACGCGGATCGAGCGGCGAAAGAAATTGCCCTGAAGCTGACGCAGCGCGGTGGTCAGTGGCACGACGATGACGTCGTCGCGGTCGATGCCGCCAAATCCCTGGCCACGCTTGGCCATCACCCCGATGACGGCAAAGCTGGTGCCCTTGATGCGGACGCTCTGCCCGAGCGGATCGTTCGCGCCGAACAGCTTGTCGGCGACCGACTGGCCGAGCAGTGCGACGCGCGCCGCCGAGCGGTCCTCCATGTCGGAGAACGTGCGGCCGTCGCTCGGCCGCCAGTCCTGGACGGTGAACCACGCCGGGACGGTGCCGGTGATCTGTGTCGCCCAGTTCTGCGATCCCGCGACGACCTGCGCCGGGATGCTTGTCGACGGGGCGGCCGCGACGACATTGGCCAGCCGCGCGATCGCGTCCGCATCCTCGAGCCGCAGCGACGCGCCGGTGCCCGCGCCGCCGCTGAGGAAGCCGCCCTGTCGCCCGCTGCCCGCGGTGACGATCAGCATGTTCGAGCCGAGCCCGGCGATCGAGTCGGATACTTGCTTCTGCACGCCGCCGCCGATCGCCAGCATCAGGATGACCGCGGCGACGCCGATGATCATGCCGAGCATGGTGAGCGCCGAGCGCAACCGGTTGGCGACGAGTGCGGACCAGGCTTCGGAGAGCATCGAGCCGATCATGGCTCCCCCTCCCCTGAAGGGGAGGGGGTTGGGGGGTGGGGACTTGGTGCGAGAGGCTGCAGTGTCCCGATCGGAGTGCGTCCCCACCCCCGGCCCCTCCCCTGAAGGGGAGGGGAGCAGCAAGTCAGCATCGAATTCACCCCACCACCTCCGGCGCATGCCCGTACAGCGCCGCCTCGGTCGGCGCGCCGTCGTAGAAGACCAGCCCGTCCTGGATGCGCACCACCCGGTCGGTCGCCCGCGCGACTTCGGGATCGTGCGTGACGATGACCACGGTCACGCCGCGCTCGCGGTTGAGCGCGCGGAACAGCCCCAGCACCTCGACGCCGGTCTTGGTATCGAGCGCGCCGGTGGGCTCGTCGGCGAGCAGCAGCTTGGGCTCGTTCGCCAGCGCGCGGGCGACGGCGACGCGCTGCTGCTGGCCGCCCGACAGCTGCGACGGGCGCGAGCGCGGCTTGTCCGCCAGCCCGACCTGCGCCAGCAGCGCCTGCGCGCGGGTATCGCGGTCGCTGCGGCCCAGTCCCGAATAAACTAGCGGCAGCGCGACGTTGCCCAGCGCCGACAGCCGCGGCAGCAGGTTGAAGCTCTGGAAGACGAAGCCGATGCCGCGGTTGCGCATGCGCGCCAGCTGGCGCTCGCCGAGCGTCGCGGTGTCGACGCCCTCGAAGCGGTAGACGCCCGCCGTCGCCGCATCGAGGCAGCCGATGATGTTCATCAGCGTCGACTTGCCCGATCCCGACGGCCCCATGATCGCCAGGAACTCGCCGTCGCGCACGTCCATGCTGACGCCGTGCAGCGCGCGGAAGGTGCCCGCCTCGCTGGCATAGTCCTTGACCACATGGTCGAGCGACAGGACCGGCGGCGCGCTCACGGCTACTTGCGGCTGCTGTTGGCGTTGTTGCCGCCGGTTCCCGGCGGGCCGAAACTGGCCTTTTTCACATCCTTCAGCGTATCGCCGGTGATCACCGGCTCGCCCGCCGCCAGCTCGCCTGCGAGGACCTCGCTGCTGTCGGCGTCGGACG
Organism: Sphingomonadaceae bacterium; assembly: GCA_031421275.1. Taxonomy (GTDB): domain Bacteria; phylum Pseudomonadota; class Alphaproteobacteria; order Sphingomonadales; family Sphingomonadaceae; genus Polymorphobacter_B. Next base: position 4,034 of record JANOOK010000162.1, read on the forward strand.
CCCCGATCCGGATACGGCGCGGCTGCGGTGTGGCACCCTTGAGCACGAACACCGTCACCGCGCTCGCGTCGAAAGTCGTGCCGGCCGCATGCGCGCTGCGGTGGCGCTTCGGCGGGATATAGTCGGCGGGCTTGTAGCTGAGCGCACCATTGGGGATCAGCAGGACGTTCTTGTGCTCCGACACGAGGAACGAGGCGTTCGCGGTCATCCCCGGCAGCAGGGCACCGTCCGGGTTGGCGACCTCGACGATGACAGTATAGGTCACCACGTTTTGTTGCGATGTCGGGTTCAGGCGCACCTGCTTGACGAAGCCCTCGAAAGCACGCGTGCCATAGGCATCGACGGTGAAGGTGACCCGCTGGCCGAGCTTGACCTTGGCGACGTCGGCTTCGGCGACCGCGGCCTCGATCTGCATCTTGGTCAGGTCGCGGGCGATGGTGAACAGCGTCGGCGTATTGAACGACGCGGCCACCGTCTGCCCGATATCGACCAGCCGGCTGATGACGACGCCCGAGACCGGCGAGCGGATGACGGTATAGCCGACGTTGGCGCGGTCCTGCTTGATCTGCGCTTCGGCGGCGGCGACCTGCGCGCTGGCGCTTTTGGCGGCCTGCAGGCTGGTCTCGTAGTCCTGGCGGCTGATGTACTGCTGCTTGAACAGCTGCCCCGCACGGGCCGCGTTCGCCGTCTGCAACGACTGGCTGGCGCGGATATTGGCGAGCGCCGCCTCGCTGGCCGCCAGCCGCGCGGCATATACCGACGGGTCGAGTTCGAGCAGCAGCTGCCCGGCCTGCACCTTGTCGTTGAAGTCGACGGTGAGCTTCTGGACCGTGCCCGACACCTGCGTGCCGACGCTGACGACGCGGACCGGATTGATGACGCCGTTCGCGGTGATCGACTCGGTCAGGTCGCCGCGGACGACGGGCGTGGTCTTGTATGCCGCGGCGGGATCGGACTGGTGGCGACTGCGATAGAAGAAGATACCGGCCACCGCGAGCGCGATCAGCCCGAGGATGATCCAGGTCCGGCGGCGTCTCATCGTGTTCCCCGTAAATCGTCGACCGCCGCGCCGATACTGCCGACCGACCGGGCCAGCTGCGCCTGCGCGTTACGCACCCCGAAATCGGCGCTGACCAGCTGCTGCCGCGCGTTCGCCAGCGCCGACTGCGCGTTGAGCAGGTCGGTGAACGTGCCGACCCCCGCCGCGAAGCGCCCCTGCGCGATGTTCGCCGACGCGGTGGCGCTGTTGATCAGCACGCGCGCCGTCGCCAGCACGCGGATCTGAGTGTCGAGCGCGGTCGCATTGGTGAACACGTCGAGCCCGGCCTGCTGGCGATTCTGCTCGACCAGCGCGACGTTGCGCTCGACCTCGGCCTGCGCGGCGGCGCGGCGATAGGCGCGGTCAAAGCCGTTGAACAGCGGGATGACGAGGCTCAGGCCGACGCTGGCGCTGTTCCGGTCGTTGATCGAGTTGGCATAGTTGACCCCGTCGGAGGCGTTCAATTCGACCGACGGCCGCGCGTCCGAGCGCGCCGCGCGCGCCGAGGCTTGCGCCGCATCGAGGTTCGCCCGGCGGCTGGCGAGATCGGGTCGCAGCCGCTCGGCCTCGGTGATCAGCGTCTGAACATCGCGGCTGAGGCGGTCCGCCGACGCCAGCGGCGGCACCGGCGCGAGGTCGAGCACCGTCGTCGGCGGCAGGCCGATCGTGACCGCCAGCGTGCCCGCCGCGGTGCGCGCCGAGCCTTCGGCCTGCTGCAAGGTCAGTTGCGCCTGTGCCAGTGCGGTCTCCGCCTGCAGCCGGTCGGCGGGCGTTGCCACCCCGGCGCGCTCGCGCGCGGTCGCATTGCCCAGCGACTGCTGCGCGAACAGCACGCTGGCATTCGAGGCGATGACCGACGCGCGGTTACCCTGCAGGTTGTTGTAGCCGGTGACGGTGTTGAGCGCGACGGTCTGCGCGGTGTCGGCGAAGCTGGCGAGCGCGGCGCGCTGGTTGGCCCGCGCGCTGTCGATGCGCGCCGCCCGCCCGCCGAAGTCGAACAGCAGATAGCTGAGCGCGAGGTTCGCCGACGAGCCGATGTCGGTCGAGTTGAGGCTCGAGCTGAAGGTCTGGCCCGGTATACCGCCGCCGGTGACGCCACCGCCGACGACGCCGGTGGTGAAGGTCTGGCGGTTGAACTGGTCGGTGCGGCTGATCGTCGGCCCGATGTTGACGGTCACGTTGGGCAGCTCGGCGGCGCGCGCGATGCCGGTGTTCGCCGCCGCGCTGCGCACCGAGGCCCACGCCACCGCGGTCGCCGGATTGCGGCACAGCGCGAGGTCGACGAGATCGGCGAGCGTCAGCTGGCGGGCAGGGGCCGCATCGCAAGCCGCCGACTGCGCGCTCAGCCCGGGGGCGGTCGCGGGCAGCAAGTGACGCGGGTCGTCGCTCGCCTGCACTGGCGACATCACCGCAAGCAACATCGCGCCGAGCATTATCGTCGAAGTCGGCGCGCGCACTATGATCGATCGAGCCTGTGTCGTTGCGTTCGCGATATAGGGACGCCCGGCCGCTTGCTCAAGCGGCGTGCGACAGCGCCGGAGCAATGGGCTGCGGCTCGATCAGCGAGCCGTAGAACGCCAGCAGCTTGGTGAAATGCGCGTCCGCCGGGCCGACGAGCGCGACACCCGCCTGCACCGCCGCGGCGCGCATCGCGGTGTGATCGCGTGCCGCGATACGCCCGATCGCCGCCGCCGCCTCGTTCGCCGTAACCGGCGCGTAACTCTCGGCATAGTCGGGCGCTGCCAAGCCGGTGCAGCCGCCGAACGCCGGCACGATCAGCGGCAGGCCACCCGCCAACGCCTCGCCGACGACCATGCCGAAAGTCTCCGAGGTCGAGCCGTGCAGCAGCGCGTCGGACGATGCCATCAACCGGGCCAGCTCGCCGCGGTCGCCGACCGGGCCGAGCACCCGGACGTGCGCCTTGCCCGCCGCGGCGCGGTCGACCTTGGCACGCTGGACGCCGTCTCCGGCGAGGATGAAGCCGGCCTTGCGCGTCGCGGTGGCATTATAGCGCTCGACCGCCTCGATCAGCATCGGCCAGCGCTTCTCGGGGTGATGCCGCCCGACGCCGATGAGCAGCAGCGCGTCCTCGCCGAGCCCGCAGCGCGCCAGCATGTCGCGACGCAGTTTCAGGTCGCGCAGGTCGGGGCGGAATACGGTCGTCTCGACCCCCATCGGCACGACCACCGGCGGCGTCAGCCCATGCTCGATCAGCCGTCCGGCCATCCAGGTCCCGCCGACGACGGTCGCGTCGAAATGCCGGTGCAGGTTGCGGAGATAGCGCCAGTACCACTCGAACAGGCGCTCGATGCGCGCTTTCGAGAAACACCAGCCGAGCCAGCGATACGGATACGCCGCGACCGGCTCGACATGCAGGAACAGCACGCGCCGGGCAACGCCCGGCCAGCGCGCCGCGATCCAGCCCGCCCGCCACGGCGACGACGCCTCGATCAGGTCGGGTTGCTCGGCGTCGAGCACGGCATGCACCGGGGCGGGATCCCAGAAGATATGATAGCGCTTGTCGGTCGGCATATACGGCGATTTGAGCCAGATGATCCGCCCGCTGCCGCGATGTTCGATGCGGTCTTCGAGGCCGGGCGCGATGACGACCATCTCATGCCCGAGGGCCGCGGCGACGCGCAATTTCTGGTCGACATAGGTTCGCACGCCGCCACCGCCGGGCGCGTAGAACTCGGCGAGGTCGACGATCTTCAACGCCGGCGGCCCAGGGTGCTGCAGCTCATCGCCGTGCTAGACACCGGTGGCGTGGCATGATTGTGGCACTCGCAGCAGAACCGCCGCTCGAGGTCAGGGCGCGATGCGTTCGCCGTTCCATGCGAACAGCCCGCCGCTGTCGGCGGGGGTCAGCCGATCGACCACCTCGAGCAGCCGCGCCGACGAGTATGCCGGGGTGAACAGCTTGTCGGTGGCGACGCCGCGCTGGAACGGCTTCGACAGCGGCGTATCGACGGTGCCCGGATGCAGCCCGACGCAGACGCCGAGCGGGTTCTTGCGCGCATGCTCGATCGCCAGCGTCCTGATCAACTGGTTGAGCGCCGCCTTCGAGGCGCGGTAGGCATACCAGCCGCCGAGCCGGTTATCGCCGATCGAGCCGACCCGTGCCGACAGCGCCGCGAACACCGTCCGGCGATCGGTTCGCAGCTTGGGCAGAAAGGCCTGCGCGACCAGCGCCGGGCCGGTCGCGTTAACGGCGAAATTAACGGCCAGCTTCGCCGCGTCGAGCTGCCGCAGATCGCGCTCGGGATCGCGCAGCAGGCCGGTGGCGACGATGACGAGATCGAGCGGCCGGTCGATCGAAGCCGCCGCGGCCGCGATCGAAGCCGGATCGAGCAGGTCGAGCAAGCCGGATTTGATTTTCGAATCCGGCCGGTCGACGTTTGCCAAGCCTGAGCGTGCGAAAGCAGCAATCGTCGCAACGCGATCGGACGCGGCAAGGGCCGCGACCAGTGCGGCACCGATACCGCCGGTGGCACCGATCACGGCCGTGTTCAGCGGGTCTGCGAAGCCAATCGACATCCGGTCATCCAAGTCACCACTGGCAAGCGAATGCAACCGGCACATCGTCCCGCATTCGTCAGATCGCAAGCAGGTCCGTGTAGATCGATGCCGGCAAGCAACAATTCCGGCGGTAGAACGATGTAAATTGCCCCGACGCTTTCCGCCCTCGCGACGGCTTCGACAATTGCCGACCTGTAATCAGACCGTTCGTTAATCAATTGGTACGGAACGATCGTTAAGGGCCCGTTTATATCCGTTAACTTGGTATGAGGATTGCGTAATTACCCACCCCGTGCTTTGAGCTAACGGGCGGAGACAGCCCCAAGGATGGTTTGGAAGGGATTGGCCCC
>JANOOK010000163.1:0-1571 GCA_031421275.1 Sphingomonadaceae bacterium
CAGGGCGCCAAGCTGGTGACGGCGGTGGCGACGGCCAACGTGCCCAAGTTCACCATGATCATCGGCGGCAGCTACGGCGCCGGCAATTACGGCATGTGCGGCCGCGCCTATTCGCCGCGCTTCCTCTGGATGTGGCCGAGTGCGCGCATCTGCGTGATGGGCGCCGAGCAGGCCGCCAGCGTGCTGGCGACGGTCAAGCGCGACGGCATCGAGGGCCGCGGCGGCCAATGGAGCGCCGAGGAAGAGGCCGCCTTCAAGCAGCCGATCCTGGACCAGTTCGGCCGCCAGTCGCATCCGTATTACTCCAGCGCGCGCCTGTGGGACGACGGCGTGATCGACCCCGCCGACACCCGCCGCGTGCTTTCGCTGGGCCTGTCGGCGTCCCTGAACGCGCCGATCGGCGAGCCCAAGTTCGGCGTGTTCCGGATGTGATCGCGTCATGAGCAACGTCTCCATCCACGACAACCCCGACCACGAGCTGCTGCGCGACCAGGTGGCGCGCTTCATCGCGAAGGAGGTGGAGCCGCACGGCCAGGCCTGGGAGGAGCAGGGTTTCGTTCCGCGCGACGTGCTGCGGCGCATGGGGAGCGCCGGCCTGCTGGGACTGATGTTCGAGCCGGACCACGGCGGCGGCGGCGCCGATGCGATGACCAACCTGGTGTTCGCCGAGGCGCTGTCGCAGTCCACCTTTGCCGGTTTCATCATCACCGTGCTGGTCCACACCGACATGGCCGGCCCCCACCTGCACCACGCGGGCAACGCCGCTCAGAAGGACAAGTACCTCAAGCGCGTCACCGCCGGCGAAACGATCTGCGCCGTCGGCATCACCGAGCCCGGCGCCGGATCGGATGTCGCCGGCATCCGCACGAGCGCAAAGCGTGACGGCGACGCGTGGGTGCTGAACGGCACCAAGATGTTCATCACCAACGGCGTGCACGCGGACCTGTACTTCGTCGCCGCCACGTCCGGCCCCGGCACGCGCGAAGTCTCGATGTTCATCGTGGAGAAGGGCACGGCCGGCTTCAGTGTCGGCCGCGCGTTGAAGAAGACCGGCTGGCTGTCGTCGGACACCGCGGAGCTGGTGTTCGACAACGTGCGCATCCCGGCCGCCAACCTGCTGGGCGAGGAGGGCAAGGGCTTCTACTCGGTGATGAAGAACTTCCAGACCGAGCGCATCGCGCTGGCGGCGATGGCGGTCGGCCACTGCCAGCAGGCACAGAAGATGACGATCGACTACGTGCGGCAGCGGCAGGCCTTCGGCGGGCCGCTGTGGGAGAACCAGACCATCCGCCAGCGCCTGTCGATGGCGGACGCCAAGACCAGGGCGGCGCGCCAGTTCATGTACCACTGCGCCTGGCGCGTTACGCAGGGCCACGACATCGTGCAGGACGTGTCCATGCTCAAGGCGCTGACCGGCGAGCTGGTCAACGAAGTCGTGCAGACCTGCCAGCAATTCCATGGCGGCATCGGCTATATGCGCGACACCGCGATCGAACGCTTGTGGCGCGATGCGCGCATCCTGGCCATCGGCGGTGGCGCCACCGAAGTGATGCTGGATGAGGTTGCGAAGC
>JANOOK010000164.1:0-7697 GCA_031421275.1 Sphingomonadaceae bacterium
CATGAGCCTGGCGCGTGCTTCGGGGCAGCTCAGCGATCTGCCGCTGCTGATCGACGACACCCCGGCGCTGTCGATCGCGGCGCTGCGGACCCGCGCGCGGCGCTTGAAGCGCAAGCACGACGTCGGGCTGATCGTCGTCGACTACCTGCAGCTGCTGCAGGGCACCGCGAAGAACGCCAACGAGAATCGCGTCCAGGAGATCAGCGAGATCACCCGCGGGCTGAAGACGCTGGCGAAGGACCTCGGCGTCCCGGTGCTGGCGCTGTCGCAGCTGAGCCGCGCGGTGGAAAACCGCGAGGACAAGCGCCCGGTGCTCAGCGACCTGCGCGAATCGGGCACCATCGAGCAGGATGCCGACATCGTGCTGTTCGTCTACCGCGAGGAATATTACCACTCGCTCAAGCAGCCCGACCAGGAGGACGTGGAGAAATTCGCCAAGTGGCAGGAGCGCGCGCAGCGGCTGCACGGGCTGGCCGAGGTCATCGTCGCCAAGCAGCGCCACGGCTCGACCGGCACCATCCCGCTGACGTTTCACAAGACCACGACGAAGTTCAGCGACCGGGCGGAAGGGGAGTATCTGCCGGAGCGGTATTGACGACGGCGGCGCAACACGCAGGGGCACCGAGTCACAGCCTGGAACCGGACGCCGTGCTGCAGGCGTTGGTGCGCCGCACGACATTTCCGGAGAACCGCCATGCTCGCTTCGTTCCTGATGGGCCTCGCCGGCGGACAGCGCGCGATGACGCCGCTCGCCACGGTCGCGATCGCCGCGGCGCGCGGCGAACTGCCCGACGACAACGGGGCGCCGCCGCTCCTCGCGCATCCACTGGTTGCTGCCGGCGCGCTGGCGCTGGCGGTCGGCGAGATCGCCGGCGACAAGATGAAGACCGCACCCGACCGCATCGTGGCGGTCGGGCTGACGGCGCGGTTCGTCACGTCGGCGATCGCCGGAGCGGCGCTGGCCCCACGCCGCCAGCGCTGGTTAGGCGCGGCGGTTGGCGGGGTCACCGCGGTCATCGCGTCATACCCCGGCTGGCGCGCGCGGATGGCCGCGATGCCGCGTTATGGGCAGACGCCGACAGGCTTCGTCGAGGATGCGGCGGTGATCGCGGGGGCGGCGGCGGTGGTGCGGTGGTTCGGGAATGCACCTTAATCAAAGATTGGCTTTGATCGAATAACAGGTTTTCCCTGGCTTTCCGGCAGATTTGGCGTGTATGTATTATCGATCGAATCTGTATCGGAGTGGTTAAATGGGTGCGCAGCGCGCCAAAGTCGTAAGTGGCGGTCGTCTTCAGCTTCCCGCGGATTTGCGTCGCACTTTATCGCTGGCCGATGGCGATACGGTCTTGATGGAGATTGTCGGCGACGAACTTCACGTGCGGCCACTGCGAGATGCCGTTCAACGGGTACGCTCCCGGCTACAGCAATACATTCCGGCAGGTGTTTCACTTTCCGAAGAATTGATCGCCGATCGACGTGCGGTCGCCGATCGTGAGTGAGCGGACCTATGTCCTGGATGCCTCCGCCCTGCTGGCGGTGATGCTCGACGAAGTTGGCGCGGATGCCGTGCATGCAACGCTCGCCGCTGCTCGGATTGGCGCGGTTAATCTGTCCGAAGTCGTCGCGAAGCTGCAGGAGCGCGACGTCCCGGACGATATGATCGATCAAAGCCTCGCCGATCTTGCGCTCCCGGTCGTACCGTTTGATCGCGATCAAGCCGTTCGTGCCGGTAAGTTGCGCCAAACGACCCGCAGCGCCGGCCTTTCGCTTGGCGACCGCGCCTGTTTAGCGCTTGCGGCGTCGGTCAATGCTACGGCAATCACCACCGACCGCGCCTGGGCGCGTGTCGTGACCGAAATAAGCATAGAAATTGCTCGCTAAGCCACGGCTTGCTGAGGCAGAGCCGATGCCCTCTCCCAATCTCCGCCTGACGATCGACACGCAGGCGCTCGCCGCGAACTGGCGCACCCTCGCCCGCGCCAGCGGCCCCGCCACCTGCGGTGCGGCGGTAAAGGCCGACGCCTACGGCCTCGGCGCGGGCGAGGTCGTGACCGCGCTCGCCCGCGCCGGGTGTCGCGAGTTCTTCGTGGCGTCGTGGGGCGAGGCGGCGGCGCTTGGGGTTTTGCCCGACGGCGCGCGGCTCGCCGTCCTGCACGGGGTGCAGGACGGCGAGCTGGCGGCGGCGCTGGCCTCGAACGCGGTTCCGGTGCTGAGTACGGCGGCGCAGGTGGCGCGCTGGCGCAGCGCGGCGCCCGCGCGGCCGTGCGACGTCATGGTCGATACCGGTATGAACCGGCTCGGGCTGTCGGTGGCGGAGGCGCGGTCGGGGCTGCTCGATGGACTGAGGATCGATACGCTCCACAGCCATCTGGCGTGCGCCGACGAGCCCGCGCACCCGTTCAATCGGCAGCAGCTCGCGGCGTTCCGCGCGGTTGTGGCGGTGATCCCGGCAACGCGCGCCGCGCTCGCCAACTCGGCGGGAGTCCTGCTCGGCGCGGACTACGCCTTCGGGCTGACCCGGCCCGGGCTGGCGCTGTACGGCGGCGTGCCGTGCGCCGCTGCAGCCGGGCACATCGCGCCGGTGGTGCGGCTCGAAGCGCGCGTCGTGCAGGTCCGCGAGATACCTGCCGGGGCCAGCGTCGGCTACGGCGCGACCTGGGTTGCCGCGCAGGACAGCTCCATCGCCGTACTCAATATCGGCTACGGCGACGGCTATCCGCGCGCGCTGATGGCGAGCGGCCGGGTCAGCGCCGGCGGCGTCGCCTGCCCGCTCGCCGGACGCGTCTCGATGGACCTGCTCGCGGTCGACGTCACCGCCGCCGATGTCGCCGAGGGCGACTGGCTCGAGGTCGCCTTTGACCTGCCGACCGCTGCCGCCGCCGCGGGCGTGTCGCAATATGAGTTGCTGACCGGCCTTGGGCACCGCTATCAGCGCGTCTATTGATGACCGCTGTCCTCCACAACATCCAGGGCGTGCTGCAGGCGATCGGCGCGTTCGTGCTGGCCGGGCTGGCGTCGGTCGGACGACTGGCGATGTTCGCCTACACGGTGCTGACCCGCGCCGTGCTGCCACCTTATTATCCGGTGCGTTTGGTCGAGCAGATGCTGGTGATCGGATATTTCTCGCTGCCGGTCGTCGGCCTGACCGCGCTGTTCACCGGTAGCGCGCTGGCGCAGCAGATCTACATCGGCGGCAGCCGCTTCAATGCGGCGGCGACGGTGCCCGCGGTAACCGTTATCGGCATCGTCCGCGAGCTTGGTCCGGTGCTCGGCGGGCTCATGGTCGCGGGGCGGGTCGCGTCGTCGATGGCAGCGGAGCTCGGCACGATGCGCGTTACCGAGCAGTTGGACGCGATGACGACGCTGCGGACCGACCCGTTCCGCTACCTGATCGCGCCGCGCGTCGTTGCCGCGGTGCTGGTGCTGCCGGCGCTGGTGCTCGTCTCGAACATCCTCGGCGTGCTCGGCGGCTATACGCTTGCCGTCGAGCGCCTGCACTTCAATGCGGCGCGTTACCTGACCACGACGATGCAGTATCTGAAGACCGACGACATCGTCTCGTCGCTGGTCAAGGCGGCGGTGTTCGGCTTCATCATCGCGCTGATGGGCTGCTATCACGGTTTCCATTCGAACGGCGGTGCGGCGGGGGTCGGGCGGGCGACGACCAACGCGGTGGTCTCGGCGTTCATCCTGATCCTGCTGTCGAACCTGATCATCACCGTGATCGTCTTCGGCTCGTGAGCAGCGCCGCTCCGAAAATCAGCCTGCGCGGCGTCGTCAAGCGCTTCGGGCCCAAGCTCGTGCTGGACGGCATCGACCTCGATGTCGCCGCGGGCGAATCGCTGGTCGTCATCGGCGGCTCGGGAACCGGCAAGTCGGTGCTGATCAAGTGCATCCTCGGCCTGCTGCGTGCCGACGCGGGATCGATCATGGTCGACGGCGTCGAGGTCACCGGGCTGCACGGCGCGGCGCTGGCGGCGCATCAGGCGAAGTTCGGCATGCTGTTCCAGGGCGGCGCGCTGTTCGATTCGCTCAGCGTCTGGCGCAACGTCAGCTTCGCGTTGCCGCGTGCCGGGGGAGCCCGCCTGAAGGCCACGGCGCTCGATAATCTGGCGCGCGTCGGGCTCGGCAGCGACGTCGCCGACCTGCGCCCGTCGGAGCTGTCGGGCGGCATGCAGAAGCGTGTCGCGCTCGCCCGCGCCATCGCCGCGCATCCCGCGATCCTGTTCTTCGACGAGCCGACGACGGGCCTCGACCCGATCATGGCCGACGTCATCAACGACCTGATCGTCGAACTGGTGCGCGACCTGAAGATCACCGCGCTGACGATCACCCACGACATGGCCAGCGCCCGCAAGATCGCCGACCGCGTCGCGATGCTGTACGATGGCCGCATTGTCTGGGCGGGGCCGCGTGCCCATATCGACGACAGCGGCAATGCGTTGGTCGATCAATTCGTCAACGGCCGCGCCGACGGACCGATCCGCATGCAGGTGCGCGGCCGGTGAACGATGCCGCCGATCTCGTTATTTGGTTGAAACAAACCGGTGACGGCGATCGGCAGGCGCTTAAATTCGTCTACGATGCGACGTCGGCGAAGTTATTTGGCGTCATCCTGCGTATCTTGATCGATCGGCACGAGGCCGAGGACATCCTGCAGGAGGTTTACGTGACGGTGTGGCGCAAGGCAGCGGAGTTCGATCCCGCGCGCGCCAGCCCGATCACGTGGCTGGTGACGATCGCGCGCAACCGCGCCATCGACCGCTTCCGGGCTCGCGGCATCCGTCCGACGACCGGACTCGACGAGGCTGCCGAGGTGCGCGACTTGTCGCCGGGGGCAGACGCGCGCCTCGAGCAGAGCCAGGAGGCGCTGCGGCTCGAAGCCGCGCTGTCGCGGCTCGACCCGCGCCACGCAGCGATCATCCGCTCGGCTTATTTCGAAGGGCTGACCTACGACGCGCTGTCGCTGCGTGAAGGCGTGCCGGTGGGGACGCTCAAGAGCTGGGTGCGACGTGGGCTGCAACGGCTCAAGGTCGATCTTCGAACCGAGTTCAAGCCGTGACCGGCCCGTTCGACGATCCTCCCGAGTTGACCGGCGACGACGCGCTGGCGGCCGATTACGCGCTCGGCGGACTCAGCGGCGACGAGACGCGCGCCGCGGAGTTGCGGGTCCAGCGTGACCCGGCGTTCGCGCGCACGGTCGCTGAATGGCAGGGAATATTTAGCCCGCTCAACGAGCAGGTCGCCGGGATCGTTCCGCCAGCAGCGGTATGGACGCGCATCGATCAGGCGGTCAGCCCGGTTGTGCAAACCCGACGTGATCCTGTCGTGCCCCGCTCGCTATGGGCGAGCCTGGGCCTGTGGCGCGCGCTGACGGCGGCTGCGACGACGGTCGCCGCCGTTGCCGTGGCGATGTTGGTCGGCCGTCCGGCGACGATCGCTCCGCCGGTTCCGGCCGGCACACAGACGGCTGCCGCGGCCCAGCCTTCGCCGACGCCCGGCCCGCTGCTGACCGCCGCGATGTCGGCGACCGGCAAGCCTGCGGTGCTGCTCAATGCGACGTTCGATCCGGTCCGCGGGGCGGTCATCCTGACCCCGGCAAGCGCCGATCGCAGCCGCGGCAAGACGCCCGAGATGTGGCTCATCATCGGCAAGGACGCGCCGCGCTCGCTCGGCGTCATCGACCTGCACGGGCCGCTGGCGCACCGCGTTCCCGACGAGTTGCGGCCGTTAATGGGACAGGGCGCGACGCTGGCGATCAGCCTCGAGCCCGCCGGCGGCTCGCCGACCGGAGCGCCGACCGGCCCGGTCATCATGACCGGCAAGCTTGCGGCGATCTGACCTGCATCCATTGCCGTAACGCTTTCGTACCTGTGCGGTCTCGCTCACCACGAGCGTCGATCAAGGGAGTTCAGGATGTCGACTTTGAAGCATACACTCGGCGCAGCGCTGTTCGCGGTCGCTGGTGCCGGACTGGCCGTCACCGCCGGGGCGGCAATGCACGCCAAGACCGTGATGGTCGGCGGTGCGGCGATGTACCCGACCAAGAACATCATCGAGAACGCCGTCAACTCGAAGGATCACACGACGCTGGTCGCCGCGGTCAAGGCGGCCGGCCTGGTCGATACGCTGTCGGGCCCGGGTCCGTTCACCGTCTTCGCGCCGACCAACGAGGCGTTCGCCAAGCTGCCCGCCGGCACGGTCGACACGCTGGTCAAGCCCGAGAACAAGGAGACGCTGACCAAGATCCTGACCTATCACGTCGTCAGCGGCACGATGACGTCGAAGAAGATCGCCGCGGCGATCAAGGCCGGGCACGGCAAGGCGACGCTGACCACCGTCCAGGGCGAGCCGCTGACCGCGAGCATGCACGGCGGCAAGCTGATGCTGACCGATGCCAAGGGCGGCATGTCGATGGTCACCATCGCCAACGTCATGCAGTCGAACGGCGTCATCCATGTCGTCGACACCGTCCTGATGCCGTAGTTTAACGAGTAGCGTTGCGTACGAGGGCGGGCCGCGAGGTCCGCCCTTTCGCTGTGTGGTGTCTGCTTGATGGGGTTCCAGGCTGACGTTCCGGTATATATAGACCGTCCTGTCATGGCCTCCGCTGCCCGTCTCAACACGCCCGAATATTCGGTCGGCGAACTCGCGCAGGCGTTGAAGCGCACGGTCGAGGACGGTTACGGCCAGGTGCGCGTGCGCGGCGAGATCACCGGCTACAAGCGCGCCGCCTCCGGGCACGCCTATCTGTGCCTGAAAGACGCGACCGCGGTGCTCGACGCGGTGAAGTGGAAGATCGGCGTCGGCGCGCTTCGGTTTCGCCCCGAGGACGGGCTCGAGGTCGTCGCGACCGGCAAGTTGACGACCTATCCGGGGCGGTCGAAGTATCAGCTGATCATCGAGCGCATGGAGCCGGCCGGGGCGGGCGCGTTGATGGCTCTGCTCGAAGCGCGCAAGGCCAAGCTCGCCGCCGAGGGGCTGTTCGACGCGACCGCCAAGCGGGCGCTGCCGTATCTGCCGCGGGTGATCGGCGTCGTCACCTCGCCGACGGGCGCGGTCATTCAGGATATCCTGCACCGGCTCGCCGACCGCTTTCCGCGGCATGTGCTGGTCTGGCCGGTGGCGGTGCAGGGCGAGGCGGCCGCCGGTCAGGTCGCGGCGGCGGTCGCGGGGTTCAATGCGCTCGTCCCGGGCGGCCATATCCCGCGCCCCGACCTGCTGATCGTGGCGCGCGGCGGCGGCTCGGTCGAGGATCTATGGGCGTTCAACGAGGAGGTCGTCGTGCGCGCGGTCGCCGCCAGTACGATCCCGGTCATCACCGCGGTCGGGCACGAGACCGATACGACGCTGGTCGACTTCGCCGGCGACCACCGCGCGCCGACGCCGACCGCGGCGGCCGAGCGCGCCGTGCCGGTGCTCGCCGAATTGACCTTTGCGCTGGGCAGCCTCGGGTTGCGGGTCGACCGCGCCGCCGCGCGCTTGCTCACGGCGCGCGCCGAGCGCACCGCGGCGCTGGCGAAATGCCTGCCGAGCCCGCGAACTCTGCTCGGGCTGCGACAGCAACGGCTGGACGATCTTGCCGAGCGCCTGCCGCGCGCGTTGCGGAGCGGGGCGGCGGCGTGGCGCGCGCGGTTCGAACGGGCCGGCGGGGCGCTGCAGCTCCGGCTGCTGGCGCGGCGGCGGACGCTGGCGGC
>JANOOK010000165.1:0-3925 GCA_031421275.1 Sphingomonadaceae bacterium
CTCCCTGTGCGCCGATCGACGTCGTCGCCCCTTATGCCGGAGCGATCATGGCGTCTTTTGGCGCGAACCGCGTCATGTGGGGCAGTGACTGGCCGATGCTCGTTACGCACACGACCATGACTGCGTGGCACGATTGGTGCCGCGCGTTCGTGACCCCGTACGGCGTGGCGGCGGTCCGCGACGTGTTCGGGCAAACGGCGGTCCGCGTCTATCGGCTTGCGGAGGTAAAGGAATGAGCGGACGGCTGATGGGCAAGCGCTGCCTGATTACAGCGGCGGCAGCCGGAATCGGGCGTGCGTCGGCGCTGGCCTTTGCGCGGGAAGGCGCGACCGTGGTGGCGACCGACATCGACGACGCCGCGCTGGCGACGATTGGCGTGACGGCCATCGCGACGTCCCGGCTCGATGTGACCGATGATGCCGCTATCGCCGCTCTGATCGCGCGGCATGACGGTTTCGACGTGCTGTTCAATTGCGCCGGATGGGTGCCCGACGGTTCGATCCTGCAATGTTCGCCCGACGATTGGGCGCGGGCCTATGATATCAACGTCACGTCGATGTACCGTACCATCCGCGCGGTGGTGCCGGGAATGCTCGCTCGGGGCGGCGGGTCGATCGTCAACATGGCGTCGGCGGCGTCGAGCATCCATGGCGTGCCGAACCGATTTGCCTATACCGCGACCAAGGCGGCGGTCATCGGGCTGACCAAGTCGGTGGCCGCCGATTTCATCGGTGACAATATTCGCGTGAACGCGATCTGCCCCGGGACGATCGACACACCGTCGCTGGCGCAGCGCATCGCGGCAAGTGGTGACGCGGTGGCGGCGCGAGCGGCCTTTGTCGCGCGCCAGCCCATGAACCGTCTCGGTCGGGCCGAAGAGATCGCCGCGCTGGCGGTCTATCTGGCTTCGGACGAATCGAGTTTCACCACCGGCGCAGTGCATGTCATCGACGGCGGATGGACGATGTGAGGAAAACGCCATGAAGCTTGTGCGCTGGGGTAGGCGGGGTAGCGAACGCCCGGGAATCGTCGATGGGGACGGCCGCGTCCGCGACTTGTTGGGTCAGATTGCCGATATTGGCGGCGGAGACCTGTCGCCGGCCGTGCTGGACACGTTGCGCGGGCTCGACCTCAAGACGTTACCGCTGGTGCCCGCCGGCGAGCGCCTGGGCGCGTGCGTCGGCAGCGTCGGCAAGTTCATCTGCATTGGCCTGAATTTCGCCGACCACGCGCGCGAAACTGGCGCGGCTCCGCCCGTCGAGCCCGTCGTGTTTATGAAGGCGACATCGGCGATCGCAGGTCCCGACGACGATGTAATGCTGCCGCGCGGGTCGACCAAGACGGACTGGGAAGTCGAATTAGGCGTGATTATCGGCGTTGGCGGCAAGTACATCGCCGAGGACACGGCGATGGCACACGTTGCAGGCTATTGCGTGATCAACGACCTGTCCGAGCGTGCCTTCCAGCTGGAAGGCACTGGCCAGTGGGTCAAGGGCAAAAGCTGTGACGGGTTCGGACCGATCGGCCCGTGGCTGGTTACACCTGAGGAAATCACCGACCCGCACCGGCTGGCCATGACCTTGTCGGTCAACGGTCGCCGCTTTCAGGACGGTTCGACCCAGACCATGATTTTCCGCATTCCGTTCCTCATCCACTATCTCAGCCGCTTCATGAGCCTGTGGCCCGGCGACGTCATCTCGACAGGAACGCCGCCGGGTGTCGGCCTTGGGCAGAAACCCCCGGTATATCTGCAGGCCGGCGACCGGGTCGAGCTGGCCATCGAAGGGCTCGGCGAACAGCGGCAACGCATTGTCGCGGCGGCATGACCGATCCGATCGCCGATGTCGCGGACTATCGGCGCGCGGCCCGGCGACGGATACCGCGCTTCCTATTCGACTACATCGATGGCGGCAGCTACGCCGAACACACCCTGCACCGGAACATCGCCGATCTCGCGGCTGTCACCCTCGACCAACGGGTCATGCGCGACGTCGCTGGCATCGATACGACGACCCGCCTGTTCGGCCAGCCGATGGCAATGCCGCTAATCCTTGCGCCGGTCGGGCTGGCCGGGCTCGCGGCGCGACGCGGCGAAGTCCAGGCGGCCCGTGCGGCCAGTGCTGCGGGCATTCCGTTCTGCCTGTCGACCGTCTCGGCGTGCAGCATCGAAGAGGTGGCTACCGGGGCCGGATTCTGGTTCCAGCTCTACACCCTGAGGGATCGCGGCGTCATGGCCACGCTGATCGACCGCGCCGCTGCCGCTGGCTGTTCGGCTCTCGTATACACCGTCGACCTGCCGCGCCCAGGTGCCCGTTACCGCGACATTCGCTCGGGACTGACAGGCTCCGCCGGCTGGCGCGCCGACCTGCGGCTGTTCGCGCAGGCGCTGGCCCGCCCGGGCTGGGCATGGGACGTCGGGCTCAACGGTCGCCCTTTGACGCTTGGCAATCTACGCGGGATCGTCGGCACCAACGCGCCGCTCGGCGACTTTCTCGGCTGGCTAGGCCGCAACTTCGACCCCGGCGCGACCTGGGACGACCTTGCCTGGGTCCGCGCGCGCTGGGCGGGTACGCTTGTTGTCAAAGGAGTGCTGCACCCCGACGATGCCGCTGCGGCGATCGACGCTGGTGCCGACGGGATCGTGGTGTCGAACCACGGCGGGCGGCAGCTCGACGGTGCGGTTTCTGCCGTCGCAGCGTTGCCCGCGATCGTTGATCGGGTCGGCGGGCGGACCACGATTTTTGCAGATGGTGGCGTTCGGTCGGGTCTAGACATCCTCAAGCTGTTGAGCTTGGGAGCTGACGGCGCGATGATCGGTCGTCCTTGGGCGTGGGCGCTCGGCGCGCGTGGCGAGAGGGGAGTCGCGCACCTCGTCAATTTTCTGAAAATCGAACTCGAGACTGCGATGGCGCTTACCGGACGCACGACGCTTAAACATTTTTCTGAGTTAAGCCAAACACAGTAAATCGCGCAATGACAAGAGCGCACAACTCTGACGATGCGGTGGTATTTTTCGGTGTATTCAGCGGGGTGTGATGGAGCGGATAGACGCCAACCAAATCTTTGAATGGTTGGGACCCCGCGTATAGACGTTCAATGCAAATGATCGCTGCCCGCAGCTAACCTGATGGATTTATGCTTGTTACATTAGCCCGGATTTTAATTGACGATCTTACTCTGCTGCAGACGCGCGACCTGCCCGTTGTAAAGAAATCCGCGCCTGCCGCGGGCTTCGATGGCATGGCGATGGGCATGTGAGATCAATCTGCGTCTAGCGCTGCCGCGATAGCTGCAGCCGAGCGAATGGCAGCTACCCACGATCACAGCCCGACAGCCGCCAGGCAGCTATCGGTTGCTGCGTCGCTAAGAAAATCTTGACCGAAGCATCGTCTATCCTGACAACAAGGTGGTAATCGTTCGAACGCGTTTTACTCTCTCTCGCGAGCGGCGTTCGACAACCGAAGCCATTTAGCCACATTCATCATACATGCTCGAGCCGACAGGCATCTCAATGATTGCCACATCCGCCGGTGCGAGGCGGCGCGCGCCTAGGATGCAGTGTCCGGCTATGGTCTCGGGCAGGTCGCAGGCGCTTGCGCCATAGTTGAACGCAAAGAGCCGGTCGCCTGCTCGCCGCACGCGCAAAGCCGGGGGCAAGTTGTGGACAGCAAGGCCGGCGTCGACCGCCGCGCGTAGCAGGACAGCGCCCGCAAGTTCTGGTGTCGGCCACGCAGCAAGGTACCGTGTGCGGCCTTGATGCCAGACGGCAACGGTGCCGTCGGCCGCAATGAGCTGGGGTGTGGCCGTCGTCTCGACATGTTCAAACCAATGCGCGATCGTCCAGCCATCGCCAGGTGCGCCGAGCACGTTCGCCGCGGGTACCTCGGCCGCGTCGAAGAAGACTTCGGCGAACTCGCGCGTGCCG
>JANOOK010000166.1:0-12308 GCA_031421275.1 Sphingomonadaceae bacterium
GGGGGCGTTGGGCTCGGTCCGGCGCCCCGGGGCCCCGCGGCGCCCCCCCCCCCCCCCCCCCCCACGGCCGGGTGGATCAGGCGGCGAGCACCGCGTCACGCGCGGCGCGGACGCAATGGATCGCCCATTGCATGATCTCCGGCGTCACGAACACATTCATCGGAAAGGCTTTCAGCGCATATATGACTGCTTCGGGATCGGTTCCCTCGCGATTATATTCTGCTTTCCGAAACCCGGTGCTGAAGCTCATGTACGGCGTATATTTGCCGTCGATCTGCTTGCCCTCGCGGTACCAGGCATAGAGCTGGTCACCGATCGCGCGGGTCAGCGCATTGTGCTTGATCAGATCGGTCCGCGAGCTTTCCTGTGTCAGCTCGCGGTGGAATTGCGCCTTGGCGTCGATGCCTTCGGGATAGGCGCGGAACAGCGTGATGAGGCCCGTGTCGTCGGGGTTGACGCAGACCATGTCATTCTGCGTGTTGACGAGGTCGAACAGAAAATATTTCGTCTCGAGAATGCCGCCGAGAATGGCCTGCATCCCTTCCATGCCGAAATACTTAAGTGTCGCCCAGCCCGCCAGTGAGCCGGAAGCCGTGCGCGACACTTCGAGCGTGTAATACATCGGCTTATAAGGCGTGCGCACCTGAAGATAGGCATCGCCGCCCCAGCGGTGAAGCGATTCAAACTCGTCGGCGTCCTTATAGAGGAAGCAGCTGCTGACATACGGCGCCCAGCCGACCTTGTGGAAATCGATGCCGACCGCGTCGGCATACATGATTTCCTTCAGCTGCTCGCCGTTGCGCTTGAGGATCGGCAGGATGCGGTCCGAGAAACCGAGCGGGTTTTTCGCGAAATCATAGGTGGCGAAATACACCCACGACCAGCCGACGACCGCATCAGCATAGAGAACCGCCTTGCCGTAGCCGTCCGGATTTGGGTACCGGTCCATGAGCTGGCGCACTTCGCGGATCGGGGCGATCGCGCTCGCGTCCGTCGTTCCCATAGTGCACACGATTGTGGCGACCGGGATCTTCCGGGCGGTGAAATCCTTCAGGATTTCTTCGAGGTGGACAACATCCATCTGGTTGGTGGCGACATCGGTTCGCACGTGAACGATGTTGTCGGTGCCCAGACCCAGCCAGTCGGACGCGTTCAACTGAACGAAGTGCGCCTGCTGCGAGCAGATGACCTTCGCGTCCGTCCGCACATCGGCAGTACGCGAATGCGGCATCGATCGCGTGATCCCGTATTTCAGGCCGTAGGTCCAGCATCCGCCGCCGCCCCATGTGTAAATGGCACCAGTCTTGACCGGATCTCAGCCGAACAGGTTGCCGATCATCCCTGCGGTTTCGAGTTCCGCCTTGTGGACGTTCTGCGAATATTCGCCTTCCAGGATGTTGGCCGAGAAAACCTGCGACAGCATCGAGGCGATCAGCGCGGCGGTGTTCGCCTGGGGAATGACGTTGCACATTGTGAGCGGATTGCCCCAATTCGCCATCCCCTCGAACAGTTCGACCACATCGTCGAGGACGGCATCGAGGTCGCCCATCGGCTGGCCGATCCGGACGTTCTTGACCTCGGGACAGGTGTATGTGAGCGCCGCGTTCTCGCCGAGGTAAGCCGGTCCGCCCTTCTCGGGACGCAACTGGTCGATTTTCGCAACGAATTTTTCGATCTGCTTGGCGAGCGGATCGGAGGTGCCGCGGAACGGCGAGGGGAACTCACTCGCCATCTTGGCATGATACTCGGCCCATTTGAGCGGCTGAAATGCGCCGCC
Source organism: Sphingomonadaceae bacterium (assembly GCA_031421275.1). Classification (GTDB taxonomy): domain Bacteria; phylum Pseudomonadota; class Alphaproteobacteria; order Sphingomonadales; family Sphingomonadaceae; genus Polymorphobacter_B. The sequence goes on from JANOOK010000166.1 coordinate 1,778, forward strand.
TATTTCGACGTGCGGCGCTTCTTAGTCGGTCGAAGAGGCATGTCTGATCGCTGCTGCTTGTGCTGGGTTGTCCATGATAGCCTCGCTTGCGGATTGGGACTGCAAACGCCAACCGAACCGGCTCCACGATCTCCGGTAGGTTCGGAAATTATCTAAACCCAAGTTGGCGCAGGCTATGACCCACCATCGGTCATCCACAGCCTAATTTTCGCCTCTCAAAAAAGACTTCCATTAAGGCGGTTTGGCTACGCCGGCTGAAGCGAATTTCGGAAAGAGGCTTTTCTGCGTCTGTTAACGAAGAGACGCTCGAAAAAACGAAGCCAGCGTGTGGTCAGACATCCCGCACGCAATTCGGCTTCGCTACCCCGGATATTGCCCTCACAAATATTTGTTCGGAACCGCACAGCTTAGGACCCAATGCGATTCTCGGATCGTTATCGCGTCGGAAGTGGATCGATTTCATGCCGGCACGGGATGAACACGGCAGGATCGATCGCCGAATGCTTCTCGCTTTCGGAGCCAGTGCCGTTGCGGTCACCTCGGCCGCCGCCGATGCCTTGGCGCGTCACGAAGGTATGCTGGGCGGACCATCGGAAATCGTCACGAATTCGCTGCCATGGCGCGAGGGCGCGGCCGATGCGCCCGATGCGGCATCGCCCGGCTCGCTTAAGTTCCTGACGGCGGCCGAAGCGGCGTTCTTGACGGCAGCGGTTGATCGGCTGATCCCGGCCGACCCAACGGGGCCGAGCGCATCGGAAGCAGGGGTCGTCGTCTTCCTCGATCGTCAGCTGGCCGGTGCCTACGGCGCGGGCCATCATTTCTATCTCGAAGGGCCATGGGGCGAGGGGACCGAATCGCAGGGCTATCAGAGCCGCTTCACCCCGGCGCAATTTTACCGCCATGCTATTGGCGCGATCGAAACGGCGGTCGGCGACGCCAACCACGGCAAGGCATTCAAGGACCTCGACCCGGGGATACAAGACAAGACGCTGAAAGAGATGGAATCGGGCGACCTCGCGCTCGACGGCCCGATCACGTCGAAAGCCTTCTTCGCGATGTTCCTGCAGAACGTGCTCGAAGGCTATTTCGCCGATCCGCTGTACGGCGGCAATCGCGGCGGCAAGGCATGGGAGATGATCGGCTTTCCCGGCGCGCATTACGACTATTCACCGTGGGTGAAGGCGCACGGCCAACGCGTGCCAGTCCAGACGGTTGGCCTGCGCGGCCGCGCCGGCTGGTCACGGAGCTAGGGTCGGATGGCGCGCACGCTCAAACAGGTGGACGTGGTCCTCGTCGGTTTCGGCTGGACCGGCGCAATCATGGCGCAGCAGCTGTGCGACGCGGGGCTCAACGTGCTCGCCCTCGAACGTGCGGCGGCACAGACCACACCGGAGAATTTTGCGACGACGTTTGACCAAGACGAGCTGCGCTACATGTGGCGGCACCACCTGTTCCAGAACGTCAAATATTCGACGCTGACCTTCCGCAACAATACGAGCCAAACGGCGCTGCCGATGCGGCGGCTCGGCTCGTTCCTGCCCGGGACCGCCGTGGGCGGTGCCGGCGTCCACTGGAACGGGCAGATCTGGCGTTGGCTCGAAACCGATTTCAAGCTGAAGAGCCATAACGAGCAGCGCTACGGCAAGGCGGCGACAGCAGGCCTGACGATTCAGGACATGCCGATGAGCTACCAAGAACTCGAGCCGCACTACAACCAGTTCGACCTCGTCTGCGGCACTTCTGGCCAAGCCGGTAACTTGGGCGGTGCCAAACAGCCCGGCGGCAATCCGTTCGAGGGGCCGCGCAGCGCACCCTATCCGACGCCGCCACTGACGATGACCTATGCGCCGACGCTGTTCGGCGCGGCGTCGACGGGGCTCGGCCTCCACCCGTTTCCGCATCCGGCGGGCAACCTGTCGCAGCCCTACGTCAACCCGTTCGGGGCGCAGCTCGGGGCGTGCACCTACTGCGGTTTCTGCGAAAAGTTCGGCTGCGGCAACTATGCGAAGTCATCGCCGCAGACGACGCTGATCCCCTACATCCTGACCAAGCCGAATTTCGAGTTGCGGACGGAAAGCGAGGTGCTCAAGGTCGAGCGCACGCCCGACGGCAAGCACGCCACCGGCGTCACCTATGTCGACAGCGCTGGGATGGAATATTTCCAGCCGGCGTCGATCGTCGTGCTGACGGCGTACCAGCTCCACAACGTCCATCTGCTGCTGCTGTCGGGGATCGGCAAGCCGTACGATCCGGCGACGGGCGAGGGCGTCGTCGGCAAGAACTATTGCTACCAGACAATGAGCGGGATCGACGTCTTCTTCGACGACAAGCTCCTCAACCCGTTCATCGGCGCTGGCGCGCTCGCCTCGGTAATCGATGACTATAATGGCGACAATTTCGACCATTCGGGTCTCGGCTTTATCGGCGGGTCGTATGTCGCCGGCATGGTCACCGGTGGGCGGCCGATCGAGATGACGCGCGTCCCCGAGGGCATCCCGAAATGGGGTCTGGAATGGAAGAAGGCGGCGGCAAAATACTATCTGCGCAGCTTCGGCATCTCGGTGCACGGGTCGAGCTATGCGCAGGCCGGCAACTATCTCAGCCTCGACCCGACCTATAAGGACCAGTTCGGCCGGCCGATGCTGCGGATGACCTTCGACTTTCCGCCGAACGACCTCAAGATGACCGATTATGTCACCGACCGCGCAGCGGACGTCGCCCGGGCCATGTCGCCGTCGTCGATCCACATCAAGAAGCGCCAGCCGCCGTATAGCATCGTGCCGTACCAGACGACGCATAATGTCGGCGGCACGATGATTGGAGCGACGCCCGCCGACAGCGTCGTCAACCGCTATTCGCAGAGTTGGGACGTGCCGAACCTGTTCGTCTCCGGGGCCGGGCTTTTTCCGCAGAACCCCGGCTACAACCCGACGGGTACGCTGGCCGCACTCGCCTATATGTCGGCCGAGGCGATCAAGAGCCAGTATCTGAAGGCGCAGGGCGCGCCACTGGTCAGCGCATGAGCGCGACCGCCGCCCGCAGCACTGGCGGTCGGATCCTGCTCGTAATCGCCATCATCGTCGGCGTGCTTCTGCTCGTGTCGCTCGGGAGCTGGCTGTGGTACCGGTCGCACCCGGCCACGCTGGTCGAAGCGCCCCCTGGGGTCCTCGCCGTCTTGACCCGGCCGATCCCCGATGGCTCCGAGGCAAGCCTGCTGCGGCGCGGCCGCTATCTCGCCACCGCCGGTGATTGCGTGTCGTGTCACACGCGCGCCGGCGGGCTGCCGTTCACCGGTGGCCGCGGCTTACGAACCCCGTTCGGCGTGATCTATTCGCCCAATCTGTCGGGCAGCGCTGACGGGATCGCCGCTTGGACCCCCGACCAGTTCTTCCGCGCTATGCACGACGGGATCGATAACGACGGCAATCATCTCTATCCCGCCTTTCCCTATACCCATTTCACCGTCGTCAGCCGCGCCGATTCGGATGCCATTCTTGCGTGGCTGAAGACGGTTCCCGGCGACACCTCGACTGCACCCGCCAACCGCCTGCCGTTCCCGCTCAACCTCCGGCCCGTGATGCTGGTGTGGAACGCGCTCAACTTCACCCCGCATGGGCTGGCCGCGAACCCGGCGCAGCCGGCGGCATGGAACCGCGGGGCGTATCTCGTCGCCGGCCTCGGCCACTGCAGCGCATGCCATTCGCCTACCACGGCGCTCGGCGCCGAAGACACCGCCCATGCCTTCCACGGCGGCAAGCTCGACAACTGGCTCGCGCCCGACCTGACCGGCAATAGGCGGACCGGCCTGGGTGGGTGGAGCCAGCAGGACATCGTCGACTATCTCAAGTACGGCCGCAGCGCCCGCTCGAACGCCGCCGGGCCGATGGCCGAGGTTGTCACCTATTCGACCTCGCTGATGTCCGATGCCGATCTCGCGGCGATCGCCACCTATCTCCAGACCCTTCCGCCGAGCCCGGAGGCGGCGGTCGTGGCACCCGACATGGCGGCGATGCGAACGGGCGGCGCGATCTTCGGTGACGCCTGCACAGCCTGCCATCGCCAAGGCGGGGTGGGTAGCGCGCGGCTGTTCCCGCCGCTCGCCGGCAGCGCCGCAGTGCAGCAGGCCGATCCGACATCGGTGATCCGCCTGATCCTCGCCGGTGGCCGGACCGGCCCGACGCCGGCGCGCCCATCGGCGCTGTCAATGCCGAGTTTCGCGTGGAAGCTCGACGACCGGCAGATCGCCGACGTCGCGACTTATACGCGCAACAAATGGGGCAACCATGCGCCGCCGGTCAGCGCGGATCAGGTCACCGACTTGCGGCGGCAACTTGCGCTACGCACCGCGATGCGCCGGTAGCGAAAAGTCGCCTTGCCCCCACGATCATGGCCTCGATTCGTAATCAGCCCCAACTTTGCCTCTCGTCAAAAACCAGTTCCTTGCTTCAGAAAGTCATTTTATGCCTGACCAAAGCCCAGACAATTAGGGCGCTTCAGAACTACGCCTGAAGGCGCTTTCCAGCTGGGACAACGAGGGAGGCGCGGAACCTGATGGTGCTCAAGAACACCCTCTTGATCTCGACCTGGCCAAGTTTCCGCCGCTGTCGAACGCCGAACTGGTGCAGCTACGGATTCGACTCATTGCGCTCGAGAACCTGATGATCATGCTGCTGGCGGAAGCCTCCGACCGGCAGATGGAACTCGCGCGTGAAATGGCGGCGTACATCTCTCCAAGGCCCGGCTTCACGCACCATCCGCTGGCCGTTCAGGCGGGAGCGCATATGGTCGATCTCGTCGATCGGGCCATCCATTACCGGAACGTCGATCCGTTATGACCGCGCGCGCCGCGCACATCGCAATCGCCGGATAAGTCGACGCCGGTGTTCAACGAGGCGACCCTTCCCGCCGGGCTGCGCCGCGAACACCGCACCAAGGCCGGCGCATCGGGCGTGATCCGCGTGCTGGAAGGACGTCGGCAATAGCGGATCCCGATCCGAGCTCCGAGGTAATCCGCGAGCTCGGCCATCCGGGGCTGATTCTTCCCGAACGGGCTCATACTGTCGAGCCGCTCGGACAGGTCCGGCAGGTCGAGTTCGACGACCAGTTGCCCGATCTACAAGACCGCCGCGTCGAGCGCGGGATAGATGAGCGAAGCGCCGTTCGGGCGTGCCGCCGGGTTGATCGCAGCGGCGTCGACCCGTGCCGCTCCCATCAAGTGTAACACCTCTCGGCGGTCATGCAGGAGATAGTCTGCAACGAACCGCCGATGACAACGCCACCAGACCGCCTCCGAACACATGATCGCGCATCGCCGCTCGCGGCTCAACGCGCTGAGATGCGAAAAGCCGACCCGAAACTCGTCGGACAGCGCGTAGTCCGCGTAATTATGGAAACTCTGGTTGGTCCAAAAACCGTTGACCTCGGGAGCGACCATCTTCGATTTGTTCCGCCGTCCGCCGAGTTCCTCGATCCGCATATGGCCTATCTGCCACCCCGAAAGTGCTTCGGGCAGCGCATCGAGGTTGAACTGGGGATTGGTCCGCGAGCGCTGCGTACTGCGGATATCGACGACCAGCTCGACCTGACCTTGCCGCAGCAGCTCAACGAACTCGACGATGCTCCGTGTCGAGTGGCCGATCGTATAGATGGGCGGAAGTTCGACTGACGTCACGCGAGCGCACCTCGAACCGCGTCGCGCAGAGCGGGAAGCACGTCCGCATCGAACCACGGGTTCTTCGCAGCCCAATGCCGTGAGCGCCACGATGGATGCGGCAGCGGAAAGATGGCGGGCAGGTGGTCCCGAAAGCTCATTACCCGCCCGCTCACCTTGCCGCGCCCAAGTGCGTGGTTCTGGGCGTGACCGCCGACCAGCAGCGTCAGCCGCAGCTCGGGCATGTGCGCCAGCAGCCGGTCACGCCAGAGCGGCGCGCATTCGGGACGCGGGGGTGCGTCTCCACCTCGCGACAGGCGTCCGGGATAGCACAGACCCATCGGCAGGATCGCGATCCTGCTCTCATCGTAGAATGTACGGTTCTGCACGCCCATCCACTCGCGCAGGCGATCCCCCGAGGCATCGGCAAAGGGAACGCCGCTATCGTGCACCTTTGTCCCAGGTGCCTGACTGGCGATCAGGATGCGCGCCGTTGCCGATATCTGGACGACGGGCCGCGGACCGAGCGGCAGCACGTCGGCGCAGGCGCGGCAGGCGCGAACTTCCGTTATCAAACCATCGAGCGACTCCATGCGTTACACATGCATTGTCGACAGCTCTTTGGGAACGACCCGACAAAGGCCTGTCCACTGGGAGCACGCTGATGACGAAGCACCTCGAGATCGGCGACCGGGTCGGGTGGAACTCCGAAGCCGGGCACGTGAGCGGCGCGGTCATCCGCATCCATACCCGCGACTTCTGCTACAAGGGCCACACCCACCGCGCGAGCCCCGAGGAGCCGCAATACGAGATCAAGAGCGGCAAGACCGACCATATCGCCGCGCACAAGGGATCGGCACTCACCAAGCTGGGCGACTGACGACGGCGAACCCTACTCACGAGTTTTTCGTGAATTACAGGCCAAATGAGCTTTGGCCATGAGTAATGTCCGAAGCTACCGCAGGATCGGGTCTGCCGGCATGTTTATTTGACACCGGGCTTTTTTAGCTCCGATGCGGGTTCCCGGGCGTTCCCTGCGGAGCAACAATAGATCGACGATCAGCATGGACAAAGTCAGCGATGGTCGGCCCCTCCACGATCCGATCGCGGCAAGCCTCACGACGGCCGACGACCGCGTCCGCCTGAGCCACTGGATGCCGCCGCAGTCCGGCATCGTCCCGGTGATCCGGTTCCAAACTCGCTGGTACAGCGTGCTTTGGGCGCTGCCGATCGCCTTCGTTCTGCTCGTAATCGGCGTCGCCGTTGCACAGGCCCTGCGCCTGAACCTGGACGTCCAGGCATTCCTCGTCCGTTATCCCGGCGCGCCGGCCGACGCTCGCACGGTGACCTCCGGCTTTCCGCTCTGGCTTCGGGTCGGCCACTTTCTCAACCTGTTTTTCATGATGTTCATCATTCGTGCCGGCGTCCAGATCCTCGCCGACCATCCGCGCCTCTACTGGCAGCGCGACTGCACCCCCGGCACAGACTGGTTCCGCTTCCAGAAGCCCGTGCCCACCGGCCGGCTATGGACCGCCAAGGACGATTCGGTGACGATACCCGGCTGGCTCGGCATCCCCGGTATCCGGCATTCGATCGGCCTTGCCCGCTGGTGGCATTTTACCGTCAACGCGCTGTGGGTGCTGAACGGCATCGCGCTTTACGCTCTGTTGTTCGCGACCGACCAGTGGCAGCGGCTTGTGCCGACGACGTGGGCGGTATTCCCGAACGCCGTTTCGACCGCCTTGCAATATCTGTCGCTGACGTTCCCCGTCGACCATAGCTGGACGCGCTACAACAGCCTCCAGCAGCTGGCTTATTTCATCACGGTGTTCATCGCGGCCCCGACGTCGATCGTGACCGGCTTCTTGCAGAGCCCGTCGCTGTCAAACCATGCCGGCTGGTTTGGCCGCGTTCTCAACCGCCAACGCGCGCGCTCGATCCACTTCCTCGTGCTGTGGTGGTTCCTGCTATTCATATTTGCGCACGTCACGTTGGTGTTCATCACCGGCGCTCGGGTCAACCTCAATATGATGTGGGCCGGTGTTCACGACGCGTCGTGGCGCGGTTTCGCCGTCTTCTTGCCGCTGATCGCTTTGGTTGCGATCGCATGGTCGTCGGCTTCGCCGTTTACGATCCGCCATGCGCGACTGGTGCAGCGTACCGGGCAATTCTTGGTTGGGTGGTTCAAGGGCTTGGTCGAGTGGTGGGATCCCACCAGCGAGCTCGGTGAAAAGGACATCTCCCCCTACTTCTGGCCCAACGGCACCATGCCGGCCTCGGCGGAGTTCGAGGCGCTGGTCGCGGGCGGCTTTGCCGATTACCAGCTGCGCGTCAGCGGATTGGTCGAGCGGTCCCGCGACTTCACCTTGGCCGAACTCCGCGCGATGCCGCAGCAGGAGCAGATCACGACGCACTTCTGCATCCAGGGCTGGTCGGGGGTCGCGAAATGGGGCGGCGTGCCGATGCGCGATATCCTCGACATCGTGCGGCCGACGCCGGAAGCGCGCTATGCGGTGTTCTACTCGCTCGCAGATGGGGCCGACGGTGGCCGATATTATGACGTGCATCGAATGGTGAACATGCGGCACGCCCTGACGCTGCTGGCGATCGACATGAACGGCGAGCCGGTCAGCGTGCTGCACGGTGCCCCAGTGCGGCTGCGCTGCGAGAACGAGCTGGGCTTCAAGATGGTCAAGTGGGTGACGGCGATCGAGTTCGTCCACGACTTCGCCGATCTCGGCTCCGGACACGGCGGCTATAACGAGGACCATGAGTTCTACGGCTACCGGATGCCGATTTGATGACCGCCAAAGAGCCCGGCCACGTCGCTGGCGCGGGGTTGAAACTTGGTGCTGCGCTCTACGCCGGCTGGGTCGCGCTCGTCATCACGGGGATCGTTGGCGGTCTTGGCTTCGCCTTCCAGCAGCCGTGGCTATTCCCTAGTCTTGGGCCGACCATCTACATCCACACGGTCACACCAAAGAGCGTTGCAGCGCGGCCATGGAACACCTTCGTAGGACATGCCATCGGGGCGGCGGCAGCGTTCCTGTCGCTCGCGATCTTCGGCGGACTTCACGCGGCGCCGGCGATGGCGGCGGGCTACATTCCGGTGTCGCGCATCGCCGCGAGCGCGCTCGCCGTCGCCCTGACCATAGGCGGGCAGATTCCGCTCCGGGCATCGCATGCCCCGGCCACCGCGACGACATTGCTGATCACCCTTGGCGGCTTTCCCGCCGATCTTGCGACTGTCGGCGTGCTGGTCATCGGGATCGGTCTTGCGACCTTCCTGTGCGACGGGGGACGGCGCGTCGTCTCGCGTGGGATCAATTTTTAGCGAACCGACGAAGGCGGGTGCTCGTAAACGGAGGTGCAGATTGGCTCCTGACGGCGTTTAGGCGTCGACGCCAAGGTTATTGAATGTTCGTTCCGCAGCCGCCGGATCCGAAAGACCCAGAAGTCGACATTCGCTGCGGCCCAGGCGCTTCACGAAACTGGTCGTTGGTTCAGGTTCCGCAAGGCCGCTCGAACAGGCCAATCAGGCCGGCAGGTCCGGACGCGCATAAGCGGGTAGTCAACGCCGACGGCGACGGGCTGATCGGCCTCGCTTTCAGCTGGGCCCGCGCCGCGTACGCCGGTCACTTCCCCGCGGGCCTACTCATCACGGGCCCCATTGCCGGCATCGGTTGTCCGTTCTCCAAACCGGTCGTCCAGCGCCCATCGAACGCTGTCCTCGATACGCTGTCTCGTCCAGACTGGAGCGTCGGTCGCGCCTTCGAGCAGCGCCGACCGGACCGCAAGTATCCAAGGCATCTCCTCCTTGAGTTCCCGCTCAAGCGTGCCGAGATCATACCGTGCCGACAGGCCGACCATCACCTCACGTAACTGAAGCGGATCGAGTTCGGCTAGTTCCTTCGCGAATACGACGGGGTCCACCGTCACCAGGACTGGCAGTCGCGCGAGTGGTTGCGATGTATCGCCTGTGCTCGCGATCCGCTTGACGAACTCGGTCGCATCTCGTCGCATGAGCGACAGCAGCTCAGCGGCTTGGTCCGAGAATTGGTCGCGCTGCCCGGCGGAACGCTGTTCAGCAAGATAAGACCAAACTTCCCCGAACTCCTGGCTCTCCCCACCTGTAAAGCCGAGCCCAGCGAAGCTCCCGTAGCGGATGTTGTCGAGGACGCCCAGTTTCGGCGGCTCGAGCCTGCCAGTTCGTCGGAGATCATCCACATAAGCCCGGCACTCCGCCACGGCTTCCGGCAGCGTCCAGTCGATCGCACCCAGCCTAGCGAGCTTCAGAACCTGACCGAACACATGAAGCACCTCGCCCGTCACTTCATAGGAGCGGGCCGCGAACTCCTGCAACAACACCTCGGCCGCGCCCGTAATCTCCCCGTCGGAGCGCTCGCCCGAATACCAGACCGTCCGCCATGAGGGCTCCTCCGTGGATGAGAACCAGGAGCTCGCGTCGAGCGCCTCCCGCACCTTGGTGGCATCGACGATGCCGTCGACTAAGATTTCGCCGAGCAATTCGTCGGGGAAAAGCGTGTCGTTCATCGTCAGGCCACTGTACTTCGAGGCGGCCAGCCGCAGCTGGCCCGGCTTTTTTTCGTCATTGAAGATGCCGCTGTATAATCGGCTGGACCGGGCCCTCACATCTAATGCCTTGATGTTCCCTGCCTTAAATTCGAAGGACAAGGCGAACAGCAGGCGCACCAGCGAGTTCATTGCGCCCGCGTTGGCACGGTCTGAAGCGTCCCGGGTTTTCCGGAGGCTCCTACTTGTGAGATGGAGCCAGCATGACGAAGACGACGAACAAGTTTTCACCTGAAGTCCGGGAGCGTGCGGTGCGCATGGTCGGCGAGCACCGGGCCGATTATCCGT
>JANOOK010000167.1:0-6631 GCA_031421275.1 Sphingomonadaceae bacterium
CGGGTGCCAACAAGCGCCCGCTCAAGTCGCTGAGCGACATGCTCAAGGGCAAGCAGGGGCGTTTCCGCCAGAACCTGCTCGGCAAGCGCGTCGACTATTCGGGGCGGTCGGTGATCGTCACCGGGCCCGAACTGAAGCTGCACCAGTGCGGGTTGCCCAAGAAGATGGCGCTCGAGCTGTTCAAGCCGTTCATCTATTCGCGCCTCGATGCCAAGGGGCTGTCGATGACCCTGAAGCAGGCGAAGAAGTGGGTCGAGAAGGAGCGCAAGGAAGTCTGGGACATCCTCGACGAGGTCATCCGCGAGCATCCGGTGCTCTTGAACCGCGCGCCGACGCTGCATCGCCTGGGCATCCAGGCGTTCGAGCCGGTGCTGATCGAGGGCAAGGCGATCCAGCTGCACCCGCTGGTCTGCTCGGCGTTCAACGCCGACTTCGACGGCGACCAGATGGCGGTCCACGTGCCGCTGAGCCTCGAGGCGCAGCTTGAGGCGCGCGTGCTGATGATGTCGACCAACAACATCCTCAGCCCCGCGAACGGCAAGCCGATCATCGTGCCGTCGCAGGACATGGTGCTCGGGCTCTATTATTTGTCGATGGACCGCGAGGGCGAGCCGGGCGCCGGCATGGCGTTCGCCAACATGGCCGAGGTGCACCAGGCGCTGAACGCCAAGGCAGTGACGCTGCATTCGAAGATCCTGGCGCGCGTCGAGACCACCGATGAGACCGGCAAGATGGTGCTGCGCCGTATCGAGACGACGCCGGGGCGGATGCTGCTCGGCGAGACCCTGCCGAAGAACCACAAGGTTCCGTTCGAGATCGTCAATCGCCTGCTGACCAAGAAGGACATCGGCGAGGTCATCGACGAGGTCTATCGCCACTGCGGTCAGAAGGAGACCGTGCTGTTCGCCGACGCGATCATGACGCTCGGTTTCCAAAACGCCTTCAAGGCCGGCATCAGCTTCGGCAAGGACGACATGGTCATCCCGCCCGAGAAGGAGAAGATGGTCAACGATACCCGCGGCATGGTCAAGGACTATGAGCAGCAGTATCAGGACGGGCTCATTACGCAGGGCGAGAAGTACAACAAGGTCGTCGATGCTTGGGCGCGCTGCGGCGACAAGGTCGCAGATGCCATGATGCGCGAGATCAGCGCGCGGCCGATGGACGACGCCGGGCGCGAGAAGCCGATCAACTCGATCTACATGATGGCGCATTCGGGCGCGCGCGGTTCGCAGGCCCAGATGAAGCAGCTTGCCGGTATGCGCGGGCTGATGGCGAAGCCGTCGGGCGAGATCATCGAGACGCCGATCATCTCGAACTTCAAGGAGGGGCTCACGGTTCTCGAATACTTCAACTCGACCCACGGTGCCCGCAAGGGCCTCGCGGACACCGCGTTGAAGACGGCGAACTCGGGCTATCTGACGCGGCGTCTGGTCGACGTCAGCCAGGACTGCGTCGTGGTCGAGGACGATTGCGGCACGACGCGTGGCATGACGATGAAGGCGATCGTCGAGGGCGGTAACACCATCGTGTCGCTCAGCGAGCGTATCCTCGGCCGGACCGTGCTCGACGATATCGTCGACGCCAAGACGGGCGAGGTACTGGCTCCGGCGGGCATGTTGCTCAGCGAAGTGGACGTGGCGAAAATCGAGAAGGCGGCGGTGGCCGAGGTCAAGATCCGCTCACCGCTGCTGTGCGAGACCAAGGGCGGCGTCTGCGGCACCTGCTACGGCCGTGACCTCGCGCGCGGCACGCCGGTCAACATCGGCGAAGCGGTGGGCGTCATCGCGGCGCAGTCGATCGGCGAGCCGGGCACGCAGCTGACGATGCGGACGTTCCATATCGGCGGCGCCGCGCAGGTCAGCGAGCAGTCGACGCTCGATGCGCTGGTCGACGGCACGGTGATGTTGCGCAACATGTCGACGATCCGCGACAGCCGCGGGCGCAACATCTCGATGGCGCGCAACGGCGAACTGGTGCTGCTCGACTCGGACGGTCGCGAGCGGTCGATCCACCGGCTGCCGTACGGCACGTCGCTGATGCATCTCGACGGCGCGATCGTCTCGAAGGGCGACCGACTTGCCGATTGGGACCCGTATACCTTGCCAGTGATCACCGAGAAGTCGGGGACGGTGAAGTATCAGGACCTCGTCGAAGGCATCTCGATGAGCGAGAACGTCGACGAGGCGACCGGTATCGCCAACAAGGTCGTGCAGGACTGGCGCGTCATGAAGCAGAAGGAGGAACTGCGTCCGCGCATCACCCTCCTCGATGCCGAGAGCGGCGAGAGCGCCCGGTATCTGCTCGCGGTGAACGCCATTCTGTCGGTCAACGACGGGCAGCACGTCGAAGCGGGCGACGTCATCGCGCGCATCCCGAAGGACGCTGCCAAGACGCGCGACATTACCGGCGGTCTGCCGCGGGTGGCCGAGCTGTTCGAGGCGCGTATCCCGAAGGACAATGCGGTGATCGCGCGGGTCAACGGCCGGGTCGAGTTCGGCAAGGACTATAAGACCAAGAAGCGCATCAACATCCGGCCCGAGGACGGCAGCGAGCTCGCGGAGTATCTGATCCCCAAGGGCAAGCACGTCTCCGTGCAGGAGGGCGACTATGTCCGTCGCGGCGACTTCCTGATCGACGGCAACCCGAACCCGCACGACATCCTCGACGTGCTGGGGATCGAGCCGTTGGCCGAATATCTGTGCGCCGAAATCCAGGAGGTCTACCGGCTCCAGGGCGTGCGGATCAACGACAAGCACATCGAGACGATCGTCCGCCAGATGCTGCAGAAGGTCGAGATCACCAAGTCGGGCGATACGACGCTGCTGGTCGGCGAGCAGGTCGACCGCGAGGAGATGGACGCGATCAACGCCAAGGCGGCGCTCGAGAAGGGTCTGCCGGCCGAAGGCAAGCCGGTGCTGCTCGGCATCACTAAGGCGTCGCTGCAGACTCGTAGTTTCATCAGCGCCGCCTCGTTCCAGGAGACGACGCGCGTGCTGACCGAGGCCGCGGTGCAGGGCAAGATCGATACGCTGACGGGCTTGAAGGAGAACGTCATCGTCGGTCGTCTGATCCCCGCCGGCACGGGTGCCGCGATGGGCCGGATGCGGGTCACCGCAACCAGCCGCGACGCAGCACTGCGGGCAACGCAGGCCGCACGCCAGCTGGCGGCGGCTCCGGTGGAGATACCGGCGGAGCTGGCGTCACCGGTCAGTGCGCTGGCGGACGTGGTGGCGGATAGCTGAGTCGACCGCGGCGATCGTCGCAAACAGGAAACCCGCCGGACGCTTTGTCCGGCGGGTTTTTTCGTGCCCGATTTTTGGTTCATCCGCGCCCCACCGCGGTCACAATGCGTTCTTATCCTGATACTCAACAGGGATTGTCGGGACAACTGCCCAGTGCGTCAGAACCAGCTTCGCGTCGCCCTGTTCTCGGGCAATTACAACTACGTGCGCGACGGCGCGAACCAGTCGCTCAACCGGCTCGTCGGTTTTCTCGAGCGCCAGGGAGTTGCAGTCCGGGTTTATTCGCCGACCAGCTCGACACCTGCGTTCGAGCCGACCGGGACGCTTGTCTCGGTGCCGGCGTTCAAGATTCCGACGCGCGGCGAGTACCGCTTCGCGTTCGGGCTGCCCCCCGAAGTACGCCGCGATATCAAGGCGTTCGCGCCGACGCTGTTCCATCTGTCGTCGCCCGATCGCGTCGGTTTTCGCGCCAAGGCGCTGGCGCGTGATATGGGCGTTCCTGTCGTCGCCTCGGTCCACACGCGCTTCGACACCTATCTGACCTATTATGGCCTTGCCTGGGTCAACCGCTTCATCGCCAATATCATGCGGCGCTTCTATGGCGACCTCGCCGAAATCTATGCGCCGTCGGAGGGTATGGCCGAGGTGCTGCGTCGCGACGGCATGGCGCAGCGCGTCGCGATCTGGAGCCGCGGCGTCGACCGGGTGCTGTTCAACCCGGGACGGCGCGACCTCGCGTGGCGTCGCGTCCACGGCATCGGCGACGACGAGACAGTGATCGCCTTCGTCGGACGGCTGGTGCTCGAAAAGGGCCTCGATGTGTTCGCCAATTCTATGGTCAGGCTCGCCGCCGACGGCGTGCCGCACCGGGTGTTGATCGTCGGCGATGGCCCAGCCCGCGCGGCGATCGAAGCGCGGCTGCCCGGCGCGGTCTATACCGGCCACCTCGGCGGGGCCGACCTCGCGCGTGCCTTCGCATCCGCCGACATGCTGTTCAACCCGTCGATCACCGAGACCTTTGGTAATGTCACGCTCGAGGCGATGGCGAGCGGGCTGGCGGTCGTCGGCGCGCGGGCGACGGGGACGACCAGTCTCGTCGAGGACGGGATCAACGGCTTGTTGGTGACGCCGGGCGACATCGACGGCTATGCGGCGGCGTTGACGCACTATCTGAACGATCGTGACGCGCGGCACGCGGCAGGGCAGGCGGGGCTGGCCGCGAGTCAGCGCTATGACTGGGACGAGATCAACCAGGGTATGCTCGACCATTATATGAAGATCGTCGGCGCGCGCCCGGCCACGGCGCAATTGCCGTTCCCCGCCGCTGCGAACCAGGCGCGCTTCGTTCGCGCCGCCTGAGCTTCACAAACCGCGAACATTGGCCTATATTGGTCGGGCTAGCTGGAAACAGCGTGCTATGGCGATAAATGGTGTCGTGAAATAGACACAGCGGACCCGGGGGCGGTACCCGGCGGCTCCACCATATCATCCCCGTTGTCGGGGGCGGCATGGGGCCGAAACAGGATCGACGTGTGTTGAAGGACGATAACTTTTGCCCGGCCTGAATGAGCCGTTAAACCGTTCAAACACCATAAATGCCAACGACAACGAGGCATTCGCAATCGCAGCGTAACCCGGTCCTCACGGACTAAGTTACACTGGCCGAAAGCGCGGTTCGGGCCGCACCGGGCAACAGAAGCGGAAACCGGCGGTACGGGGAGCACCGAGCAACAGAAGCTCCCCACTTTTCGCGTCGCCACTTGACCGCCGTGTCGCACCGCGCCACTTGGATCGCCAACCGGAGTGAGCCGACGTGAACGACGTGACGGTCGACAGCCTGATACCGTATGACGAGATCGTGCAGGATGCGCTGCGCTCGGTCGTGCGGCGCGTGCTCGACAAGATCGACGCCGAAGGGGGCCTACCCGGGGCGCACCATTTCTACATCGCCTTCCGCACCCGTGCGCCCGGCGTGGTGATGCCCAAGCATCTGCTCGAACGCTATCCCGACGAGATGACCATCGTCATCCAGCACCGCTATTGGGACCTGCTGATCGACGACGAGCATTTCGAGATCGGGCTGAGTTTCAACCAGGTGCCCGCGAAGCTATCGATCCCGTTCGCCGCGGTCACCGGCTTCGTCGACCCGGCGGTCAACTTCGCGCTGCAGTTTCAGCCGAAGGAAGGCGAGCTGGTTGCCGGACCCGAGCCGGTCGCGCAGCCGGCGCTGGTGCCGGTCGAGGACGGATCGAACGTGGTGACGCTGGACGCGTTCCGGAAGAAGTAGGCGGACGAGCCGTGTAGTGCAGTACTTGATGCGGCATCCGCCTTGCTTCGAAACTCTTGCCTGATCCAACCCGCTCATCCCGAGCGAAGTCGAGAGACCTGCCCGGAAATTGTGCGTCCCTCGACTTCGCTCGGGATGAGCGGATTGGGTGAGCGATGTGCAGATCTCACGCAAACTCATCTTTAGTCGGAATCGAAACACCCATGACCACCCGCACCGAATCCGACAGCTTCGGACCCGTCGAAGTCGCCGCCACCGCTTATTGGGGCGCCCAAACCCAGCGTTCGATCGGCAATTTCCCGATCGGCGGCGAGCGCATGCCGCTGCCGCTCATTCACGCGCTGGGGCTGGTCAAGCAGGCGGCGGCGCGGGTCAATGCGCGGCTGGGCAAGCTCGACGACAATCTCGCGGCGGTGATCGTGCAGGCGGCGGCCGAGGTCGCCAGCGGCCGCTTCGACGATCAGTTTCCGCTGGTGGTATGGCAGACCGGCTCGGGCACGCAGACCAACATGAACGCCAACGAGGTCATCGCTGGGCGCGCCAACGAGCTGCTCGGGTCCCCTCGCGGCGGCAAGTCGCCGGTGCATCCGAACGACCATGTCAACGCCAGCGCCTCGTCGAACGATACCTTCCCGACCGCGATGCACGTCGCGGCGGCGCGCGAGGTCCACGACCGGCTGCTGCCGGCGCTGCTCCATTTGCACGGCGCGCTCGACCAGAAGGCGCACGAGTGGGCCGACATCATCAAGATCGGGCGCACGCATTTGCAGGACGCGACCCCGCTGACGCTCGGCCAGGAGCTGTCGGGCTATGTCACGCAGATCGCCGACGGCATCGCGCGGGTGCAGGGCGTGCTGCCCCGGCTGCATCGGCTGGCGCAGGGCGGCACCGCGGTCGGTACCGGGCTGAACGCCCCGGCCGGCTTCGACACCGCGATCGCCGAGGAGCTGGCGACGTTGACCGGGCTGCCGTTCGTCACCGCGCCGAACAAGTTCGAGGCTCTGGCGAGCCACGATACGATGGTCGAGCTGTCGGGCGCGCTCAACGTGCTCGCGGTGTCGCTGACCAAGATCGCCAACGACCTGCGGCTGCTCGGCTC
>JANOOK010000168.1:0-1827 GCA_031421275.1 Sphingomonadaceae bacterium
GGTCGTGTTCAAGGTCGCGCACGGGGCGACCAAGCCCGAAGTTAAGGCTGCGGTCGAGGCGCTGTTCAGCGTCCGCGTCCTCAAGGTCAACACCCTGATCCAGAAGGGTAAGAGCAAGCGCTTCAAGGGCAAGCCCTATACGCGTTCGGACGAGAAAAAGGCCATCGTGACGCTCGCCGAAGGCGACCGCATCGATGTGACCACCGGGATCTGAGGGCAGCATCATGGCACTCAAGCATTATAATCCGACGTCGCCGGGCCGCCGCGGGCTGATCCTCGTCGACCGTTCGGCGCTCCACAAGGGCCGTCCGGTCAAGGCATTGACCGAGGGTCTGCGCAAGTCGGGTGGGCGCAATAACATGGGCCACGCAACGGCGCGTGGCATCGCCGGCGGCCACAAGCAGCTATACCGGATCATCGACTTCAAGCGCCGCGAATGGGATGTCGCAGCAACCGTCGAGCGCATCGAGTACGACCCCAACCGCTCGGCGTTCATCGCGCTGGTCAAATACCCCGACGGCAAGCAGGCCTACATCCTAGCACCGCAGCGCCTCGCTGTCGGTGACTCGGTCATCGCGGGCAAGAAGGTCGACGTCAAGCCGGGCAATGCGATGGAAGTCGGCCAGATGCCGGTCGGTACGATCGTCCACAATGTCGAGCTGAAGCCCGGCAAGGGCGGTCAGCTCGCGCGCGCTGCGGGCACCTTCGTGCAGGTCGTCGGCCGTGACCGCGGCATGGTCATCATCCGCTTGAACTCGGGCGAGCAGCGCTACACCCACGCCAACTGCATGGCGACGGTCGGCGCGGTATCGAACCCCGACAATTCGAACACCAATCTCGGCAAGGCCGGGCGCAATCGCTGGCTCGGCCACCGGCCGCTGACCCGCGGTGTCGCCAAGAACCCGGTCGACCATCCGCACGGCGGCGGCGAAGGCCGGACCTCGGGCGGTCGCCATCCGGTGACACCATGGGGCAAGCCGACCAAGGGTGCGAAGACGCGTTCGAACAAGTCGACCGACAAGATGATCATCCGGTCGCGTCACGCCAAGAAGAAGAAGGGCTAACCGATGAGCCGCTCCGTCTGGAAGGGTCCGTTCGTCGACCTGCACGTATTGAGGAAGGCCGAAACCGCGCAAGCCGGAGGCGGCGGTCGTGGCCCGATCAAGACCTGGTCGCGCCGCTCGACGATCCTGCCGCAGTTCGTCGGCCTCGTCTTCAATGTCTACAACGGCCGCAAGTTCATCCCCGTCTCGGTCAACGAGGACATGGTCGGCATGAAGCTCGGCGAATTCGCACCGACGCGGACCTTCACCGGTCACGCCGCCGACAAGAAGGCCAAGCGCTGATGGGCAAGCCAGTCAACCCGCGTCGCGTCGGCGACAAGGAAGCGCTCGCGGTGGCCACCACCGTGCGTGGCTCGCCGTACAAGCTCAACCTCGTCGCGGGGCTGATCCGCGGCATGAAGGCGAGCGATGCGCTGAACGTCCTGCAGTTCTCGAAGAAGGGCATGGCGCCTGACGTCCGCAAGGTGCTCGCGAGCGCCGTGGCGAACGCCGAGAACAACCACAACCTCGATGTCGATGCGCTGATCGTCAAGGAAGCCAGCGTCGGCAAGGCGCTGGTAATGAAGCGGTTTACGCCGCGCGCCCGCGGCCGGGCGTCGCGCATCCTCAAACCCTTCAGCCGCATCCGCATCGTCGTCCGCGAGCTTGGCGAAGCCGATTACGCCGCCGCCCGGGAGAAGGCATAATGGGTCACAAATCCAACCCGATCGGTCTGCGGCTGCAGATCAACCGCACCTGGGACAGCCGCTGGTTCGCCGAGGGC
>JANOOK010000169.1:0-8368 GCA_031421275.1 Sphingomonadaceae bacterium
CCGACGATGATCAGCGGCGTCAGCCAGATGTTGGGATCGAGCCGCCACGCGACGATAACGACGACCGCGAACGGGAACAGCACGTTTGCCGGAAACGCCGCGAGGAACTGCGCCACCGGCTGCAGCCGCTCGGCCCACAGCGGCCGCAGCCCGATCCAGACGCCGATCGGTACCCAGATCAGGCTGGCGACGACGATCATCAGCAGCACCCGCAGCAGCGTCGCCAGCGCGAACTTGGTCACCGCCCAGACATCGCTCCAGTGCAGCGTCAGGCTGACGAAATGCGCGAGGATGTAGACGGCCCAGACGACGGCGACCGCGATCGCCGCGATCCACAGCGCATCGACCAGCCGGTTGCCTTCCCGCCCGAGCCGCACCGGAGCCAGCCGCGGCGGCGTCCAGTCGATGCGGGCCAGCGCCTTGCCCGGCCATGCCAGCGCCTGGAACGCAACCCGCGCCCAGCGCGTCCGGCGGATGACGTCATACAGCCACGACCGGGGCACATCCTGCGACGCGGTCTGCTCGAAGCGGAACTTGTCGGCCCAGGCGACGATCGGCCGGAATACCAACTGGTCGTAAAGCAGGATCACCACCGCCATTGCAGCCACGCCGGTCGCGACGGCGCGCATGTCCTGCCGGGAGATCGCCAGCGCCAGCCACGAGCCGATACCGGGCAGCGTGATCGTCGTCTTGCCGACGGTGATCGCCTCCGACGCGACGACGAAGAACCAGCCGCCCGACATCGACATCATGATGTTCCACACCAGGCTCGGCGTCGCGAACGGCAGGTCGAGGCGGATAAAACGCCGCCATGCCGAGAAGCCGAACTGGCGGCTGACCTCGTCGAGATCGTTGGGGACGGTGCGCAGCGACTGGTAGAAGCTGAACGCCATGTTCCACGCCTGCGCGGTGAATACCGCAAAGATGCTGGCGCATTCGATGCCGAGCTGACGCCCGGGAAACAGCCCGACGAAGAAGGTCACGGTGAAGGTCAGGAAGCCGAGCACCGGCACCGACTGCAATATGTCGAGCGCCGGGATGATCACCATCTCGGCTTTCCTGCTCTTCGCGGCGAGCGTCGCGACGGTGAAGGTGAACAGCAGCGACGCGCCGAGTGCGGCGAACATCCGCAAGGTCGTGCGCAGCGCATATTCGGGCAGCCTCGCCAGCTCGAGCGTCACCGGCGTGGTCCGCAGGCTGGCGAGCGGCGCGGTCATCTCGCCGGTACCGCGGACGATCAGCACGGCGGCGGCAGCGAGCAGGATGAACACCGCGAAGTCGGCGGGCGACGGGGCCGAGCGCAGCCGCAGGAAGCGAGCCAGGGGCCAGCCGCGCGTCACGGTCGCTGGAAGTGTTGACATCGCGCACCTCGGGGCCGGCCGCGGTGGTCGGCCAGCCGGCTAGCAAGCCGGCGTGAGCGTCCCCCACGGCATCGTCTTTCGACGTTTACTGTCGCTCGGCATTGTTCGTGTTGATCCTCGGATGCGGTCCATCACTGGCGCGACGACCCGCCGGGCCGCGTTATCGTGTCTGGCATGTGAGTCAAGCCGCATCGCGCAGCGGCCGCGCCCTCAGGCGACCTCGTCGGCCATCTTGGCCTTGCGACTTCCGAGCGGCTTGCTCCGCCGACGGTGCTGTCCTTTTCGGTCTGGTGCTCGAGCTCGGCATTCAGTTCGGCCCCGAGCAACAATACATAAGTCGACAGATACAGCCATAGCAGCAGTACGACGACTGCGCCGAGCGAGCCGTAGGTCTTGTTGTAATTACCGAAATGCGACGCATACAGCCCGAAGCCAAGCGTCATCGCCACCCACGCGACCGTCGCCAGCAAGGCTCCCGGCGACACCCAGCTCCACTTCGCCGCGGTGCGGTTCGGCGCATAGCGGTACAGCGCCGCCACCGCCGCGCTCGCCAGCAGTCCGGCGACCAGCCACGACGCGAGCTTGATGACGAACGCAAGCACCGACGACAGGTCGCCCGCCCGGTGCTGCAGATACGCCATCGCCGACGCCGCAAGCAGCCCGGCGATCGCCACCAGCACCGCGCCGAGCGTCACCGTGGCCGCGACCAGCGTCTTCTTGATGAAGCTGCGCGTCTCGGGCTGCTCGTAGGCGACATTGAGCGCGATGATGATCGCCGACGCACCCTTCATCGCGCCGTAGAACGCCAGTAGCAGCGCCAGCAGCAGGCCCCAGCCCTTCTTGTTCGCCGCGGTCGAGACGATGCTCGCCAGTTGCTCGTTGATCAGCCTGGCGGCATCGGCGGGTAGCGCGCCGCTGATCGCCTGCATCTGCTTGCCGACCTCGGAGGGGGCGACGACCAGCCCATAGGTCAGCACTAGCGCGCCGAGCAGCGGGATCAGCGCGAGGAAGCCGTAGAAGGCGACCCCGGCTGCGATCAGCCCGATATTGTCGGCCTGACCCTCGGCATAAACCCGCTTGAGCACCTGCCACCAGCCGCGCGCGGGTATCGCGGCGGGTGAGTTTGCCTGCTTACCGAAATTGGCCTTGCTCGCCATCAGCCGCTGATCCCGTAGTGTATCGGCTTGAAGCTGTAGTTGTTCGACTGCAGCGCCGAGCACGCGGTCAGGCCGATAACCAGGTCCATCTCGGCGGTAAACACCGTGTAATCCCCTGCCCGGCTGCGCGGCGGCGCGACCGTCAAGGCGCCGGCATCGCTGACCACGACGTTCATGAAGACGTTGAACGCGCAGGGAATCTCGTCCGGGGTGATGCCATACGGTTCCAGCACTGCCGCCAGATTGCCGAAGCAGCCGCGATGCGGATCGGTGTCGCCATAGATGATGCGGAAGGTATCGGCCGAGCACGGCGTCAACAGGAAGTCGTGCCGCCCGACCCGGTCCTCGCCGATACGCAGCATGACGCGCGACCGGTTCGAGTAGAGCGCATCGCCGGTACTCAGGAACAGCTTGCCGGCGTAATCGAGCGAGCGTCCCGACGAGATCGCCTCGCGCGTGTCCGCACGACTAAAGGCGAGCAGGTCGGAAACCTGCTCGCCCTGCGGATCGATGACTTTCAGCTGTTGGCCGCGGTCGAGCGGAAACGCCACACCCGACCGCGGCGCGATCTCATGGATCACTGTCGTTCGCCGCCTTGCGCCCGCTGAACGGGCAGCGCCACTCGGGGCCGACGGCGCGACCACTATACTGACGCGCCTCCGAAATTTCGCCGTGCCGCGCCAGCATCGGGTTGATCGACCCGGCCACCGCCAAGTCGCGCTCGAGAATACTCTCCCGCAACTTCTCGTAGCGGCCCAATTCGCGCAGCTTGACGAATTGGTCATGCAGGTTGAACACCAGCGCCGGATGCGAAAAGCGTCGCGCCGGACGGCTCGCCTCGGGATGCAAGCCAACAACAAAGAACGCCTCGCCGCCGAAGCTTAGCGAGAAGTGCGGGTCGTCGGGATCGGCGCTGACGGTCGGATCGGGCCGCTGGCCGAGCCAGTCATCCTTGTGACTGAGCGACTGGAGACGTTCCCACAAGGCGGTCTCGAACTCTGCCTCCGACAAATTACCCGGCTCCTGGAAGATGATCACGAGGGTTTGAAACAGCTTGGGCGTCGCACGATAGGACTGCGCCAGCGTATAGATCGAATTCCAGATCGGCAGATCATCCCACGCCGAGGTGATGTCGCGGCCAATGACAATCTTCATCTGATCCCGCGACAGGGCTGACTTGGCACCGACGCACGGGAATGTCGGGTCGCGAACGAATTCAAG
This sequence comes from Sphingomonadaceae bacterium, assembly GCA_031421275.1. Taxonomy (GTDB): domain Bacteria; phylum Pseudomonadota; class Alphaproteobacteria; order Sphingomonadales; family Sphingomonadaceae; genus Polymorphobacter_B. The sequence continues at coordinate 3,740 of JANOOK010000169.1, forward strand.
GAACTCGCCCGCGAGATCGCGGGCGATCGGCGATTTATGATGTAGCATCGAGACCAAACCCGTGACTACCCGTGAAGGTTGCGGTGGCCGTCTGTCCGGATGTCGCACCCGCCCGCCCAGGTTTTCTCAAGGTCGGAGCACGACCTTGCGGAATTCGTCCTGGTCGTTCTTGAACTTGTCGTAGGCCATCGGCGCATCGTCGAGACTGAGCCGATGACTGATGATGACGGTAGGATCGATCTTGCCGCCTTCGATCAATGCCAGTAACGGCTTTAGGTAGCGGTGCACATGCGTCTGGCCGGTCTTGATCGTCAGCCCCTTGTTCATCATCGCGCCGATCGGAATGTTGTCGAGCAGGCCGCCGTAAACGCCCGGCACGCTGACCGTTCCGCCCTTGCGGCACGCCAGGATCGCCTGGCGCAGCACATGCGGGCGGTCGGTGCCGATGCCGGTTTTCTGCTTGGCCATGTCGATGACGTTGTCGACCGACATGCCGTGCGCCTCCATGCCGACCGAGTCGATACAGGCATCGGGGCCGCGGCCTCCGGTCGTTTCGGCGAGCGCGTCCATGACGTCGACGTCTTCGAAGTTGAGCGTGTCGGCACCGGCCTCGGCGGCGAGCTTCAATCGCGCCGGGCGATGGTCGATGGCGATGACGCGCTCGGCCCCAAGCAGGAACGCCGAGCGGATGGCGAATTGCCCGACCGGGCCGGCACCCCAGACGGCGACGGTATCGCCGCCCGAGATGCCGCAATTCTCCGCCGCCATATAGCCGGTCGGGAAGATGTCGGTCAGGAACAACACCTGATCGTCCTCGAGATGATCGGGGACGACCATCAGTCCGTGATCGGCGAACGGCACGCGGACGTATTCGGCCTGGCCGCCGGCGTAGCCGCCGGTCATATGGCTATAGCCGAACAGCCCCGACGGGCTGTGCCCCTGCAGCAGGTCGGCGATGTCCTGATTGTCCGCCGGATTGCTGTTGTCGCAGCACGAGGTCAGGTCGCGCTCGCAGAAGAAACAGTGGCCGCAGGCGATGGTGAACGGCACCACGACGCGCTGCCCGATTTTCAGGTTGGTAACGCCCTTCCCGAGCGCGACGATCTCGCCCATGAACTCGTGACCGAGGATGTCGCCCTTCTGCATCGTCGGGATGACCCCGTCGTACAGGTGCAGGTCGGAGCCGCAGATCGCGGTCGAGGTCACCTTGATGATCGCGTCGCGCGGATTGACGATCTCGGGATCGGGGACGTTATCGACACGGACATCCTGTTTACCGTGCCAGCGGACTGCGCGCATCGGGGACTCCTCAAGCCTTGGGGTGCGTGCCTTGCGGCAGATTGGTGGCGATCTCGCCGGCTTCGACGAGCATCTTAAAGCGCTTGAGGTCGCGTCGCGCCTGAATGCCGGGCTCCTTCTGCGTCAGCTTGGCCGCAAGCCGCCCGATCGAGCCGCCCGGCGGCCGATAGACCACGGTCAAGTGCACCTCGGTACCCCGATGCTGCGGCGCATCCTTGAATTCGACCGTCCCGTGATTGGCGACCGACGCGCCCGGCGCGGCCTCCCACGAGATCAGCTCGCCGGGGCGGTCCTCGGTGACGATCGAGTCCCATTCGACGGTCATGCCGCCGGGAGCCCTGACGACCCAATGACTGTGCTTGGCGTCCTGCACCGTGATCGAGTCGACGTTCTCCATGAACGTCGACAGCTGGGCGAAGTCCCGGAAGCGATCGTAAAGCTGCTGACGCGTCGCGTTGATCGTCACCGATCGCGACACCACCGATGCACTGCTCCACCCGGCCCGCTGCGCCGCCGCACTGTCATCGAGATTCTGCCCGATCATCCGCTTGAGCGGCGCCGCCCCCGTCGCCCCACGCGCCACCAGGGCGCTTGCGGCCATCCCGAGCGCGACGCCCGCGACACCGCCTCGCCGGGCCGCCACGAGTCCGAGCACGGTTCCAGCGACCGCCGACATCACCCGCTCCGTCGCGCCGATATTCGCTGCCGGGGCCCGGCGCGTCCCCGGTGGGGCGACCACCGAGCCATAGTTCGTCGCCATGTCGATTTCTCCCGCAAGCGGACGCCCTTTGAACGTCATCCGTTATCGCGGGTTCCGACAAAGTTGCGCGACCGTAGCGTCCTTGCGCTCATTCGCTCCGTTCGAGCAGCGCCACCAATTCGCCCTGCCACAGCGCTGCCCAGGTATGCGTCCCGTGGCCGTGCGTCGCGGCGCTCTCGGGGATCAGCACGAACTTGCCGCGCGGCAGCTGCTTGACCTGCGGCTCGGCCAGGTGCAGCCCCGGTGGATTGATGAAATCGTCGCCCGAGTTGACCCACGTCACCGGCACCGTGATCGACGCCAACCGCGCCGACGGATCGTAGGTGCGCGACGCCTGCAACGCCCAGATCAGATCGTTCGCATCGCCGGTGCCGAAGTTCTTTTCGACCCGCTCGACATAGGCGTCGGCCCCGGCGCGCGTCGGATATTCGGCTTGCAGCGTTACCGGGGCGGTTCCGGCCAGCGCCAGGATCGCTGCCGCGCCGCGCATACCGTTTGCCGGCTCGCTGGTGTAATCGCCGCCGGCATAGGCCGGATCGTGCGTGATCGCGTCGATCGCCAGCTTGCGCCACATCCGGTTGCGCCCGCCGAGTTCGACCGCCTGACATGCCAGCGGCAGCAGCGCGCGGGCAAAGCCCGGATAGGTCTCGCCCCAGACGAACGCGTGCATGCAGCCCATCGACGTGCCGATCAGCAGCCGCAGCTGCGTCACGCCGAGCGCGTCGAGCAGCTTGCGCTGACCCGCGACCATGTCGGCGTAGTCATAGTGAGGGAAACGCGTGCGCAGCCCGTCGCTCGGCTTCGACGAGTGCCCGTGGCCGATACCGTCGGGCAGGATGACGTACCAGCGTGCGAGGTCGAGCGGCTGGCCGGGGCCATAGAGCACGCCGGCGAACTGCGGCACGAGGAACTGCCTGCCGCTGCCGCCGGTGCCGTGCAGGACCATCACCGCATTGACGATCGCCCCGCTCGCGTCGCGCCGCGGCGTTCCCAGCGTCGCATAGTGGAGCCGCAGCGACAGCAGCCGCTCACCCGAGACGAAGGCGAAATCGCGCACGGTGATCTCGCCTTCAACTGGCACATCGGCAGGAGTCGCAGCCCTTGACGGTACGGCAACTGGTGTCGGCGCTTGCGCTGTCGCCGCGCTAGCTCCGAGCAGCAGCAGCAGCGCCGCCAGCTTCGCTCGACTTGCCACCGCCGTCACGTCGCGTCGGCATAGATCCGCACCAGCCGGTACAGATAATCCCGCCCGTCATAGATCGATTTGACGCTGATATGTTCGTTCAGTCCGTGGATGCCGCCGTAATCGGCGTCGGAGAAGAGGCCGGGAACGCCGTAAGTCGGGATGCCACGCGCATACAGGAAGATCGCGTCGCTGGCCCCGGTTGACATTACCGGCACCATCGGCACGCCGGGAAACATCTCGGCGGCGAGCTTGCGCGCCGGCTCGACGATCGCCGGATCGAGCGGCGGCGAACCCGGGGTCGGGCGGATCGGCGGCACCAGCGTTACCGTCACGGCGGGATCGGCGATGGTCTTGACGATCGTCGCCTGCACCGCCTCGACGCTCTCGCCCGGCGCGATCCGGCAATTGATGTTGGCGGTCGCCTTCTGCGGCAGCGCGTTGTTGGCGTGACCGGCATCGGCAAGCGTCGCGACGCACGTCGTCCGCAGCGTCGAATGCAGCGTCGCGTCGCGCGACAGCAGCGCATTCGCCGCGGCATCGTTCGGATTGGCGACGATCGCCTTCATTGCCGCGCCGTCGGGGCCGGACGTCACGGCGCTCATCTGGGTGAAGAAAGCGCGCGTCGTCGGGTTGAGATCGACCGGGAACTCGAGCGCGTCGAGCCTGACGATCGCCTGCGACAGCTGGACGATCGCGTTGGGCTTGACCGGCCGCGAACTATGCCCGCCGGGGTTGGTCACCGTCAGCGTGTAGTTCTGCGTCGCCTTCTCGCCGACCTGCATGCCCAATTGCGAACGTTTGCCATGCTCGTCGAGGACACCACCGCCGCCCTCGTTCAAGGCGAACGCCGCGTCGATCAGGTCGCGCTTGTGGTCGGCCAAATACTGGGCACCGTTAAAGGCATAGGTCGTCTCCTCGCCGCAGGTCAGCGCCATCTTGACGGTGCGGCGCGGGCGCTTTTCGGCGCGCAGCCGGATCATCGTATCGGTGAAGATCGCCGCCATCGATTTGTCGTCCGAGGCGCCGCGGGCATAGAAATAGCCGTTCTCCTCGACCAGCTTGAACGGATCGCGCGTCCAGTCGCTCGCCTTCGCCTCGACGACGTCGAGGTGCGCCAGCAGCAGGATCGCCTTCGCCGCCGGATCGCTGCCCTTGAGCACGACGACCAGCCCGCCCTCCTTGGGCTTCTCGGGAATGCCGAACGGGGTCAGCTCGGCATCGGTATAGCCTGCGGTGCGCAGCCGCGCCGCCAAGCGTTCGGCAGCCAGCGTGCAGCTGCCTGCCGACAGCGTCGTGTTGGTCTCGACAAGCTCCTGATAGAGCGCCCGAAATTGCGCCTGATCGGGGCGCAGCGGTCGCGCGGCGGCAGGAGCGGCTAGCGTCG
>JANOOK010000170.1:0-7998 GCA_031421275.1 Sphingomonadaceae bacterium
GGCGTAGCTCTGGCGCGCCGACACCTCCTTGGCGAGGTCCATACCTTCCAGCCCCGGCCACTCGCGCGCCTGCGCTTGTAGCGCGGGCAGGTCGAACGCGCCCGTCGCCGAATGCGCGATCACCGCGTTCGGCGCGCCGAGCATCCGGATGCGCCGGGTCAACGCGCGCGTGTCGACCCCGCTCACCCCGATCCGGCCCCATGCCTTCAGCCAGTCGTCGAACGACCGCTCGGCGCGGAAGTTCGCCGCCTCGCTGATGTCGGCCGCCAGCACGCAGCCGAGCGCATAGGGGTTGGTCGCCTCGATGTCCTCGGCGTTCGCCCCGACGTTGCCGATGTGCGGGAAAGTGAAGGTGATGATCTGTGCCGCATAGCTCGGGTCGGTCATCGTCTCCTGATAGCCGGTCATCGCGGTATTGAAGCAGACCTCACCGACCGCGATCCCTTCCGCCCCGCAGCCGCGCCCCCAGACGAGCGTGCCGTCGGCGAACGCCAGGACGCCGGTCGCGCCGTGCGGTTGAGCGGGCGCGGAGGCGTCGGCCACGGACGTGGTCCTTTCGGGCTATAAGCGGCGGAGCTGGCGCACGGCCAAACGCGTGGTGAACTAGGGCGCGCACCGCCAAGCGTCAATCTGTTCTTTATGTCCGCAGCCCGCTATCCTGATCGCTGCAACCGACAGGACGACCATGATCCGCGACGACATCAAGACGGGCACCATCACCGCCATGAAGGCGAAGGAAACCGCGCGGCTGAACGCGCTGCGGCTGATCTCGGCGGCGATCAAGAACAAGGACATCGAGCTGCGCGTCGGCGGTGCCCCGGCGGACGACGACGCGATGATCGGCGACGTGCTGACCAAGATGGCGAAGCAGCGCCGCGAGTCGATCGAGATGTATGTTGCCGGCAACCGGCCGGAACTGGCGGACGCCGAGCGCTTTGAGCTGGGGGTGATTGAGGGCTTCATGCCGCAGCGCATGGCTCCGGCCGAGGCGGCGGCGAAGGTGCGCGAGCTGGTGGCCGAACTGGGCGCGAGCGGGCCGAAGGACATGGGGCGAGTGATGGCGGCGCTGAAGGAGCGCTTCGCGGGACAGATCGACATGGGCGGGGCGAGTACGCTGGTGAAGGCGGCATTGGCGGGTTAATGGGGAGGTGGCGAGACGGTGCGTCCCTCGACTTCGCTCGGGATGAGCGGGTTGAGTGAGAGTGAGGTGGCGAGATGGTGCTTCGCTCGGGATGAGCGGGTTGAGTGAGGTTGAAGTGGCGGGATGGTGCGTCCCTCGACTTCACTCGGGATGAGCGGATTGGGTTATGATTCGTCAGCCTTCGGGCTATTTTTGATACTGAGAACCCCGAGCTTGACCTTCCAATGCTGCATCGCCTTCCAACAACCGTTCTGCCATCAACCGCCTCCGCTCATCCCGAGCGAAGTCGAGGGACGCACGTCGCTATGAGCGATTTCTTCGTCTACATTCTGCACTGTGCCGATGGCAGCTACTACACCGGCCACACCGACAATCTCGAACATCGCTTTGGACAGCACCAATCAGGCCAACTCGGCGGACACACCAGCACCCGCCTCCCTGTCGCGCTAGTGTGGAGCCAAGCCTGCGAGAGCCGTGAACAGGCCTTCGCCAACGAGCGCCAGATCAAGAACTGGTCGCGGGTCAAGAAAGCGGCGCTGATTGCCGGGAACTGGCAGGTGCTTCACGTCGCGGCACAGCCGCCGTCGGAGCGTGCGGCGCGAGCATGACCATCCCCCCCGCCTTCCTCGACGAACTCCGCGACCGCGTGTCGCTCAGTGCCGTTGTCGGCCGCCGGGTCAAGCTGACCCGCGCCGGCCGGGAGCTGAAAGGCTGCTGCCCGTTCCACAACGAAAAATCGCCGAGCTTTTTCGTCAACGATGAGAAGGCCTTCTATCACTGCTTCGGCTGCGGCGTGCACGGCGATGTCATCCGCTTCGTCGTCGAGCAGGAGGGCCTGAGTTTTCGCGATGCGGTCGCGAGCCTGGCGGCCGAAGCCGGCCTGCCGATGCCGGTCGAGTCCGCCGCGAGCCGCGAGCGCGAACAGGCGCAGGCGGGGCTGCACGACATCACCGGTGCGGCGGCGAGCTGGTTTACCGAGCAGCTGGTGGGCAGCAACGGCGAGGCGGCGCGGGCGTATCTGAGCAAGCGCGGCATCGACGCGGCGACGGCGAAGGCATTCGGGCTGGGCTTTGCCCCCGATTCGCGTAACCGATTGCGCGCGGCGCTGGGCTCGCTGGGCATCGACAAGCTGGTGGGAACGGGGCTGCTGATTGCACCCGATGCTGCACCGGACAATGGCTCGGGCAGCGCCGCCGCTCCGACCGCTACCGAACCCTACGACCGTTTTCGCGGCCGTCTGATATTCCCAATCCGCGATCCGCGCGGGCGGGTGATCGGCTTTGGCGGACGCATCCTTGGCGATGGTCAACCCAAGTATCTGAACTCGCCCGACACGCCGCTGTTCGACAAGGGCCGCACGCTCTACAATCTCGACCGCGCTGCGCCGGTGGCGCGCAAGTCCGGCCGGCTGCTCGTCGTCGAAGGCTATATGGACGTCATCGGGCTGGCGCAGGCGGGCATCGCCGACGCCGTCGCACCGCTCGGCACCGCGCTGACCGAGATGCAGTTGCAGCTGCTCTGGCGCGTCGTGCCCGAGCCGATCCTGTGCTTCGACGGGGACGGGGCGGGGCAGCGCGCCGGCTTGCGCGCGGCGTTGCGCGCGCTGCCGCTGCTCGAGCCGGGGCACAGCCTAAGGTTCGCGACGCTGCCGGTCGGGCAAGACCCCGATGACTTGATGCGGTCGGGTGGCGCGGCGGCGATGGAGGCGCTGTGCGCGAGCGCCGAGCCGCTGGTCGACCGGTTGTGGAAGTCGGAGACGGTGGGCGTCGACCTGACGACGCCCGAGCGCCGGGCGGCTTTGCTGGCAAAGCTCGATGGGCATGCCGCATCGATCGCACACCCCGAGCTGAAACGGCTGTACCGAACCGAGTTGCGCGACCGCTTCTATAGCCGGCCCGATCGTCCGGCGATTTCGCCGCGCGCGCCTAACCCGCGGTTCAGCCGTGCCCCCGTCAGCCCCGGCGTGCTGCGCCCCGAGACGCGCCCCGACGTGGGTGCGGCGATGCTGCGGCAGGTGCTCGTCGCCATCGTCCAGCGGCCGCAGCTGATCGAGACGGTGTTCGAGCAGCTCGCAGCGCTGACGATGGCCGACGCGACGTCGGTGCGGCTGCTGGCGGTGACGCTCGACGCGGCGCTTGCCGAGCCCAATCTCGATGCCGCGCAGCTGCGGACGGCGCTAGCCGCCGACGGGCTTGAAGCGGCGCTCGACGGACTGCTGCAGTCGCACCGGCCAGGCCTCGGCAACCTTGCCTTTATCCGGCTCGAAACGCCGCTCGACGAGGCGGCGTCACTGTTGGCGCGTTTTCTCGACGCTCTCCTTGCGTCCAAGCGCGCGGGGGATGAATTTTCGGCGGTCACCTCCTATTTCCGTTCCAACATATCCGAGTCGGGTTTCGACGCCCACCGCCGCAACCTCGGCGTGCGGGCGGCGTTGGCCGACAAGGATCAGGTGATTGGCATCGACGCGGATAGCGAGTAAGCGGCACCAGCCGTTATAATCGCAGCCGGCTCGAACTTAGAATCGGACGATCATAAATGGCGAAGGCGAACGGGGCCGTGGCGAGTAACGGCGAAGACACGGCGAAGAGTGAACCCGATACCGCGCCGCTGCTCGACTTCAGCGAAGCCTCGATCAAGAAGCTGATCGCGCGTGCGAAAAAGCGCGGTTACATCACCTACGAAGAGCTGAACGACGCGCTGCCGCAGGACCAGATGTCCTCCGAGCAGATCGAGGACGTCATGGCCTCGCTGTCCGAGATGGGCATCAACCTGATCGAGAACGACGAGCCTGCCGAGGAAGGCGCCGAACCGGCGCGCGCTGCCGACGACGAGGAAGACGAGCCCGAGGCCGAGGGCGGCGACGTCACCGCGCCCGCCGCGGTGGTCGCCGTCAAGGCCGCACCGCTCGACCGCACCGACGACCCGGTGCGGATGTACCTGCGCGAGATGGGCGCGGTCGAGCTGCTGTCGCGCGAAGGCGAGATCGCCATCGCCAAGCGCATCGAGGCCGGACGCAACACGATGATCGCCGGGCTATGCGAGAGCCCGATGACCTTCACCGCGATGATCGACTGGTCGAGCGCGCTTAACGAAGGCCGCATGCAGCTGCGTGAGATCCTCGATCTCGACGCGATGCTGGCGAAGGATCCGCTCGAGGCCGGGGCCGAGAATGGCACGCCGTCGGACCTGCCAACGGTGGCATATAAGGACGATGTCGAGCCGGTCGACGCTCCCGAGCCCGCCGATGAGGAAGACAGCTTCACCGAGCGTCGGATGCGCCCCGACGGTCAGCCGGCGATCGCCGACGACGACGACGAGGACAATACGCTGTCGCTGGCGGCGATGGAGGAGCTGCTCAAGCCCGCCGCGCTGGAGAAGTTTGCTGAGATTACAGAGACTTACAAGAAGTTCCAGAAGCTGCAGGTCAACCGCCTGGCGGCCCTGCGCGGCAGCGGGACGTTCTCGCCCGGCGACGAGCGCAAGTACCAGAAATTCCGCGAGGAACTGACCGGCGGCGTCCAGAGCATCCATTTCCACAATGGCAAGATCGAATATCTCGTCGATCAGCTGTATGGCTATAACCGTCGGCTGGTCGGGCTCGGCGGCACAATGATGCGGCTCGCCGATCGTCACAAGATCAACCGCAAGGCGTTCCTCGACGAGTATATGGGGCACGAGCTCGACGAGGGCTGGCTGGCGCGCGTCGGCGGCATCGACAAGAAGTTCGCGAGCTTCGCGGCCGGCGAGGCGACCGCGGTCGAGAGCGTCCGCGCCGAGATCGCCGAGATCAGCCACGCGACCGGCGTCGACATCGGCGAGTTCCGCCGCGTCACCAACATGGTCCAGAAGGGCGAGCGCGAGGCGCGGATCGCCAAGAAGGAAATGGTCGAGGCGAACCTGCGGCTGGTGATCTCGATCGCCAAGAAATACACCAACCGCGGGCTGCAGTTCCTCGACCTGATCCAGGAGGGCAACATCGGCCTGATGAAGGCGGTCGACAAGTTCGAGTACCGCCGTGGCTACAAGTTCAGCACCTATGCGACATGGTGGATCCGCCAGGCGATCACGCGCTCGATCGCCGACCAGGCGCGCACCATCCGCATCCCGGTCCACATGATCGAGACGATCAACAAGCTGGTGCGGACCAGCCGCCAGATTCTCCACGAGATCGGCCGCGAGCCGACGCCTGAGGAACTCGCCGAACGGCTGTCGATGCCGCTCGAGAAGGTTCGCAAGGTGATGAAGATCGCCAAGGAGCCGATCAGCCTCGAAACCCCGATCGGCGACGAGGAGGACAGTCACCTCGGCGACTTCATCGAGGACAAGAACGCGATTATCCCGGTCGACGCGGCGATCCACGCCAATCTTAAGGAAACGGTGACGCGCGTCCTGGCCTCGCTGACCCCGCGCGAGGAACGCGTGCTCCGCATGCGCTTCGGCATCGGCATGAACACCGACCACACGCTCGAGGAAGTCGGTCAGCAGTTCAGCGTCACCCGCGAGCGTATTCGCCAGATCGAGGCGAAGGCGCTCCGGAAGCTCAAGCATCCGTCGCGGTCGAGGAAGATGCGGAGTTTTCTCGACGTCTGATCGGGCCGGCACGGATCGGCGGCGGCCAATTCGATCCCAAATAGCAGGCCGGGCGAAGAATGATCTCCGCCCGGCCGGATGTTCCTGTCGAGGTTAGCGCGACGCGACCTGCTCACTGCCGGTATTCGGAACCTGCTTCATCGCACCCGAGAGCGCGACGCGCAGGCAGTGCTGGTTGCGAGAGATGGCGTCGCCTCCGAACTCGCCGGCACCGCAGACGGTGCGGGCGGCGTTGTGGATGCGCTTGTTCAGGGTCTTGATACCGGCGGGGCTGTGCAGGTCGAGGTCGCCGTAAAACACCTTCGTCGACGCCGGAGTCTCCGCCGATTGCGCGTAAACGGTGGTGGTCAGGCCGGTGATGGCGAAAGCGGCGATGGCGATGATCAAGGTCTTCATGGCTGTTTCCTTCGGAGCGGCACCCGGACCATCCGTGTGCCGATAAGCCTGCGTACCGAGTCGTCGGCTTTGGCGATGTGACCGGCGTCACAAAGCGGGCACGTTGAACGACAGCCTGCTACAATCCGTCTGCCCGCTTGCCGCGGTGCCGCCCCGTCGTTACCCAAGCCGCTCACGTCAACCACCGCGAGCCCGCCCCATGCGTTTCGAAGGCACCAGCGCCTATGTCGCCACCGACGACCTGAAGGTCGCGGTCAACGCCGCGGCGATGCTGCGCCGGCCCTTGCTGGTGAAGGGCGAGCCCGGGACCGGCAAGACCGTGCTGGCGCAGGAGATCGCGACCGCGTTCAACGCGCCGCTGATCGAGTGGAACGTCAAGTCGACCACCAAGGCGGCGCAGGGCCTGTACGAATATGACGCGGTCAGCCGGCTGCGCGACAGCCAGCTCGGCGACGCGCGGGTCGGCGATATCGCGAACTACATCCGCCGCGGCAAGATGTGGGAGGCGTTCACCTCCCCCACCCTGCCCGTCCTGCTGATCGACGAGATCGACAAGGCCGACATCGAGTTCCCGAACGACCTGCTGCAGGAACTCGACCGCATGGAGTTCCACGTCTACGAAACCGGCGAGACGGTAAAGGCCGCCATCCGCCCGATCGTCATCATCACCTCGAACAACGAGAAGGACCTGCCCGACGCCTTCCTGCGCCGCTGTTTCTTCCACTACATCAAGTTTCCCGACCGCGAGACGATGCAGCGCATCGTCGACGTCCACTTTCCCGATATCCAGAAGACGCTGGTGCGCGAGGCGCTCAACATTTTCTACGATATCCGCGAAGTACCGGGCATGAAGAAGAAACCGAGCACGTCGGAGCTGCTCGACTGGCTCAAGCTGCTGATGCACGAAGACCTGCCGCTCGAGGTGCTGCGCTCGCGCGATACCAAAACGCTGATCCCCCCGCTGCACGGCGCACTGCTGAAGAACGAGCAGGACGTCATGTTGTTCGAGCGGCTGGCGTTTATGAACAGGCGGGGAAATGCCGGTTGAGGTGATCGCGTAGCATGACGGCCGTCTTCAGGACGCTTGCCTTCGGACGCGCGGCAAACGCGCAAAACGCTTGGCCAATTTTCCTATTCGCTGCGAAGCTCATCGATCAGTGGCGGGACTCAGTTGCCGCATCCTCGTTGCCGCTGATCCTTATGTCGTCCGCTGTTTTCGGAACAATACAGAATTACTGGATGGGAGACGGAAGCGACGTCATTTCTTCTTGGCCATCTAATTTGTTGATAACAGCGGTTACACAAATTCTTCCGACCCTTTACCGCTGGATCTGGTTAAAGCTTTACAGCGCGAGACAGTCATGTTCCTGAATTTCCTCACCGAGCTCCGCGCCGCGAAGATTCCGGCGTCGCTGAAGGAGCATTTGACGCTACTGGAAGCGCTGCGCGAGGGCGTCATCGACGATAGCGTCGAGCAATTCTATTTCCTGTCGCGCGCCGCGTACGTGAAGGACGAGGGCCTGCTCGACCGCTTCGATCAGGTGTTCGGGCGGGTGTTCAAGGGGGTCGAGGCGGTCGGCACCGAGGCTGCGGAAATTCCCGAGGAGTGGCTGCGCAAGGTCGCCGAGCTGCACCTGTCCGACGACGAAATGGCGAAGATCAAGGCGCTGGGCTCGTGGAACGAGATCATGGCGGCACTCAAGGAGCGCCTCGCCGAGCAGAACGAGCGGCACGAGGGCGGCTCGAAGTGGATCGGGACCGGCGGCACCTCGCCGTTCGGCGCCAACGGCTATAACCCCGAGGGCATCCGCATCGGTCAGGACAAGGGTCGCCACGGGCGCGCGATCAAGGTGTGGGACAAGCGCGAGTTC
>JANOOK010000171.1:0-7795 GCA_031421275.1 Sphingomonadaceae bacterium
CCCATGACCTCACGCGAATACGGTTGAGGTCATGGGTCCCGGCCTTCGCTGGGATGACAAAGCATGGGCAGGTCCGACGAGCGCCCCGCGCCCTCACGCCTTCAACCGCCAGCCCGACTTGAGCAGGCGGTAGCACACCACCCACAGCACCACGTCGACCACCGCCAGCACCGCTGCGCCCTGCCATGCCAAGCCGTCGCTGACGCCCAAAAAGCCGAAGCGGAAACCGTCGATGATATAGAAGAACGGGTTGATATGGCTGATCGTCCGCATCGCCGGCGAGACCTTGTCGATCGCGTAAAAGGTCCCCGACAGCAAGGTCAGCGGCTGGACGACGAAGTTGGTCACTGCCGCCGCATGGTCGAACTTGTCCGCCCAAATACCGGTCAGCACGCCCAATAGCGCCAGCATCACCGCGCCCATCGTGCCGAAGTACAGCACGACGCCGAGGTTGTTGATCGGCACGTCGATACCGGGCGCGAGCAGCATCACGACATAGACCGCGACACCGACCAGCCAGGCGCGGGTCACCGCACCCGCCACCCACGACACCAGCAGCTCGCCGTTCGAGATCGGCGGCATCAGCACGTCGACGATCGTGCCCTGGATCTTGCCGATCAGCAGCGACGACGAGGTATTGGCAAAACTGTTCTGGATCATTCCCATGACGATCAGCCCCGGCCCGAGGAAATCGGCATAGCGGACGCCCATGACGTTCGGCTTGGCGCGGCCGAGCGCCAGCGTGAAGATCACCAGGAACAGCAATGTCGTGATCGCCGGGGCCCACACGGTTTGCAGCTGGACCTTGAAAAACCGCCGCACTTCCTTCAGATAGAGGGTCTTCAGGCCTTGCCAGTTGATCCCGGGAATGACGATCACTCCCGGCTCGGCATGGGCCGCCAGCGGCGCTTTTGCGGTTTGATCGAGCATCGCGTTGCTTTAGACGCAGCTCGACAGCGCGGCAACCGCGCGAAGTGCGATCAGGCGATTGGGACGAACAGGATGGCGTGGACCGACGAGCGTATCGAGCTGCTCCGCAAGAGCTGGGAAGCCGGCATGACCGCAAGCCAGATCGCCGAGCTGCTGGCCGAAGGCGTCAGCCGCAACGCGGTGATCGGCAAGGCGCATCGCCTCGGGCTGCAGCCGCGCCCGTCGCCGGTACGCGCGGGCGAGGTCGTGCTGCTCGCCGCGGGCGAGACGCTGGTCGTCGACGCGGTCGCGGTCGCTGCGGTTCCGGTGGGCCCTGCAGCGAGCGGGGATGCAACCGGCGACGTTGCGGGCGACGGCGTCGAGAGCCGCGCCGCCGCGGCTATCGCACCCGCCCCAGTCGCTGCACCTCCCGGTCGGAAGTCGTCGCGCCCGTCGGCGGCAATGCGCAAGCCGGCGCGGACGACGCTGCTCGATCTCAGCGAGAAAATCTGCAAGTGGCCGATCGGGCATCCGGGCGAGGCCGACTTTCACTTCTGCGGCAAGCCGAGCCAGGCGAGCTTCCCGTATTGCAGCGAGCATTGCGCGATCGCTTATCAGGCGCAGATGCCGCGCCGCGACCGCAGCCGCCCACCGCCGCCGATCATGCCCGGAATGGGGCGGAGGTAGAGCGCACTCCCTTTTGCTCTCAACGCTTACTCCTCCCCCTCTTCTCTTGGGGAAGGGGCCGGGGGGAGGGATCGCTGTCGTCAAGTCTGATTTGCTGGATTGAATAACCCTCCCCCCGCCCCCTCCCCAAGAGGAGAGGGGGAGCAGCAAGCAAGCGGAGCGTATACAGCGAGCAGCGCCCCTCCTATATCCGCTCCTTCACATAGCGCCCCGGCGCATCCTCGATCACCGCCAGCGGCCCGTCGCCCGGCACCCGCGCGGGCACCTGCTCCCCCGATTGCGGCAGCAGCCACGCCGCCCAGTCGGGCCACCAGCTGCCCTTGATCTCGGTCGCCCCCGCGACGAAGCCATCGAGTTCGGCGGGCAGCGAGTCGTTGCGCCAATACTGGTATTTGCGCTGCGCTGGGGGGTTGACCACGCCGGCGATGTGCCCGGAGCCGGCGAGGATGAAGCGCGTGGGCCCGGTAAACACCTGCGTCATCCGATAGACCGACTTCGCCGGCGCGATATGGTCGTCGCGACCTGCCTGAATGTAACTCGGCGTTGTTACCGTCGTCAGGTCGATCGGCACGCCCGCCACGCTGATCCCGCCCGGTTTGACCAGCAGATTGTCGCGGTACATGTCTTTCAGATAGCTCAGATGCCAGCACGCCGGGACGTTGGTCGCGTCCGAGTTCCAATAGAGCAGGTCGAACGGCAAGTAATCCTTGCCGAGCATATAGTTGTTGACCACGTAATTCCAGATCAGGTCGTTCGAGCGCAGCAGGTTGAAGGTCGTCGCCATATAGCGCCCATCGAGATAGCCTTTGCCCTCGGTCAGCTTGACGACGCTGTCGAGCTGCGCGTCGTCGACGAAGACGTTGAGCTCGCCCGCGTCGCCGAAATCGATCTGCGCGGTGAAGAAGGTCGCGCTGCGGACCTTGTCGGCCATGCCCTTGGCTTGCAGCACCGCGAGCGTCGCCGCCAGCACCGTCCCGGCAACGCAGTAGCCGATGGCGTTGACCGCGGGTGCGCCCGTCGCCTCGATGGCTTTGGCGATGGCGAGCAGCTGCCCCTCGCCGACATAGCTGTCGAGCGTCACATCGGTCAGGCTCGCATCGGCGCTCTTCCACGACACGACGAAAACCGTCAGCCCCTGCGCCACCGCCCAGCCGACGAAGCTCTTCTCGGCGGTCAGATCGAGGATGTAGAATTTGTTGATCCACGGCGGAAAGATCAGCAGCGGGATCTCGGCCACCGTCGGCGTCGTTGGGTTGTACTGGATCAGCTGGAACAGCCGGTTCTCGAAGATCACCTTGCCCGGCGTCGCGGCAACATTGCGGCCGACCTCGAAGGCGCGTTCGTCGGTCATCTTCATGCGCCCGGTCCGCAGGTCGCCGAGCAGGTGCTCGAGCCCCTTGATCAGATTCTCGCCGCCGCTGTCGATCGTCGCCTGCAGCACTTCGGGGTTGGTCAGCGGAAAATTCGACGGGCTCATCGCGTCGACGAATTGCCTCGCATGGAACATCGCCTTGGACTTGGCATGCGGGTCGAGCCCGTCGAGTTCGCCGGTCGCCTGCATCACATATTGCGACGCCAGCAGGTAAGACTGCCGCAGAAAGTCGAACACCGGCTGCTCACGCCACGCGGCTGCCGCGAAGCGCTTGTCCTTGGTCGCCGGTGCGGGGGCACCGGTTGCCGGCGCGCCGGTCAGGAACGACTGCCATAGCGCCATGCTGTCGGTCACGAAGCGCGTCTGCAGCTCGATGAACCTGGCCGGTTCGGCGGTCATCGCCGTCACCGCCTGCTGCCAGACCGCGGCCAGGCCCAGCGGGTCGGGACCGAGCTGGACGCCACTGCTGGTCTGTTCGCGCGTCGCAAACTCCATCATCAGCTGCTGGCCGCGCCCGAGCAGGTGCGTCCAGTGGTGGAACTGCTCGGCTCCGGCGGTCGACAGCGCGGCGGGCTCGGCCACAGCAGTCGGGGTTGCGGCTGCCAGGCTCGCTCCGGGGTTTACTTCGGGCATGGACGCTCTCCGGTAGGACTGTCCCGATGTGGACCCGGCAAGGCTTTCGGGCAAGCCGCGGCCGCAGCGCCGCTCAAGCCGCCGCGATCCTCGTGCGACCCGTCACGCGGTGGCGGCTGAACCGAAAGGGTTGGCAGGGGGAACTTTGCCGGTCTATAACTGGTTCACCGGTTGGCCCAAGGCGGCCGGCATCAGGGAGACACTTCGAGATGAAGAAAATCATCATGGCTTTTGGCGCGCTGGCGATCGCCGGTGCAGTTCCGGCACTCGCGCAGAATGCGACGACCCCGCCGCCGGCTCCTCCGGCTCCCGACGCCGCGATGGCACCGCCCGCCGCGCCGACACCGCCCGCCGCCGATGGCTCGATGGCGCCCGCGCAGCCCGGGACGATGCAGCCGGGGACGATGTCGAACGGCAGCATGTCGTCGGGCAACATGCAGTCGAGCGGCATGCAGTCGGCGATGCCCGCCCCGACGACCGGCCCGTTGCCGAAGTGCAGCGCCAAGGTCAAGGATCGCTGCGATCAGTCGGCGACCTCGGAGCGTTACGCGCTCAGCGCCGATCAGGCGATGAAGACCGGCGGCGTCGGTGATCGCCGGTCCGACAACGCCGCGATGGGCAAGTCGATGTCGGGCGGGCACATGATGCACCACAAGATGATGCACGGAAAAATGATGCATCATAAGATGATGCACGAGAAGGCGGCAGTACCAGCCGCGTAAGCGGGATGCAGCGGCCCGCCGGTGGCCTCTCGCCATCGGCGGCGCGCTGTGGCACACGGCTCGGGCCCGTCGCCGTTTATTCCGGCCCGGGCCCTGAGGCGTTATCATGAGCGAAGAATTCTATCGCATCCGGCGGCTGCCGCCGTATGTGTTTGCCGAAGTCAACGCGTTGAAGGCCGCCGCACGCGGGCGCGGCGAGGACATCGTCGATCTCGGCATGGGCAACCCCGACTCGCCGCCGCCGCCACATGTCATCGCCAAGCTCGCCGAGGTCGCCGCCAACCCCGGCGCGCACGGCTATTCGGCGTCGCGGGGCATTCCCGGATTACGCAAGGCGCAGGCCGCCTATTACGCGCGGCGCTTTCAGGTCGACCTCGACCCCGACACCGAGGTCTGCGTGACGCTCGGCTCGAAAGAGGGGCTGGCCAACCTCGCGCAGGCGATCACCGCACCGGGTGACGTCATCCTCGCGCCGAACCCGAGCTATCCGATCCACGCCTTCGGCTTCATCATCGCCGGCTGCACGATCCGCTCGATCCCCGCCGCGCCCGGCCCCGATTTCTTCGAGAAGCTCGAGCATGCGGTGCGCTATACCGTGCCCCGCCCGACGGTGCTGGTCATGGGCTATCCGTCGAATCCGACCGCCGAGACCGTCGACCTGGCGTTCTACGAACAGGTCGTGGCCTTCGCCAAACGCCACTCGATCTGGGTGATCTCCGACCTCGCCTACGCCGAAATCTATTTCGACGGGCCGCCGACGCCGTCGATCCTGCAGGTCGCGGGCGCAAAGGACGTCGCGGTCGAGTTCACCTCGATGTCGAAGACCTATTCGATGGCGGGCTGGCGCATCGGCTTCGCGGTCGGCAATGCACGGCTGATCGCGGCGCTGACGCGGGTCAAGTCGTATCTCGACTACGGTGCTTTCACGCCGATCCAGGCCGCGGCGGTGGCGGCCTTGAACGGTCCGCAGGACTGTATCGAGGAGCACCGCCAGCTCTACAAACGCCGCCGCGACGTGCTGATCGAAAGCTTCGCGCGCGCCGGCTGGGACGTGCCGACGCCGCGTGCCAGCATGTTCGCGTGGTCGCCGATCCCGCCGGCGCTCAAGCACCTCGGCGCGGTCGAGTTCTCGAAACAGCTGATCACCCACGCCGGCGTCGCCGTCGCCCCCGGCACCGGCTTCGGCGAAGAAGGCGAAGGCTTCGTCCGCATCGCGCTGGTCGAGAACGAGCATCGCATCCGCCAGGCGGCGCGCGGGGTGAAGCGGTATTTGCAGTCGATGGGGGTGAACACGCCGGGTAAAGTGGCGGCGTCTTGACCACCCCCCTTCGCGTCGGTCTCGCCGGGCTCGGCACCGTCGGTGCGGGCGTCGTCAAGCTGCTCGACACCAATGCGGCGCTGATTGAGCGGCGGGCGGACCGGCGCATCGAGGTCGTCGCGGTCAGCGCGCGTGACCGCAGCCGGGCGCGCGGTGTCGACCTGCACCGCTTCGAGTGGGTCGACGACGCAACGACGCTGAGCGCGCGCGGCGATGTCGACGCCGTCGTCGAACTGATCGGCGGGGCGGACGGCCCGGCGCTGACGCTGGCGCGTGCCACATTGGGCCACGGCAAGCCGTTCGTCACCGCCAACAAGGCGATGCTGGCGCATCATGGCCTCGAACTGGCAGCGCAGGCCGAGCGCCACGCGGCACCGCTGAAATACGAGGCGGCGGTGGCGGGCGGTATCCCGGTGATCAAGGGCCTGCGCGAGGGCGCGGCGGCGAACGAGATCGCGCGGATCTACGGTATCCTCAACGGCACCTGCAATTACATCCTGTCGCGGATGGAAGCCGAGCAACTGCCGTTCGCCGCCGTCCTCGCCGACGCGCAGGCGCAGGGCTATGCCGAGGCCGACCCGAGCTTCGACATCGACGGCATCGACGCGGCGCACAAGCTATCGATCCTCGCCGCACTCGCGTTCGGGTCGCGCATCGACTTCGCGGCGGTCGCGGTCGAGGGCATCCGCGCCATCGAGCCCGCCGACATCGACCACGCCGCGACGCTCGGCTTCCGGATCAAGTTGATCGGGCTGGCGAGCGCGGAGGGCAATGCCTTATTCCAGCGCGTTCACCCGTGCCTCGTGCCCTTCGCCCACCCGCTGGCGCATGTCGACGGCGCGCTCAACGCCGTCGTCGCCGAGGGCAATTTCGTCGGGCGGCTGCTATTCCAGGGCCGCGGCGCGGGCGAGGGACCGACCGCCAGCGCCGTCGTCGCCGACCTGATCGACGTCGCCCGCGGTGAGGTCGGCCCGGCCTTCGCGATGCCGACCGCCCGCCTGCTGCCGCTGCCCGCCGCCGACGCGAGCGCGCACGAGGGGCGCTTCTACCTGCGGCTGACGGTTGCCGACCGGCCCGGCGTGCTCGCCGAGCTGACCGCGGCGCTGGCGGCGGCAGGCGTCTCGATCGAGAGCCTGATCCAGCGCGGCCACAGCGTCAACGGCGGAGTTTACGTCGTCATGGTCACCCACCGCAGCCGGCAGTCCGCGATCGACGCGGCGCTCGCCCGCATGGCCAGTTCGAACAGCGTCACGGCCCCGCCGATGATGCTGCATATCCTCGACTTCTGAACGGAGACAACATGTTACGCAGCCAGACGCTCGACCGGGTGCTCGTCCTCGAAATGGTCCGGGTGACCGAATATGCCGCGATCGCGGCGGCGAAGCAGGTCGGGCGCGGCGACGAGCATGCCGCCGATGCCGCCGCGGTCGAGGCGATGCGCGACGCGCTGAACCAGCTCGATTTCGACGGCACCATCGTCATCGGCGAGGGCGAACGCGACGAGGCCCCGATGCTGTATATCGGCGAGAAGGTCGGCCGCGCGATCGGCACCGGCCCCAAGATCGACATTGCGCTCGACCCGCTCGAGGGCACGACGATCACCGCCAAGGCCGGCCCGAACGCGCTCGCGGTGCTGGCGATCTCGGAGGAGGGCGGGCTGCTGAACGCGCCCGACACCTATATGGACAAGCTGGCGATCGGGCCGGGCTATGCGCCGGGCCTGCTCGACCTCAGGAAGTCGGTCACCGACAATGTCCACGCGCTCGCCGCCGCCAAGGGCGTGACGCCGCGCGAGATCATGGCGTGTGTCCTCGACCGCCCGCGCCACGAGGCGCTGATCGCCGAATTGCGCGCGCTCGGCTGCGGCATCATGCTCATCCCCGACGGCGATGTCGCCGGCATCATCGCGACCAGCAACCCCGATACCGGCATCGACATCTACCTCGGCAGCGGCGGCGCGCCCGAGGGCGTGCTCGCGGCGGCGGCGCTCCGCTGCGTCGGCGGCCAGATGCAGGCCCGGCTGGTGTTCCGCAACGACGACGAGCGCGGCCGCGCCCACCGCCTCGGCATCACCGACCTGAACCGCATCTATGCGCTCGAAGACCTGGCGCGCGGCGACACCATCTTCGCCGCCACCGGCGTCACCGACGGCTC
>JANOOK010000172.1:0-21981 GCA_031421275.1 Sphingomonadaceae bacterium
GGGTCGCTCGGGCTCGACATGATGAAGCGCACCTGCACGATCCAGACCAATCTCGATTACGGCTCCGAGGCCGACATGGTGCTGAAGTTCCGGGTCAGCCTGGCGTTGCAGCCGCTGGCGACGGCACTGTTCGCCAACTCGCCGTTCACCGAGGGCAAGCCGAACGGTTTCAAGAGCTTCCGCAGCCATATCTGGACCGACACCGACCCGCACCGCACTGGCGTCCTGCCGTTCGTCTTCGAGGACGGCTTCGGCTTCGAGCGCTACACCGACTACGCGCTCGATGTGCCGATGTATTTCGTCTACCGCGACGGCGCTTACATCGATGCGGCGGGCCTCAGCTTCCGCGACTTCCTCGACGGGCGGCTGGCTCCGCTGCATGGCGAGAAGCCGACCGTCGCCGACTGGAAGGACCATCTTTCGACGGCGTTCCCCGAGGTCCGGCTGAAGTCGTACCTGGAGATGCGCGGGGCCGATGGCGGACGCTGGGACCGCATCTGCGCGCTGCCGGCGCTGTGGGCAGGGTTGCTCTACGACGATACCGCGCTGAATGCGGCGTGGGACCTGTGCAGGCACTGGACGCCCGCCGATCACGCCCGGCTGCGTGAGGAAGTGCCGCGGCTGGCGCTGCAGGCGGCGAGCCCGAACGGCGGCACGCTGCAGGATCTGGCAAAGGCCGTGCTGGCGGTGGCCGATGCCGGGCTCGCAGCGCGGGCGCGGCTCAACGGCGCCGGCGATACCGAGCAGGGGTTCCTCGGCCCGCTGCACGAGATCGCCGCGAGCGGCATGACGAATGCCGACCGCATGCTGGCGGCGTACGCGGGGCGCTGGGGCAGCGACGTGGCGGCGGTGTATGCCGAGGAGAGCTACTAGGCTATGGTGCGGGCATGAACGAGCATGTGCGCCTGATCGCCTCGGAGCTGCATAGCTATGAAGCCGATTTCTACGCGTGGACGCAGGAGCAGGCGGAAGCGTTGCGCGCTGGACGTCTGGAGTTGGCCGACCTTGAAAACATAGCCGAGGAAATCGAAAGTTTGGGCAGCAGTCAACGTGACGCAGTGATCAGTCAGTTCGCTCGAGCCACGGCGCACCTGCTCAAAATTCAGTTCTCAACGGACGAATATCCGCGACGTGGCTGGCGGGTCACCGTAACCGACGCGCGAAATCAAATCGGCCTGAAGTTCGAAAGTCCAAGCTTACGGTCGAAAAGTCGCGAATTATTCGAGAAAGCATGGTCACAGGCTGTTCGCCTGGCGGAGGCTGGACTGATCGATGAGGAAGCGGCGCTGGTGCGGCTTGTTGCAGCGTCGCCGTTCTTCACCGTCGAGCAAGTCCTCGATCCCGATTTCTTCCCTGATTAATCGCGCCTAGCAGCCGCATACAATGCGATCGCCGCGGCATTCGACACGTTCAAGCTCTCCATCGCCGCGCTGATCGGCAGCCGCGCCAGCACGTCGCAATGCGCTGCCGTGTTCGGCCGCATGCCTTCGCCCTCGGCCCCCAACACCAGCGCCGGGCGGGTGTCAGACAGCGCCACCTCGAGCGTCACCGGGCCGCTGCCGTCGAGGCCGATGCGCCAGAACCCCGCCTCGCCGATCTCGCCGAGCGCGCGGGCCAGATTGACGACGCGGCACCATGGCACGCTCTCCAGGGCGCCCGACGCCGCGCGGGCCAGCGCTCCCGACTCGAGCGGGGCGTGGCGGTCCTGCGTGACGATCGCCAGCGCGCCGAAGGCCGCTGCCGAGCGCAGGATGGCACCGACATTGTGCGGGTCGGTGACCTGGTCGAGCACCACGATCGGGCGCTTGTTGTCCTCGCCCAACGCGAAGATATCGCCGATCCATGGATTGTCGAGCGGTTCGACCTCGAGCACGACGCCCTGGTGCGGCGCGTCGGCCGGGACCAGCCGGCCGAGGTCGCCGGCGTCGCCATATTGCACCGCGAGCCCCTTGGGCATGACCAGTTCGGCGGCGACTTCGTGCGTGACATACAACTTGCGGTGGACCCGTTCCGGGTTGTCGAGCGCGGCGAACACCGCATGGCGGCCATACAGGCGCGGATAGCTGCTCTTCTGCCCGGCAGCATTGCGGGGGTGCGGACGGCGTCCCATCGCTATTTCGGGTTGAAATCGGCGATCGTGGCGGTCGTCGGGAGCAGCCCGCGCATCGATGCCGCTACCGCCTCTGCCTGCGTCATGACGCGGAGCACGTTGCCGCCGGCGAGTTTCGCCACATCGCTGTCGCTCCACCCTCGCCGCATCAGTTCGGCAAGCAGCGCCGGGTAGGTGCCGACGTCGCCCAACCCGACCGGTGCATCGGGTATCCCGTCGAGATCACCGCCGATGCCGACATGATCGTGCCCTGCGACCTTGGCGAGATAGTCGATATGGTCCGCTACCTGCGCCAGCGTCGTCACGGGCCGCGGGTTCGCCGCGTCCCACGCGGCCAGCGCCGCCTTGGCGCGCTCGGGCTGGCCGAGGTAGAGCCCGGCGAATGGCAGCGTCGCGTAGCTCGCCCTGACCCCGGCACGCGCCGCCTCCCAGCGGTAGCGCTCGGCGGAAACATACGCCGGCGCGAACGTCGCCATGACGACGCCGCCGTTCGCCGTGACCAGCTTAAGCACATCGTCGGGTACGTTGCGCGGGTGATCGTCGAGCGCCCGCGCCGACGAATGCGAGAAGATCACCGGGGCCCTGGTCACGGCGAGCGTCGCCCGCATCGTGTCCGGGCTGACGTGGCTCAGGTCGACGAGCATCCCGAGCCGGTTCATCTCGGCGACCACCGCCTTGCCGAATGGCGTCAATCCGCCGTGCTTCGGGTCGTCGGTCGCGGCATCGGCCCAGTCGGTCGTCAGCACATGCGTCAGCGTCATGTAGCGCGCTCCGAGCGCATAATATTGGCGCAGGACGGGCAGCGAGTTGTTGATCTGATGCCCGCCCTCGACGCCGATCAACGAGGCGATCCGACCCGCCTTGTGAATGCGGCGCACATCGGCGGCGGTGGTCGCCAGTTCGAACGTCGCCGGATATTTCGCCGCAATGCCGCGGACGATATCGATCTGCTCGAGCGTCGCCTTGACTGCCTGCGCGTCGGTCAGCCGCGCCGAGACATACACCGACCAGAACTGCCCGCCCATGCCGCCGGCGCGCAGCCGGGGGATGTCGGTCATCAGCGGCGGCGTCAGCCGTGCGGTGTCGCCGGCGAGGTCGACCGCCCACCATTTCTCGCCGTAAGTCTCGCGCAGCGCCTCCGCCCAGTCGTTGTGGCCGTCGATCAGCGGCGTCGACTTGAGCACCGCCGCGACACGGGCATCATAGGGTCCGGCGAGCGCCGGCGTAACAAACAGCAAGGCGACTAGAGCAAGCGCGTGGCGCAATGGGGTATTCCTTCCGGACCACCGGTCGCACGCTTTGGCCAGGGCTGCAACTCGGCTCTTACCAGGAGCCACCCTGCTGCGGAGACGAGGCGGCAGCAGAGGGTTCCGGAAGTGGCGGGAACTGCGCCTGCAGCGGATTGTTACCCGGCCGCAATGCAACGGCTTTGGCTTATCACGAATCCGGCATCGGGATCGACCTCTGCCGCCGGGCTCGACCAGTTCGGTGAGTTGCTGGCGCAGCTACGCTTGATCGAAGTCGGTCGCACGATTTTTCCCGGCGCGCCGTTGCCCGATGCGAAGACACTTGCCGCGTCTGGTGCCGACACGCTGGTGATCTTCGGCGGCGACGGCACGATCAACGCCGCGACCGCTCACGTCGACGATTGGGACGGCGCGTGTCTCGTGCTACCCGGCGGCACGATGAACATATTTGCGAAATCATTGCACGGCGACGCCGACTGGGCCGACATCCTGACCGCGGCGGTCGACGCCCCGACACAGCGGATGCCGCTCGCGGTTGCTGGTGAAGCGCGCGCCATGTGCGGGATCATCGCCGGCCCGGCATCGGCATGGGTGCATGCGCGCGAGCGGGTGCGCAGCGGCGCGTGGGGCGGCGTGCGGCGGGCGCTCAGCTTTGCCTGGCGCAAGTCGTTCGTGCGCTCGGTCCGCGTCGTCGGCGACCCGGTTCACACCGGCCGCCGCCGCGCCGTCTTCATCACGCCGCTGGAAGATACGCTCGAAGTCGCCTCGGTCGGGCTGGTGTCGGGGCTGAGCGCGGCCATCCTCGGCGGCAAATACCTGCTCGGCAGCTGGCGCGACGATCCGAATATCGCGATCAGCCGCTGCCGAATGCTGACCGTAAGCGCCAATCGCACGGTGTCGGCGCTGTTCGATGGCGAGCCGGTCAAACTGCGCAGCCCCGCGACGATCCGCTTCGCCGAGACCCGGCTGCGGTTCCTCAAAACCCTGCCCGCGGGCCCAAGACCATGAGCCTTACGCTGTTCCATGTCTCCGACGTGCACTTCGGCACCGAGGACCGGGCGGCGCTGGCGTGGTTCGCTGCCGGCGTCGCCAGCGAACGGCCCGACGCGGTGCTGCTGACCGGCGATCTGACGGCCGCCGCGCGCAAGAGCGAGTACCGAGACGCCGAGGCATGGCTGGCGACGCTGAACGCGCCGGTGCTGGTCGAGCCGGGCAACCATGATTTACCGGTGTACAACCCGCTCGCGCGGCTGTTCGCGCCGTTCGGACGGTTCAACCGCCTCGAAGCCGCAATCGAGCGCGAGCTCAGGCTGCCCGGTGTCGAGGTCATTCCCCTGCGTACCGCGGCGCAGGCGCAATTCCGGCGCAACTGGTCGCTGGGCGTCGTGCAGCCGAGATCGCTGAACGCCGCACTGGCAGTGGTGGCGGCGCGGCCAGCGGGCGCGCTGACCTTGATAACCTGCCATCACCCGCTCGTCGATGCAGCGGCGACGGCCACCTCGGGCCGCACGCGCGGCGGGGCGGAGGCGCTGCGGCGGCTCGCGGCGGCGGGCGCGGATGTCGTGCTCAGCGGGCACACGCACGACCCGTTCGACCTGATCTGGAACGGCGGCGAGCGGCCGATCCGGCTGATCGGCGCGGGGACGTTGTCCGAGCGGCTGCGCAACACGCGGCCGTCGTTCAACCGGCTCGTCGTCGACGGCGGCAATTTGTCTGTCGTACCGGTGATGATGCCTTAGGAACCGCATCCCGCGTGTGCGGTTGTCACGGCGAGGGAGTCGAGACATGACCGAATTGAAGCCAGGCGATCGCGTCGAATGGGACAGCAGCGGCGGACACTCGGTCGGCAAGGTTGTCGAGAAGGTCACCAAGCCGACCGCGATCAAGGGCCATAAGGTCGCCGCGTCGCCTGAAAATCCCGAATTCGTCGTCGAGAGCGACAAGGGTGGCAAAGCTGCGCACAAGCCCGAGGCGCTGAAGAAGTCGACGGCGAAGGCCGCGGGCAAGCCAAAAGCCGGAGCGAAGCCGAAAGCTGCGGACAAGCCGAAAGCCGCCGCGGAGCCGAAAGCCGGCGCCAAGCCGAAGGCAGCGGCGAAGTCGAAGGCGAAGTGACAAAGCCCAACCTGATCCCGCCCGCCGAGGTCGCGCACAACGCCGAGAAAGGCCTGAAGCTGCGCGAGAGATTCGGCCGCGGTGGCACCGATGTCGGCGTGCTGCGCGCCCGCCAGCTCGCCGCGCGGCAGCCGGTTTCGACGCACGACGTCGTGACGATCTCGAGCTACTTCGCCCGCCACGCGGTCGACAAGCAGGCGCACGCCCATGTCTGGGCCGACGACAGCGACCCGTCGGCGGGCTATGTCGCCTGGCTGCTATGGGGCGGCGACGCCGGGCAGGTGTGGGCGGACAGACTGAAGGTCGAGCTTGGGCAGGGGTGAGTTGGCGCGCTGAACGACCCGCGGTACAGCCAGCGTCCTGACGCATACCAGCGTCCTGACGCATAGGAGTCCGCCATGCCGAGCCTTCGCCCGGAGTATCCGCTTTACCTCGCCAACGTCGCCCAGCAGCCCAACACCGACCTCGCGGTAACCGACAAGTTCACCGGTGCAGTCGCCACCCGCGTCGCGCTTGCCGATCCGGCGATGATCGACGCCGCCATCGCCGCCGCGCACGCCGCCGAGGCCCCGATGCGCGCGCTCGCGGCCTATGAGCGTCAGGCGGTGCTGATGCATTGCGTCGAGCGCTTCACCGCGCGCGCCGACGAACTGGCGTTTGCACTGTGCGTCGAGGCTGGCAAGCCGATGCGCGACTCGCGCGGCGAGGTCGGGAGGCTGATCGACACCTTCCGTATCGCCGCCGAGGAGTCGGTTCGCATCACCGGCGAGGTCCAGCCGCTCGACATCGCGCCGCGGGCCCGCGGCTATCAGGGCATGTGGAAGCGCGTGCCGATCGGGGCCTGCAGCTTCATTTCGCCGTTCAATTTCCCGCTCAATCTTGCCGCGCACAAGGTCGCCCCGGCGATCGCGGTCGGCTGCCCATTCGTGCTCAAGCCCGCCAGCCGGACGCCGCTCGGTGCGCTGATCATCGGCGAGGTGCTCGCCGAAACCGACCTGCCGAAGGGTGCATTCTCGATTTTACCGTGCAGCCGCGACGGGGCCGAGCTGTTCACCACCGACGAGCGCCTGAAGCTGCTCAGCTTCACCGGCTCGCCCGGTGTCGGCTGGGACCTCAAGGCGCGCGCCGGCAAGAAGAAGGTCGTGCTCGAACTTGGCGGCAACGCGGCGGTGATCATCGACCGCGACGCCGACCTCGACGATGCGGCCGAGCGGACGATCTTCGGCGCGTTCTACCAGTCGGGCCAGTCGTGCATCGGCGTCCAGCGCATCATCGTCCATGCCGATGTGTACCCCGCATTCCGTGACCGCATGGTCGACCGGGCGAAATTACTGATCGCCGGCAATCCGCACGACGAAGCGACTTTCATCGGCCCGATGATCGACGTCGGCGAAGCGACGCGACTCGACAATTGGGTGCAGCAGGCGGTCGCGGCGGGCGCGACGTTGCTGTGCGGCGGCACGCGCGACGGCACGATGATCCCGGCAACCTTGCTCGAAAACGTGCCGCGCGCGGCGGCGCTGTACCGCGAGGAAGCCTTCGGTCCGGTGGCGATGTTCTCGACGTTCACCGACTTCGATGCCGCGCTCGACGAGGTCAACGACTCGAAATTCGGACTGCAGGCGGGAGTTTTTACCCGCGACTTGTTCCACATGCTCAAAGCCTGGGACCGGCTCGAGGTCGGCGGCGTCGTCATCAACGACGTGCCGAGCTACCGCGTCGATAATATGCCCTACGGCGGCGTCAAGGACTCCGGGCTAGGCCGCGAGGGCGTCAAGTTCGCGATGGAAGACATGAGCGAGATTCGTAACCTGGTAATCCGCCGACGGGCTGGCGACTGACGGCGCAGGCGTCGCCGGTTTACCCCGGCGGAATCGGCATCGACGGCGCGAGCACGACGTCGCGCGCCGCCAATACTGCCAGCGCCGGGCTCAGCGCGGCTTTGTCGAACGCCGCCAGGATCGCCGCGAAGCGCATTTCGACGACGGCGCGGAACTCGACATGGGTGAAGATATACAGCTCGTTCGCCAGTACCGCCTCGAGCACGCGGGCAGCGAGCGGTGCGGGCGGGATACCGCCCAGCACGGCCTGCGTCGCAAATCCGGCCATGTCGGGATCGGTCGTGGCGGCACCATATTGCGGCTGCCGGTTGCGGCCGCTCTCGTGGATACGGGTCTGGACGAAGCCTGGGCACAGGATCGAGACGCCGATGTTCTTCGCCGCGAGTTGCACCGCCCAGCCTTCGCTCATCGCGACGACGGCGAACTTGGTGGCGCAATATGGCTCCATGCCGGGGACGCCGAGCATGCCCGCCATCGACGCGGTATTGACGATATGGCCGCCCTCGCCGTGGCTGGCGATCAGCGGCACGAAGACCTCCATGCCGTAGACGACGCCTTTCTGGTTGACGTCGACAACCCAGTCCCAGTCGCGCTCGGCGACGCTGCCGAATTCGCCGCCGGTCCCGACCCCGGCGTTATTGCAAACGAGATGGACCTTGCCGAACGCCGCGATCGTCGCCAGCGCCGCGGCCCGGACTGAATCGCGGCTGGTAACGTCAGCGACGACGCTCGCCACCCTGACCTGCCTTGCGGTCAGCGCCGCGGTCGCCTCGGCCAATGCGGGACCGTCGATATCGGCGAGCATGACATTCATGCCGGCGTGGCCGAATTCCTGCGCCATCGCGAGGCCGATGCCGCTAGCCCCGCCGGTGATGAAGGCCGTCTTGCCGCGCAGATCCTGCATTTCGATAGCTCCCAACGCGCCTTAGCGCGACGTTGCCGCCAAACGGCGTGCAATGCCAGTCACAACCAATTTCTGGCGCATTATCGGAGCGTGAAGGTTTCGGACGCATAACGATATGGCGTGCTTTCGAAAAGGTTCCATCCGCATGAAAATATTTCTACGTCGTTTGCTGCAGACGATCCCGCTGTTCGCGCTTCTCACGCCGGGTGTCGCGCCGGCAGCCACGGCGGCGGCGTTCACCCCGCCCAAGTTCGTCATCGGCGTTTTCCTGCAACCCAATTACAAGCTCGCCGACTGGCGGCAGCGCGGCATCAACACCGCTTTCGGCTATGAGACGCTCGGCGGCACGGTCAGCAATGCCGACTGGAGCGCCGCCGCTGCGGCGCAGGGCATGGCGTATATCCGCGAGGCCGGCAACGACCTCGCCGCCGATGCCCGGGACCCGCACCTGCTCGCCTGGCTGCAGCCCGATGAGCCCGAATTAAACAAGATCGCGCCCTCGCTACTCGCCGCAAATTACGCCAAGTGGAAAGCCGCCGGTCCAAACGTCCCGGTGATCCTGAATTTTTCCGGCGGCAACATCGTCCTCAACCTCATCCCGAAGTCGACCTTCGACCAGTATCTGCCCACCGCCGACCAGTACGCCAACGATTTCTACCCGATCAGCGGCTGGGGCCGTCTCGACTGGCTATACCGCGTCGGCCAGGCGGTCGACGTGCTGGGCGGCTGGACCGGCGGCAAACCGCAATACGCGTTCATCGAATCGAACACCGACGAATCGCCGAATCGCGGTGCCGGCACGCTCACCCCCGACGAGTTCCACAGCATGGCATGGAACGCCGTGATCCACGGCGTCCGCGGCATCATCTACTTCCCGCAATCGTTCAACGGCGGGTTCCGCTATGATTCGACGCCGCCGGCGATCGTCAGCGAGATGACGACGCTCAACAGTCACCTGAACGACATTTCGGCGACGCTCGCGAGGCCCGCCAACCCGAGCAACATCCCGGTCAGCGTCGCCGCGCCGCTCGAAGCCGGCTGGCGCGCTACCGTCACCGGTAAGATGGTCATCGTCTCGAACCCGACGGCGCAGGCGCGTCCGGGCGTCGCCATCAACCTCGGCGGCAACGCGGGCATCGCCAAGGTGTGGTGGGAAGCCCGCCGCGTCAACGTCGTCGCCGGCGGCACGATGACCGACGACTTCGCGCCCTACGCGGTCCATGTGTATCAGATCATCCAGCGCTGACGCGGGTAACCGGGGCTGGCGGCTGACAAACAAGAGCCGCGTCGGCAGACGCGGCTCTTGTCGTTTGAAATGGTGGGCACGGCTGGTATCGAACCAGCGACCCCTGCGATGTCAACACAGTGCTCTACCACTGAGCTACGCGCCCACGGAGGGGCTGCATAGGCGGGGCTGACCCCTTGCGCAAGTTGATACTATGGGCGCGTACCATCGAAGTCAGCCCTGCGGCGCTAAAAGACTGGCGGGGTGCGCCGCGGTTTTCTACGTACGGACGATGAACGACAGCATCGGCCCCGGCTTCAGCATCAGCGGCGACAGCGACGCTGCCGGTCCGCTGGTGCTTGCGTCGCCACACAGTGGCCGCGAGTATCCGCCGGGCTTTGTTGCAACGACCCGGCTCAGTCTGGGACAACTGCGGCGTGCCGAGGACGCCTATGTCGATACGCTGCTCGCCGGAGCGGTCGCTGCGGGAGTGCCGCTGGTCAGTGCACATTACGGCCGCAGTTGGCTCG
The DNA here is from genome assembly GCA_031421275.1 of Sphingomonadaceae bacterium. Taxonomy (GTDB): domain Bacteria; phylum Pseudomonadota; class Alphaproteobacteria; order Sphingomonadales; family Sphingomonadaceae; genus Polymorphobacter_B. The sequence continues at coordinate 9,970 of JANOOK010000172.1, forward strand.
ACCTCAACCGTGCCGCGGACGAACTCGACCCGGCGATGTTCGTCGAGACGCTCGACGATCATCCGGCGCACGGCGGCGAGCGCGTCGGTGCGGGGCTCGGCGTGCTGCCGCGCGTTGCCGCGCATGGGCTCGACATCTATCCCGGGCGACTGCACCTCGCGGAGGCGCAGTCCCGGCTGGCGATGGTACATACGCCGTACCATGCAGCGGTCGCCGGGCTGCTCGAGCGGGCGCGGCAGCGATATGGCTACGCCGTGCTGATCGACTGCCACTCGATGCCGACGCCGCCCGCCGTGGGCCTTGCACGACCCGCCGAAGTGGTGCTCGGCGACCTCCACGGCAACAGCGCCAGTCCAGCCCTGATTGCGGCGATCGAGTCGTTCTGGCAGGCGGGCGGCTGGCGTGTGTCGCGCAATATCCCCTATGCCGGCGGCTTCACCACCGCGGCGCACGGCGCACCGGCGCGCGGCGTCCATGCCGTCCAGCTCGAACTCGACCGCCTCCTGTACATGGACCCGGCACGGCTGCGCCCGCACGACGGTTTCGCACGAATTACCGCGGCGCTGACCGCGCTCGCAACGCTGGTCGTGACGCAGGCACCGGCGTTACAGCTTCAGCCGGTTTGGCGCACCGCGGCCGAGTAGCTGCGGGCATAAAAAACCACCCCGCACCGAAGTACGAGGTGGCCAGGAGTTCAGGGAGAGACGCAGGGCCGAAGCCCTGCGGTGCGCCGCCGGGAAAGGGGGACAAACCCGACGTCGCACTTTTGAAATAGGCGATCGGCAGCGCTGGTTCAACCGCTGTGACGCATTGCAGCAATGTCGCAGCCAGTTCACGTGCAGGACGGGGTCAACGCGTCCGGAGCAGCGCGACCTTGGCAGCAACATCGTCGGCGACCCGCGACGGCACGAACTTATGGATATCGCCGCCGTACACCGCGATCTCCTTGACCAGCTTCGAGGCGATCGGCTGCAGCGCGACATCGGCCATCAGGAAGACCGTCTCGATCGTCGCGTTGAGCTGCTGGTTCATCCCCGCCATCTGATATTCATATTCGAAATCCGACACCGCGCGCAGGCCGCGGACGATCAGCTTGGCCCCTTGCGCCTCGGCGAACTTCATCAGCAGCGCGTCGAATTCGACCACCTCTACCGCGAGGCCGAGCCCGGCGGTCTCGCGCCTAACCTGCGCGACGCGCTCGGCGAGCGTGAACATCGGCGATTTCGAGGGATTGGTCGACACCCCGACGACGAGCTTGTCGACCAGCGCCGCGCTCCGCCGGATAATGTCCATGTGACCCAGGGTGATCGGATCGAAAGTGCCCGGGTAAACGCCGATGCGCATCAGCGGCGGCACATGATGTGATGCGTCAACGATCGCGCTCGATGGCAAATCGCGCGATGGCGCGCAGCAGGTCGGCTTCGCTGCCGAAACTGTGAAGGTGATCGATCGCCTGATCGATCAGCATCGCCGCCTGACGGCGCGCCCGGTCGATGCCGAGCAGCGAGACGAACGTCGCCTTGCCCGCCGCCGCGTCCTTGTGGACCGCCTTGCCGGTCTTTTCCGACTCGCCCTCGACGTCGAGCAGGTCATCGGCGATCTGGAACGCGAGGCCGAGGTCGCGCGCATAACCCCGCAGCGGCGTGCGTCCTTGATCGGGAATGCGACCCATGATCGCGCCCGCTTCGAGGCAGAAGCCGATCAGCGCTCCGGTCTTGAGCTGCTGCAGGCGGGTCGTCGCCCCAAGGTCGAACGGCTCGTTCTCCGCCGCAAGATCCATCATCTGGCCACCCGCCATGCCCGACGGTCCGCTGGCGCGCGCCAGCTCCATGACGAGTTCGGCGCGCGCGAACGGGTCCGCGTGCGTCGCCTCGTCGGCGATCACCTCGAACGCCAGCGCATGCAGCGAGTCGCCAGCCAGCACCGCGGTCGCCTCGTCGAAGGCGCGGTGCACCGTCGGCTTGCCACGGCGCAGTTCGTCGTCGTCCATGCACGGCAGATCGTCGTGGATCAGGCTGTAGACGTGGACGCACTCGATCGCCAGCGCGACCCGGAGCGCGCGCTCGCGGTCGACATGGAACAGGTCGCAGGCGGCGACGACGAGCAGGGGCCGCATGCGCTTGCCGCCGCCGATCGTGGCATGGCGCATCGCCGCGTACAGGCGGCGCCTGCCGTCGTCGGGGAGCGGCAGCAACCGGTCGAAGCGCTGGTCCATGGTGACGCCGATCGCGTCGAGCGCCGGCTGAAGACTGAGCGAGTGTGGCACGGCGGTCTCGGTCCGCATCAGCTACCGGACGCTGCGCGGCTGGCTGGCTCGGCGGCGCGCGCCAGCGGCTCCGCCGCACGCGAGGACGCCGGCTCGAACGGCACGGTGCCGGTCGGCTTGCCGTCGGTCCCGAGCTGGATGCGCTCGATGCGCGCGCTGGCCCCCGCCAGCTTGGCCTCGCAATGTGCCTTCAACCGTTGTCCTTCGGTGTAGATATCGATCGATTGCTCGAGACTGGCATCGCCGGCCTCGAGCTGGTGGACGATCGCCTCAAGCCGCGCCAAAGCGACTTCGAAGCTGACGTCCACCAGATCTTCAGGGCTACTCATCGCGGCGGTTGTGAACGGCGAGCCCGATCCGGTCAAGCTTCGGTAAGCTCGCAAGCGGTTCAGCGCTTGAAAAGGTCATCGGCGGCGGTGCGGAACTTGGTGGCCCCGGCAAGCTTCGTGCGGGTACGGGCGATCTCCGCGTCCAGCGCGATTATGCGCGCTTCGAGCTCGGCCACAGACAGCGGATCGAGGTCTTCGCGGCGCAAGGCGGTCAGCGCGTCATCGCGGCGCCGCGGCAGCAAATCGTCGGCGTCCATCGATCCTCCAGGTGCGCTGCCGGAACGGATAGCCGCGCAGCCGGTTATTGGCGAGCGTGGCAGACAATAGTCGTCCTTCGCGACGACCGTAAGTCAAGCCTGTTCGCTATGATCAAAGGAAATCCAATGCGTTCCATCCTGCTGGCCACCGTCGCTGCGTCGTTCATCGCCGCGCCGCTGCTCGCCGATTCGCAAGTCACGTCTTCGGGTTCCCGCGCGCCTGCGGTTCAGCTGGCGCAGTATCAGGATCCGCGCGACCAGGCCGAGCGCGACCGGCAGGCGCGCGAGCAGTATCAGCGCGACCACTCGGGCGATCAGGGCGACCGTCGTGACAGCGACCAGCGCGGGCGCGACGGTCAGCGGGGCTATGGGCAGCAGGGCTATGGGCAGCAGGGCTATCGTCCCGATAGCGACCATCGCGACGGTGACCAGCGCGGGCGCGACGGCCAGGGCTATCGGCAGGACGGCGATCATCGGGATGGCGACCACCACGACGGCAATGGCTATCGCCACGATGGCGACGGCTACGCCGCAGGCACTTATTACCCCGAGAAAGACTATCGCGGCGGTCGCAAGTATCGCACGCGCTACCTCGGCCAGAACGAACAGGTCTATCGCGGTAACGACAACCGCTATTATTGCAAGCGTTCCGACGGCACGACCGGGCTGATCATCGGCGGGCTCGGCGGCGGCGTGCTCGGCAACATCATCGCGCCGGGCGGCTCGAAGACCTTGGGTACGGTACTCGGCGGCGGGCTGGGCGCGGTGCTCGGCAATGTCATCGGCAATAACAGCAGCAGGACGCGCGTGCAGTGCCGCTGAATACGGCGCGAACACGCGATTGACCGGGCCGCCGCGTAGCGCGATAGCGGCCGGATGAGCCTGCCGACGACGATGACCGCGATCGACCCCGCCGCGCCGGGCGGTCCCGAGCTGCTGGTACCGGTAGAGCGACCGGTACCGGTGCCGGGTGCCGGGGAGGTGCTGGTCCGTGTTCGCGCTGCCGGGGTCAACCGCCCCGACGTGCTGCAGCGGCTAGGGCTGTATCCGATGCCGCCGGGAACGCCGTCGATCCTCGGGCTCGAGATCGCGGGCGAGGTCGTCACCGCCGGCGGGCGCTGGCGGGTCGGCGACCGGGTGTGTGCGCTGGTCGCCGGCGGCGGTTATGCCGAATATTGCGCCGCACCGGCTGTGCAGTGTCTGCCGGTCCCGGCGGGCATGAGCTTCACCGATGCCGCCGGGCTCCCCGAAACTTATTTCACCGTCTGGTCGAACCTGTTCGAGCGCGGCCGCGCCTCGGCGGGCGAAACGGTGCTCGTCCATGGCGGCACCAGCGGCATCGGCGTCACCGCGATCCTGCTCGCCAAGGCGCGCGGGCTGACTGTCATTGTGACCGCAGGCTCGCCGGCGAAGTGCGACGCGGCACGTGCGCTCGGGGCCGATCACGCGATCGATTACAAGACGCAGGACTTCGTCGCCGCGGTCTCGCAGATCACCGCCGGCCGCGGCGTCGACGTCGTGCTCGACATGGTCGGCGGCGACTATCTCGCGCGGAACATGAAATGCCTCGCCGACGACGGCCGCCATATCTCGATCGCCTTCCAGCGCGGCCCGGTGGCGGAGGTCAACCTGTCCGACGTCATGCGCCGGCGGCTGACGCTGACCGGTTCGACGCTGCGGCCGCGCTCGGTGGCGTTCAAGGCCGCGCTCGCTGCCGCGCTCGAAGCCGAGGTCTGGCCGCTGTTCGCCGCGGGCAAGCTGCGGGCCGTTACCGACAAGGTCTTCCCACTGGCAGAAGCCGCCGACGCGCACCGCCGCATGGAGGCGGGCGATCATGTCGGCAAGATTATACTTGTCGTCGCGTGACGGATTGGCATTGATCGCCTGCGACATCGGTCCTACATGCTTCGGTAGCAGGCCGTCCCGCAGGGGGCGGCCGTTTCTTTATCCTCGAGACAAGGTCCCACGCCGATGAGCGCCCCGACAACCCCGCTGATGGCGCATGCCACCGCCGCCTGGCTGGTCGACAACACCGCGCTGACCTTCGAGCAGATCGCGGCGTTCTGCGGGCTCCACCTGCTCGAGATCCAGGCGATCGCCGACGACACCGCGCTGACCAAGATGACCGGGCGCGACCCGATCCGTTCGGGCGAGCTGACGCAGCTGGAAATCGATCGCTGCTCGGCCGATCCCGAGGCGCGATTGAAGCTCGAGAAGCAGCCCGAGCAGGAGCGCCGTACCAAGGGCCCGCGCTACACCCCGCTGTCGAAGCGCCAGGACAAGCCCGACGGCATCCTGTGGATCATCAAGAACCACCCCGAGGTCACCGACGGCCAGATCAGCCGCCTGATCGGCACGACCAAGACGACGATCTCGGCGATCCGCGACAAGAGCCACTGGAACTACACGAACATCTCGCCGAAGGACCCGGTGACGCTCGGCCTGTGCCCCCAGCGCGAACTCGACGCGCTGGTGACGCAGGCCGCGAAGAAGGCCGGCATCGACACCTCGATCGACCTCGGCAAGCTCGGCGAAGACCGCAGCGCGATGATCGAGCAGCTCCACGCCGAGCGCGCCGCTGCCGCGCATATCGCCGAACACGGGCCGGTCCCGACCGAAGTCGGTACCGCGCAGCAGCAGGGCGACGCGCTGTTCCGGCGTTAAGGGTCGCGCCATGTCCGCCGCTGTCTTCGCAGTCGCGCCCGATGCCCGCGAGGACCGGCGCGGGCTGAGTTATCCGCACGGGCGCTTCACCGCCGAACCGGCGACGTTGTTCGCAGTTGCCGACGGCGTGTTCTGGTTGCGGATGCCGCTGCCGATGAGCCTGAACCACGTCAATCTGTGGGTCCTCGACGACGGCGACGGCTGGGCGATCGTCGATGCGGGGCTCAATACCGAAGCGGCCAAGGCCGACTGGGAAACGCTGTTCGCCGGGCCGCTGCGGGGTCGCCCGGTCACGCGGGTGATCGTCACGCATTATCATCCCGACCACCTCGGGCTGGCAGGCTGGCTGTGCGCGCGCTGGGGCGTGCCGCTCGAGATCAGCCGCACCGAATATCTGTTCGGCCGGACGCTGACGCTCGATGTCCGGGACGTGCCGCCGGTCGAAGCGGTCGATTTCTACACCCGCGCCGGCTGGCCTGCCGAACGGCTTGCGGCGTTCGGGACGCGTAACTGGAGCGGCTTCAGCAAGATCGTTTCGCCGCTGCCGGCGGGATTCAAGCGGTTGCAGGCGGGCGAGATGCTGACCATCGGCGGCCGGGCGTGGCGGATCGTCGTCGGCAGCGGCCACTCGCCCGAGCATGTCTGCCTCGTCTGCGACGAACTCAGCGTGATGATTGCCGGCGATCAGGTCCTACCGCGCATCACCTCGAACGTGTCGGTCTATCCGACCGAGCCCGGTGCCGATCCGCTCGCCGACTGGCTCGGCAGTATCGAGATGCTGCGGAGTATCGACCCGGCGATCCGCGTGCTGCCGTCGCACGGCGAGCCGTTCGACGGCTTGCACATCCGCCTCGACCAGCTTCGCGACGATCATCACGCGAAGCTCGGCGCGCTTGCCGGCTTCTGCGCCGAGCCGCGCACCGCGGTCGAGGCGTTCGCCGTGCTGTTCAAGCGCCCCGTCGGCGACGACATGATGATGGCGACCGGCGAGGCGTTGGCGCACCTGCACTGGCTCGAAAACCACGGGCAGGTGACGCGGTTGGCCGAGGGTAGGGTCGACCGCTTCGTGGCGCGCTAGCGCAGGATGAGTTTCGATTGAACCACCTGTCATCCCGGCGGAGTCGTAAAGCAGCGTCGTCTTCGCTAAAGCCAACAAGGGAGTATCGCCATGATCGTCTTCGGCAGTTCGATGTCGCCGTTCGTGCGCAAGGTCGTGGCGTTCGCTGCCGAGAAAGGCATCGAGGTCGAACACCGGCAGCTCGGGCTTGGCTCGGACGACCCGCAGTTCCTTGCCGCAAGCCCGTTCCGCAAGATCCCGGCGCTGAACGACGGGGATTATAGCCTCTCCGATTCGAGTGCGATCGTGCACTATCTCGAAGCGCTGCATCCCGACCCGGCGATGATCCCGGCCGATCCGCACGAGCGCGGAAGGACAATCTGGTTTGATGAGTTCGCCGATACACTCGTCATGGCTTCCGTCGGCCGGATGTTCTTCAACCGCATCGTCAGCCCACGTTTCATGGGTAAGCCCGGCGACGAGACGATCGCCGCGGCGGGTGAAGCCGACCTGCCGCCGCTGCTCGACTATCTCGAAGGCATCATCCCGCCGAGCGGCTTCCTGGTCGGCGACCGGCTGACGCTCGCCGACATCTCGGTGGCGAGCCCGTTCGTCAACGTCGACCATCTCGGCATCGTCATCGACGCGGCGCACCATCCCAAGCTCGCGGCTTACCTCGCCGCGATCCTGGCACGCCCGAGCTTCGCAGGGATGATCGCCAAGGAACGCCGCTTTCTCGCCGCTTGACGCCGGGTTCGACGCGGTCGTCCGGTCACCGCAGCTTGGCGATGCCGATGCCGTCGAGCTTGGCTTTGTCGCGCACCGATTCTTCGCTGCGGGTCAGCGCCTTGGCGATGGCTTTGAGCGCCATGCCTTTCTTCGCGAGCGTGTGCAGCTTGTGTACTTCGTCGCTTGTCCATGGCTGCCGGTGACGTTCGAACCGTTCGGCCATTACCTGTTCTCCCGCTGACGGCAGCATTTCACCGCTGGTCGCAGCTATCCCAATTTGGGCACAATCCGCTATTAACAAAATCGTGTGACCGGCGGGGGATCGGGTCGCGGGAGGACGTAGATGTCGCCGGGCTGGTCGATTGTCATTCCTTATTACAACGAAGCGGTGTTCCTGCCGCGCACGCTCGCGGCGATCGTCGAGCAAACCCGGCGGCCGTGCGAACTGATCCTTGTCGATAATGGTTCGACCGACGGTTCCGCCGCGATCGCCAAAGCGTATATGGCTTTGTATCCCGACATCGTGACGCGCTTGCTCAACGAGCCGCGCCCGGGCCAGATCAACGCACTCGAAACCGGCATTGCAGCGGTATCGACCGAATTCGTCGCGGTCTGCGATGCCGATACCTGGTACCCGCCGCACCATCTCGAACTCGCCGGTGCCCAATTCGAACGCGCCGGGCCCGAGGTCGTGGCGATGATGTCGCTGGGATTGACCGGCGATCCGCACGGTTTGCGCGCCGTCACCCGGCGCTGGCTGTACGCGCATGTGGTCAGCCGGCTGCTGCGCTACCAGTGCCATACCGGCGGCTATGGCCATGCGTTCCGGACCGCGGCGCTGAAAGCGGCGGGCGGCTATGCGACCGAACGCTGGTCGTTCGTGCTGTTCGACCACGAACTGATGCACCGCATCTTCGCGCAGGGCCGCGCGCGTTATCACGCTGACCTATGGTGCGTGTCATCGGACCGGCGCAGGGACCGCGCCAACACGCGCTGGTCGCTGACCGAGCGGATCATGTACCATGCGACCCCGTTCGCGCTGAAGGACTGGTTCTTCTACACCTTCCTCCAGCAGCGCTTCGCAGCGCGCAATCTTAGCGGGCTCAACCTGCGCGCCGAACGCGCCTGGGACAGCGCGACGCCGGCCTGAGGCGTTACGACTGTTGCAGTCAGCGCGAACGATGCGCATCTCGGAGCGGTAATCGACAGGAGCAGCCGATGTCCGACCAGAGCAACCACCGCGAGCTTACCCCCGAGCAGAACCGCATCTTGCGCGAGCACGGTACCGAAGGCCCCGGCTCGAGCCCGCTCAATGCCGAGAAGCGCAGCGGCGAGTTTAAATGCGCCGGCTGCGGCACGACGGTGTACCGCTCCGAGACAAAGTACGAGAGCGGCAGCGGCTGGCCGAGCTTCTACGCCGCGGCGGGCGATGCCGTTGCCAGCACCACCGACCGCAGCCTCGGCATGACGCGCACCGAGGTGCACTGCGCCAAGTGCGGCGGGCATCTCGGGCACGTCTTCCCCGATGGGCCCCAGCCGACGGGCATGCGGCACTGCATCAATGGCGCGGCGCTGGACTTCGTACCGGAGTAGCGGCGACACCGCCGCAGGCTATTTCCGGCGCTGCGCTCAAAGTGTAGCGTCGCGCTGGGAGAACAGCATGACCGAACACGTCGACGTCCTCATTGTCGGAGCCGGGCTGTCGGGCATCGGCGCGGGCTACCACCTGCAGCATCGCTGTCCGGGTAAGACCTACGCGATCCTTGAAGGCCGGGCGGCGATCGGCGGAACGTGGGACCTGTTCCGCTATCCCGGCATCCGCTCGGATTCGGACATGCACACGCTCGGTTATTCGTTCCGGCCGTGGACCGCGGCGAAGTCGATAGCCGACGGTCCGGCGATCCGCGACTATGTCGTCGACACCGCGAAGATGTACGGCATCGACCGGCAGATCCGCTTCGGCCACAAGGTCCGCAGCGCCGCCTGGTCGAGCGCCGACGCGCGCTGGACTGTGACTGCCGAGACCGGCGGTGAGACGGTGCAGTTCACCTGCAGTTTCCTGTTCATGTGCTCGGGCTATTACAATTACGACGCCGGCTACACGCCCGACTTCCCCGGCATCGTCGATTATCGCGGCAAGCTGATCCATCCGCAGCAGTGGCGCGACGACATCGACTATGCCGACAAGCAGGTCGTCGTCATCGGCAGCGGCGCGACCGCGGTGACGATCGTCCCCGAGATGGCGAAGACCGCCGCGCACGTCACCATGCTGCAGCGCTCGCCGAGCTATGTCGTGGCCCGCCCCGAGGAGGACGCGCTCGCCAATCGCCTGCGCCGCTGGCTGCCGGCCAAGCTGGCTTACGGCCTGACCCGCTGGAAGAACGTGCTGCTCGGCATGTATTTCTTCAACAAGTGCCGCAGCAGTCCGGCGACGGTGAAGGACCTGCTGCTCAAGGGCGTCCACGAGGCGCTCGGCCCCGATTACGACGTCGCGACGCACTTCACCCCAAGCTATAATCCGTGGGACCAGCGGCTGTGCCTGGTGCCGAACGGCGACCTGTTCGCGGCGATCAAGTCGGGCGCGGCGTCGGTCGTCACCGATCACATCGAGCGGTTCACCGAGGCGGGACTGCAGCTGCGCTCGGGCAAGACGCTCGATGCCGATATCGTCGTCAGCGCCACCGGGCTCGACCTCGTCGTCCTCGGTGGAATGCAACTCAGCATCGACGGCGAGCCCGTCGAATTGGCAAAGGCGCTGACCTACAAGGGCATGATGTACCAGGACGTGCCGAACCTCGCGTTTTCCTTCGGCTATACCAATGCGTCGTGGACGTTGAAGGCCGATCTGACCTGCGAATACGTTTGCCGCCTGCTCAACCGGATGGACAAGCTCGGCGCACACCAGATGACGCCGCGGCTGACCGACGCCAGTATCATTGCCGAACCGTGGCTCGATTTCAGCTCGGGCTATGTCCAGCGCTCGCTGGCGAAGTTCCCCAAGCAGGGCTCGAAAGCGCCGTGGAAGCTGCATCAGAACTACGCGCGCGACCTCGTGGCGCTGCGCTACGGCAGGGTCGACGACGGCGCGATGACGTTCACGAGGGCGACCGCGGCGAAACCAGCCGAGGCGAGCGGGCGCGAGATGGTCGAGGGGTGAGATTGACCTCCCCGTGTATATATTAGATGCTGGTATTCTAGGGAGATCAGCATGGCAGCGAATACCTCTATCATTCTGAGTGAACATTTTGTGGAGTTCGCACAGGGTCAAATCCGTGAAGGCCGCTATGGGTCGACAAGCGAGGTCGTCCGGGCCGGATTAAGACTGCTCGAGCGGCGCGAAGCAGAGAATGCTGTTTTGCGAAAGATGCTGGTCGACGGCGATACGAGCGGGTTGGCGCTGCCGTTCGATGCTGGAGATTATGTTGCCGAAATGGATGACATTGCCGCTAAACGTCGAAAGTGAGTAGCTGGCTGTTATCGGCTCAGGCAAAGGCAGATCTCGACAGCATCAGAGATTATACAATCGACACCTGGGATATCGAGCAAGCGAAGAAATATATTGCAGAGGTCCTGCATACCGTGCAGCGCGCTGCTACGTCACCGAAGCAAGGCGCTTCTTGTGAACATCTCGGAGCCGGGACGCGCCGAAATGCGCGCTAACTCGCATCTGATCTACTATCGCATGGTCGACGAAGAGCCGATCGTTCGCCGCATCCTGCACCAAAGTATGAATGTACGCCGCCATCTTTGACGCCACGCCCATGCTTCGCTAGCCCCACCCCATGCTCCCCCTTCACGGTATCCGCGTTCTCGATCTCAGCTCGGTCGTCTTCGGCCCGTATTGCGCGCAGTGGCTTGCCGATCTCGGGGCCGATGTCATCAAGATCGAGCCGCCCGAGGGCGACAATACCCGGCTGACCGGTCCGGCGAACGAGCCCGGCATGGCGTCGCTGTTTCTCGGCGTCAATCGCAGCAAGCGCTCGGTCGTGCTCGATCTTGCTACGCCAGCAGCCCGCCACGCGATGGGCAAGTTGATCGACGGCGCCGACGTGCTGCTGCACTCGATTCGCCCGCAAAAGCTTGCCAAGCTCGGGCTGGGCCCCGCCGAAGTCTGCGCGCGCAATCCGCGGCTGGTCTATGCCGGGCTGCACGGCTTCACCGAGCGCGGGCCGTACGGCGGCCGCCCGGCTTATGACGACGTCATCCAGGGCATGGCGGGCAACGCCGACCTGATGGCGCGGTCGACCGGCGAACCGCGCTACTTCCCAACGATCGCCGCCGACAAGACCAGCGGGCTGGTCGGCGCGACGGCGATCCTCGCCGCGCTGGTCCGCCGCGGCGTGACCGGCAAAGGTGGCTTCGTCGAAGTGCCGATGTTCGAGACGCAGGTCGCGTTCAACCTCGTCGAGCATATGTACGGCGCGCACTTCGAGCCGCCGCGTGGCGACATGGGCTATCCGCGCACGCTCGCGCCGTGGCGGCGCCCGTTCGCCACCACCGACGGCTGGCTGTGCATGATGCCCTACACCAACGCGCACTGGCGGGCGTTTTTCACCGAGGCGGGCGCGCCCGAGCTCGCCGACGACCCGCGCTTTACCGATTACACGGTGCGTGCCGTCAACGTCGCCGCGCTGTATGCGATCGCGGGCGGCTTCGTCGCCATGCGGAGCAGTGCCGACTGGCTGGCGACGCTCGAGCGGCTGCAGGTGC
>JANOOK010000173.1:0-10156 GCA_031421275.1 Sphingomonadaceae bacterium
CCAGTCCGTCGGCTTGGCTGGCACGACGGCCGGGTCGCTGAAGAGGAGGCCATCGCATCGGATGTTCGCTGAATTACGCTAAATAAGAACATATCAAGAAAGGTGCGCGTCCGGACTGGCTCGTCGCGGCAGCTTCCGCCCTAAAGTGGTCATTCAGGAGCTATCTGGGCGATCGTAGAACCTGCCGTTCGCCTCACTACCTCACTTGAGACGAACGGCTTGACGTCAGCAGGCCAGCCGTGACGCTCATGCAGCCTGTGGAGCGATGCCGATCAGTCGCGTTTCGACTGCTGTCATCCGGTTGGCAAGGCCGCCGATCTCACGCCCGCGTCCAATGTCGCGTTCCTCGCGCTTGGTGTCGCGCTCCTCGCGCTGGCGCGCAACGACGATGGCGCGCGCCACCGGCTCGGCGATGGCGAGCAGGGTGTCGCGCTCGTCCTTTCCGTAGAAACTCCCGTCGGGACGCGGACCAAGCAGTATCCATCCCACCGATCCGACACTGTCGGCATAGAGCGGAACCCGCATCGGGAAGAGCGGATCGTCACGGTTGGCGTGGAGCTGGCCTTCGTCTTCGACCGGCTCCCGCCATGTCGATAGCCACGTCTGTACAGCGCCGAGATCGACGTCGCGGGCCGCAAGCACCTGGTGGTCTACCACGATGGCGGCGTGGGCGGCCCGGACGCCCTTCTCGATCCGCACGAGCACGGTGTCGGCAAGCCGCGCGGGCGTCGCGGTCGTGCCCATGTCGCCGACCAGTACCGGCAGCGCACCCCGCAGATGGACGAGATCGCCCTGAAAGCGGTGCTCGGCCCAGTGCGTGACGCGGTGATGGAGCGGCACCATCATGATCGCGGCAAAAGCGGCACCGAGTCCGCCTGCAAGCGCGCCAAGGCGTTCCCCGAAATACTGCTCACCGAGTATCTCGATGACCTTCTCCGACCCGGCAAAGATGGCGAGCAGCGCGAGTGTCAACGTCCCGTACACCACCGAGCGGCTGATCGCCGTCTCGGCATCGTACAGCCGGTAACGCAGCATCGAGACGAGCAAGCCGACGGGCAGCGCAACGTAAGCGAGCTCCCCCACGACGTGTTTAGCCAAGGTGGCCCACGCCAATGCGCCCACGGTTGACAGAGATAGTTCCAACAGGATCAGGAGCCCTTGCGTGACCTCGAGAATACAAAATGCGACGATACCGAACAGCACGAACTTGCCCTGCTGCCGCGCTATGCCGCTGGGTGTGCGGCGGTATTGGGTCACGACCGCCAGCATTATTATCGCGAATGTCGCCGCATAGACGAGAAAGGCCACGTTGCCCGCCGCGCTGAACCAGAAGTTGATCAGCGAGAGCACGGATATGGCGATAATCATGAGCGCCGCCAGCCAGTGCCAGCGCGTGTTGAGACGACCATCGGGGAAAAGCAGCAGCGCGGTGAGAAGCAGGATTTGCGCGAGAGAGGCAACGATCGCACTGACGAACAGCGCGACGTGCAGCAACTGCGTGAAAGGTACGTAAGTCAGCACGATAGAAAACGAGAGGAGCTGGGCAACAACATCGCGAGGACGCCGGATAAAGAGCAGCGCCGCAGCAGCGAGCATCGCCACGGTCGACGCAGTCTCGAAGCCGAACTGGACCCAACGCCTGCCTTGAAAACTTATGTGCCAACCGGCATGTGCCGCCGCGAGACGCCGCGGATCGCGGGCTACACGAACCGTGTATCGCTCGCCGGTGTCATGCCGTAATCCAAGCACCGCTATGCTACCTGTTGGTCCCGACAGAACGCGCGTTTGCGCAGTTTTGTCGGCGGGTACGGCATGACCGTCGACCGTCAGCAGGAGATCGGAGTTTTTATAGCCGATCCGACGCCCTTCGTCGCCCAACGGTCCCCCCAACTGGCCTTGCAGCGAGGGGTCGCCAAATGGAACGAAACCTAATGCGGCCGCAGCGGCGTAGGCTGACTGGCCCGCAATCTCGTCGCGCGGCGCGAAATAGCCCATCGCCACCAGTCCGGCGGCGAACAGCGCCAGCCAGATCACCCGGTAGCCGATCAGGAGCACCCCGCCCCACTCGGGTCGCCGCCGCGTCAGCACCGATGCATCAGTCTCGTTCAACAAGCTGGTTACCCCAGCTCAAGCCTTCATCCGAATATTGACGCTTTGCAAGTCAGGCGTGCTGAATCAACCGCCAAGTCTATCAACCGCGCAAGATTCCGACCGGCAGATATTGCGTTGCCCATTGCCAGGAGCAGACCGTCTGCAAGCCACCAGAATGCGACATTAGACTGCTCGCCTTACACCAGCCAAAGCCATCTCGCGGTATACCGTCGCCCGGCCCAGACCCAGCTGCTTCGCAGCGTCGGTCGGCGAGATGCCAGCCATTACCAGGCTCAGCGCCGCTTTGGCCTTATCAGGATCGAGCGGCCGTCGCCCAGGCAGCTTGCCCTTGGCGCGCGCCGCGGCGATCCCGTCCTTGGTCCGTTCGGCAATCAGCCGCCGCTCGAAATGGGCGATCGCGCCGAAAACGTGGAAGACGAGCTCGCCTGCCGCGGACGAGGTGTCGATCTTTTCTTCCAGGCTGAGCAGCGCGACGCCGCGCTCCTTCAACTCCTTGACCACGGTTAGCAGCTCGCCGAGAGAGCGGCCGAGCCGGTCGAGGCGGACCACCGCGAGCGTGTCACCGGCGCGTGCATAGGCTAGCAGTTCGGTCAGCCCGGGACGGTCCATCGACTTACCCGAGCGGACGTCGGTGAATATCTTGATCGCGCCAGCATGGTCGAGGCGCATCATCTGCCCGGCGACGTCCTGGTCGCCTGTACTCACACGGGCGTAACCCAAAACACCGGTCACGAGGTCGTGCCTTTTCCGAGCCTAAGTAGCCGGTAAGCAACAAACGAACAGCCGCCCCCGATCAGTGCTGCGGACCAAGGCGAGTGTTCTGACGGCAAAAGCCATCCCCGGATCGTTATTCCGATCATCACCAGAACTCCCGTCAGCAGACCTATGGCCAATCCACCTGGTCCTTGTGATGCGGCCATCGTTTTCCTCCATATTCGATCAGCCAACGCCCGCTCTTTGCGTCTCCCAAACGCTCGGTCTGTGGACGCCGAAGCCGCAGCCGCGCGCCATAGCCCTGACCCGTCCAGAGACTACGTCCACATAACGGTATAAGTCCACAGTTCCTGTCACCCTTTCATGGACGAGATTGCCATGGCGCGACGCGACCTACTGACCGATGCCGAGCGGCAGATGCTGTTCGGCGTGCCGTTTGTCCGCGAGGATCTCGCGCGCCACTATATGCTTGGTCCGCGCGACCTCGCACTAGTCGCCGCTAGGCGTGGCGATGCGAACCGGCTCGGCTTCGCGGTCCAGCTGGCCTTACTCCACCATCCCGGCTTCGGCTTCACGCTCGAGGAAGGCGCGCCGGCTCACCTCGTCGCGTTCATGGCCGAGCAGATCGGTGTGTCGGCGTCGGCGTTCGATACTTACGCCACGCGACCCGCGACGGCGTCGGTCCACGCACGGGAGGCGGAAGCCGCGCTCGGATTGCGGGCACCGGCGAACGCCGATCTGCCGCTGCTGATCGAAGCCGGAGCGCGGGCCGCCTGGTCAACCGATCGCGGTGTCCCCATCGTACTTGGCATCACGGACGCGCTTCGCGCGGATTGCATCACGCTGCCCGCAACGTCAGTTATCGAGCGCGCCGGGCTCGCCGCCCGCGCTCGGCAGCGGACCTATGATGCCCTGCTGGTAACCGTGCCGGCCGACAGCTTGGCCAAGCTCGAAGCGCTGCTTGTCGTTGATGTGCAGACTGGGGTGACGCCGCTCGCCTGGCTGCGCGACATCGTCACCTCGCCGACGCCTGACAACGTCCGTGGACTTCTCGACCGTCTGGCCAGCGTTCGCGACATCGGGCTGCCTTTGGCAAGCGCGAGCGCGGTCCACCCCGACCGGCTCCGCCAGCTTATCCGCGGGGGGCGCGCCTCTTCGGCGCAGTCCATCGGACGATATACGCCATCGCGACGACGCGCGACGCTGGCAGCCATGATCCTCGATCTCGAGGCCCGACTGACCGATGCCGCGCTCGACATGGCCGATCGCATCATCGGCGGCAGCTTCACGCGCGGCAACAACAAGCAGAAGAAGAATTACGCCGCAACCACGCGCGACGTCGGCCGCATCATGCGCCTGTTCGACCGCACGGTGGCCGCGCTGGAGGAGGCGCAGGAAAACGGCATCGACGGCTTCGCGGCGATCGATGCGGCGGTGGGCTGGGACAAGCTGCTTCGAGCACGCGGAGAGGCCCGGACGATCGCCGATCTTGCCGAGGAAAATCCGCTTGTCCGCGCCGCCGATCAGTGGAGCCGGCTGCGCAAATTCGCCCCGCTGCTGCTCGAAGCGATCGACTTTAAGGCGTCCCGCGGCAGCGCGTCGACGATCGCGGCGATCAACACGCTACGCGAGATGAACCGGGCGGGACGCCGAGATGTGCCGCCGGACGCGCCGATGCCGTTCCGCAAGGAATGGCGGACGCTGGTCAGGGAAGGCGGTGGCAAAACCGATCGTCGGCTGTGGGAAACCGGCGTCATGGCCCATCTGCGCAACAAGTGGCGTTCCGGCGACGTCTGGGTCGAGCGCTCGGCCAACTACCGCAAGTTCGACAGCTATCTGCTTCCCGCCGCCGCCGCCACGCCGATCGCCGCCGAGCTCAAGCTGCCCGCGACCGCCGACGAATGGTTGGCCGACCGTGGCCGCGAGCTCGACTGGCGGCTGAAACGGTTCGCGCACGGACTGGCGCGCGGCAAGGTCGAAGGCGTGACGTTCACCGACGGCAAGCTGTCAATCGCTCCGGTGCGTGCCGACGAGTCCGCCGACGCCAAGGCGCTTGCCGCGCGCATCGACGGTCTAATGCCGCGCGTGCGGATCACAGAACTGCTCCACGAGGTCGCGCGCGCCACCGGGTTTCCGCAGGCGTTTCTCAATCTCCGGACGCGGGAACAGCACGACAACGAGAATGCCCTGCTCGCCGCGATCCTCGCCGATGGCTCCAACCTTGGCCTCGCCCGCATGGCCGAGGCAAGCCAGGGAGTCACCCCCGACCAGCTCATCTGGACGAGGTCGGCCTATATCGCGCCCGACAACTACAAGGCTGCGCTGGCACGGATCATCGACGCGCATCATTCGCTCCCGATCGCGGCGGTATGGGGCCAGGGGACCAGCTCGTCGTCCGACGGCCAGTTCTTCCGCTCGGGGAAGCGAGGCAGCGGCGCCGGCGACTTCAACGCCAAATACGGCGTCGATCCTGGGTTTTCGTTTTACACTCACGTCTCCGATCAGCACGGCCCGTACCACGTCACCGTCATCTCGGCCGCGACGCACGAAGCGCCCTACGTCCTCGACGGCCTGCTTCACCATGGCACCGGGCTCGAGATCGACACGCATTACACCGACACCGGCGGGGCGACCGATCACGTCTTCGCACTGTGCCGGATGCTCGGGTTCCGGTTCTGCCCGCGACTGCGCGACTTTCCGGATCGCCGCTTGGCGTCGATTGCCGCTCCCGGACAGTATCCGTCGCTGAAGCCGCTGATGGGCGCGCGGGTAAAGGTCGACGTCATTCGCGAGCACTGGGACGAGATCGTCCGCCTCGTCGCCTCGCTAAAGGCCGGTACCGTCCTGCCGTCGACGATGCTGCGCAAGCTCGCCGCCTACGAACGCCAGAATCAGCTCGACCTCGCGCTGCGCGAGATCGGCCGTGTCGAGCGGACCCTGTTCATGCTCGACTGGCTAGAAAGCCCGGCGCTACGTCGCCGGTGCCAGGCCGGCCTCAACAAATCCGAGCAGCGCCACTTCCTCACGCAGGCGATCTGCACGTTCAAACAGGGCCGCATCGCCGACCGCACGCATGAGGCGCAGCAGTTCCGGGCGTCGGGTCTTAACCTCGTCATCGCCGCCATCGTCTATTGGAACTCGACCTATATCGCCGACGCCGTCGCCCACCTCCGCGCGATCGGCGAACCCGTGCCGGACGAACTGCTGGCGCATACCTCGCCGGTAGGCTGGGGCCATATTGCGTTCTCGGGTGACTTCCTGTGGGACCGTGCGGCCGCAATGCCGGCCGGGACACGGCCGCTCAATCTCGGGCGAATGGGCATAGCAGCGTAACTTTGCCGCTGTCGTGATCCGTTCTACCTTAGCGCAATTGAGAGAACATCCGATGCAATGACCCCAAGATGACACGGCCGTATTTCGACGACCCTGCGTTCAAGGCGAGCGTTCTCGCTAAAATCAAGCTCGGCCGGGTCGGGCAGGTCGAGGATTTGATAGGCGCGGTGTTGCTGCTCGCTTCTGACGCATCAGCAATGATGACCGGAACCAGCGTTGTCATCGATGGCGGTCGGACCGCGGATTAGCACACGTCGCTCTAATTCAAAGTTTGAGAACGTCGTGTACGTACAGCTGGACGCAGGGCGGCTCGCCGCACGTTTGTTACCGTCGGCCGGGTTTACTTGATTTTCGGGTTTGAGCAGCAGTGAAACGGAGAACCTACACAAGGATCTCGGTCACGCATCATCGAAGCCGGTAGCGTTGGGATCGTACAGTAGACTATGTTCACCGCGCGCAACGGTACCTGATCAGCATCAAGCAATTTAGCCTGGGCGGACAAGTGCGGAGGAAGAAGGGTTTACTGGCTACAGGTTCCTCGACCGGTTGATATGGGAATTCGGCGCGTGCTGGCGTGCTCTGGCAACGCCCCCAGCGTTCCAACGACAGCGGTTTGTTGGAAAATAGGATATTAAGACGAGCACCGGGGCAGCGATCACCCGCACATTCATTCGGGTGTAAACTCAACCGTCTCCGAAGTTGTTCGACCGTCGCTCGCGCCAAATCCTTGCATCCGAAAAGCCCATTGGTATGCAATGACGGCCCCCTTCACCGGCTGTAGCATTCCAGCCGCAAGCATAGAGTCGATGACGGATCCAAAGGTCATGTAAGCCCACAGGGGTGGTGCAAAGGCGTGATCGAGCAACACAATCAAAGGTATGAGGATATGGCCAAGTAGCAGGATGACGAGATAGGGGGGAAAATCGTCGGCCCGCTGAGCCGTGTAGCTCTCGTTACAGACTTGGCAGTTTTCGACGGGCTTGAGGAAGCGCCCGAACAGCCAACCTTGCCCGCACGCCGGGCAGCGGCAACGTAGGCCACGCAGGATCGACGGCCAAACAGGTCGTTGGGCAGTCGCATCGACGTCATTGCCGTAGTCGGGATGGCAATCACGCGAGGCAGTGCCGGTATCGTGCATATCCGTCTCCGCCGGCCACGTGTCCGACCATGCCGATTGGCGTAGTCGACAGGATTCATGCTTCTGCAGGCACCACGAGACTGGCGCGCGAGCGATCGACGCGTGGCCATCAAGGATCGCCCTTTAGCTAATAGCAATGACATACCACACTTGCATTTGATGTGCAAACATGCCCTTGTGATGTATGATATATCGGTAATAAGATTATGAAACTATGATAACATCGTCGCAGTTGCGGGCAGCGCGGGCCTTGCTCGGTATCGACCAAAGGACTTTGGCGGCGATGGCCGATGTTTCCCTCCCGACGATCCAGCGGATGGAGGTGTCCGGCGGCCAGGTGCGCGGTTTCATCGAAACCTTGGTCAAAGTCGTCGATGCGCTCGAGGCCGCTGGCGTTGAACTCATTGGTGAGAATGATCCAAGCACCGGTAAGGGACGCGGCGTCCGCCTCAAGGCCGTTGCCGCCAAAACTATTCTTCACAAGAATATCGGTCCCGCCGCATGGCTGAGTGAAGGGAACGATGGCGTGGCAGACACTCATGGATAGAGAGGATGCGGCTGTGCCTGTCCGGCCGCAGCGTTCGACGGCTTGGGATCAGTACACACCAAAGCTGATCAGCGTACTTCGCGAGGGCTACACCCTTTCTAAATTCCGCGCCGATGCGGTTGCCGGGCTGACTGTGGCAATCGTCGCGCTGCCGCTTGCCATGGCGCTGGGCATCGCCAGCGGTTCATCGCCCGACAAGGGGCTGATCACGGCTGTTGTCGCTGGTTTCCTGATTTCGGCGCTTGGCGGATCGCGCGTGCAGATCGGCGGTCCGACAGGGGCGTTCGTCGTGGTGATCTTCAATGTCATCGCCAAGCACGGCTTTGACGGCCTGCTTGTCGCCACCCTGCTCGCCGGTGTGATCCTGATCGCCGCTGGCCTGTTCAGGCTCGGCCAGATCATCAAGTTCGTACCGCATCCGGTCGTCACCGGCTTCACCGCCGGTATCGCGGTCATCATCGCGTCGAGCCAGGTGAAGGATTTTCTCGGGCTATCGATCGAAAAAGTGCCAGCCGAGTTCCTGCCAAGATGGAGCGCCTATTTCAGCGCCGCCGGCTCAATCAGCCCGTGGACAGCCGCGATCGGCATCGGTGCATTGGCCACCATCATCGGCTTGCGGCGCATCAGTCCGCGTCTGCCCGGCTTTCTGATTGCAGTCGTTGCAGCCGCCGCGCTTGTCGCATTTCTGAAGCTACCGGTGGAGACGATCGGTTCGCGTTTTCCCGATATGCCGACTCGGCTGCCTGTCCCAGCACTGCCGGTGATGAGCTTGGCGCTCGTCAAGGCGGTTCTGCCTTCAGCGTTCACCATCGCCTTTCTGGCTGGCATCGAGGCACTGTTGTCGTGTGTCGTCGCCGACGGCATGACCGGCTTCCGCCACCGCTCCAATCAGGAACTGATCGGGCAAGGCGTCGCAAATATTGCCAGCGCGCTGTTTGGCGGGCTGCCCGCCACTGGTGCCATTGCGCGGACCGCCACTAATGTCCGCACCGGCGGGCGGACCCCGGTCGCCGGTATCCTGCACGCCGCCTTCGTGCTGCTCTTCATGCTGTTCGGGGCCGAACTGATGAAAGCGGTGCCGATGGCGGCGTTAGCGGCGATCCTGTTCATGGTGGCCTGGGGCATGAGCGAGATCGATCGCTTCGTGGCGCTGCTGCGCATGCCGCTCGGTGAGCGCGTCGTGCTGCTGCTGACCTTTGGGTTGACCGTCTTCGTCGATCTGACCATCGCCATCGGCGTCGGCGTAACGCTTGCTTCGTTGATGTTCATGGCGCGGATGAGCCAGACCGTGGCCATCTCCGGCGGCGACGGCGGGATCATTGGCGATGATCCCGAGATCGAGGAAAGTCATCAGCGGGATGCCCTCCCGCTCGGGGTCGAAGTTTTCCAAATTAGCGGACCATTCTTCTTCGGCGTTGCCGGCGAGCTGCTTGACCGGCTGCGCGGCATGGGAGCCAAGCCGCATACCATCATCCTGCGGATGCGGCTCGTGCCCTATCTCGATGCCAGCGGCGCGGCGGCGCTGAAAGCGTTCGTGCACCAGGCCGCGTTCGGCAATTGCCGCGTCATCCTGTCTGGTGCCCAGCCTCAGCCACTTGAGGTGTTAGGCCGCGCTCATCTCGGCCGCAACAGCAACATCGTCTCACACACCTCCAACTACGCCGAAGCGCTTGCTTTAGCAGTCTTGCCTGTTCCGGCCAAAGCGGCCTGATCGCGATCAGCGGGAGAAGCTGAGTGTTTCTTCACCTGAGAATCATTAGAGTCGCGCCATGAATCATCTAACTCCAGCTGTCGCGAGGTTCGCCACAGGTTTAGCCGTCCTCGTCGGTTTTGGAGACACGCTCGCGCTGCTGACAGAGGTGGCTCGGTTTGTCTGAACAGGCCCGCGCGATTGCTAAGTGGAGCGGCTGCCGGTTTCATGCCGCTGCGAGAAGCGGTTGGTTGAAGTAGACGTGATCGGGCGTCTTGCGGTCAAGCGATGAGTGCGGGCGTCGGCCGTTGTAAAATGTCAGGTATCGGCCGATCGAGGCGCGGGCGTCGCTGACTGAGTCGTAGGCCCGCAGGTAAACCTCTTCGTATTTGACCGAGCGCCACAGGCGTTCGACAAACACATTGTCCCGCCAGGCACCGCGGCCGTCCATGCTGATCGCGACCTTCTCGCGGTGCAGGATGCTGGTGAACGCCATGCTGGTGAACTGGCTGCCCTGGTCGGTATTGAAGATCTCCGGCGCCCCGAAGCGCGTCAGCGCTTCCTCCAACGCCTCGATGCAGAAATCCGTTTCCAGCGTGATCGACAGCCGCCAGCTCAGCAC
>JANOOK010000174.1:0-31482 GCA_031421275.1 Sphingomonadaceae bacterium
GATTGAGGTCATGGGTCCCGGCCTTCGCCGGGATGACATAGAGCGTAACGCTCTCGAAACAGACTTGACATTACATCCATATAGGTTAGCAGAAGCGTTGAATCAGGGCTTGTCAGCTCAAAGCGCCGTCGCCCGCCTGAAAGTTCCTCATGGAACCACCACGACGCGGAGTAAGTGTCTGTAATAGCTAGTTAATCACCCTTTGAGTGAGGAACTTTCCAACCCAGCCGCACCGCCACCGAAGCCGCATGGGCCGCCAGCCCCTCGGCCCAGGCCAACGCCACCGCCGCCGGGCCGATCGCCGCCAGCCCGTGGCTGCCGCAGTCGAGGAAGGTCGTGCGTTTCATGAAGTCGGTAACGCCGAGCCCCGACGCGAACCGCGCGCGGCGGCCGGTCGGCAGGACGTGGTTCGGCCCGGCGAGGTAATCGCCGACGGCTTCGGGCGTATTGCGGCCGAGGAAGACCGAGCCGGCGTGGCGGACGCGGGCGAACAGCGCGGCGGGATCGTCGACCATCAGCTGCAGGTGCTCGGCCGCGAGCGCGTCGACCAGCGGCAGCGCGGCGTCGAGGTCGGGCACGGTGATGATCACCCCGAACGCGTCCCAGCTGGCGCGCGCCGTCGCCGCGGTGGCGAGCGGCGCGAGCCGCCGCTCGACCGCCGCGGCGACTTCGAGGCCCAGCGACACGCTGTCGGTGATCAGGATCGACTGCGCGGTGGCGTCGTGCTCGGCCTGGGCGAGCAGGTCGGCCGCACACCAGTCGGGGTCGCTCGCCCCGTCGCTGACGATGACGACCTCCGACGGGCCGGCGACCATGTCGATGCCGACGGTGCCGAACAACTGGCGCTTGGCCTCGGCGACCCAGGCGTTGCCGGGGCCGACGATCTTGTCGACCGGGGCGATCCTCGCGGTCCCGTATGCCAGCGCCGCGATCGCCTGCGCGCCGCCGATCCGGTACACCGTGTCGACGCCGGCCAGCGCGGCGGCGGCGAGCACCAGCGGGTTGAGCCGGCCGTCGGGGGTCGGCGTCACCATCACGAGGCGCCCGACGCCCGCGACCCTGGCGGGGATCGCATTCATCAGCACCGACGAGGGATAGCTCGCCAGCCCGCCGGGCACGTATAGCCCCGCCGCGTCGACCGGCCCCCAGCGCCAGCCGGTGCGGACGCCTGCGGCATCGGTCGAGTCGTGGTCGGCCGGGCGCTGCGCCTCGTGGAAGCTGCGGATGCGGTCCGCCGCCAGTTCGAGCGCGGCGATCACGGCGGGTTCGACCCGCGCCCGCGCCGCGGCGATCTCGGCCCGCGGCACCTCGACGCCGAGCTCGCCCAGATCGATGCGGTCGAAGCGCTGCGTCAGCTCGGCGACCGCCACGTCGCCGCGAGCGCGGACGTCGGCGATGATCGCCGCGACGCCGCTCGCCACGCCGGCATCGCTCTCCCGCCGGGCCGCGACGAGCGCGGCAAAGGCGGCGGCGAAGCCCGGCGCGCCGGCATCAAGCTGCAGCATGGTAGTCGGCTCCGCCAGTCGTGACAGGGGCAGCGGCGGCGCGGAAGCGCTCGATCAGCGGCATGACCTCGCCGGCGCGGGTCTTGAACGCGGCGCGGTTGACGATCAGCCGCGAGCTGACCTCGGCGACGGTCTCGACCTCGACCAGCCCGTTCTCGCGCAAGGTCGCGCCGGTCGAGACGAGGTCGACGATGCGGCTGCACAGCCCCAGCATCGGCGCGAGTTCCATCGCACCGTTCAATTTGACGCACTCCGCCTGCACCCCGCGGCGGGCGAAGTGCGCCTGCGTGACGTGCGGATATTTGGTCGCGACGCGGACGTGGCTCCAGCTGCGCGGGTCGTCGTCGGCGGCCTGGGCAGCGGGTTCGGCCACCGACAGCCGGCAGCGCCCGATGCCGAGGTCGACGGGTGCATAGATTTCGCTGAAGCCGAACTCCATCAGCACGTCGTTGCCCGCGATGCCGAGCTGCGCCGCGCCGAACGCCACGAACGTCGCGACATCGAAGGCGCGCACCCGGATCAGCGCGAGGCCGGGTATGTTGGTGCTGAACTTGAGCGCCCGGCTGTGCTCGTCGCCGAACGCCGCCTCGGGCACGATCCCGGCCGCCGCCAGCACCGGCAGCGCCTCGTTCAGGATACGGCCCTTGGGCAGCGCGATGATCAGTTCGTCGGACATCTGCGCGCCGAACTAGCGGCGCGGACGTTGCACGTCCAGCGTACCGCTGCCACAGGGGCACGATGAGCGAAGCAACCGTGCGCGAGGCGTTCGTCAAGCAGGCCGCATGGGGCCGCAAGCTCGAGGCGCCGTTCTCGGCGATGTTGTTCGAGACGCTCGGGCGGATCATCGATGGCCCGACCGCGATCGGCGGCCGGGTGCTGAGCTGGCTCGGTGATCCGCTTGCCGACGCCGTGCCGCTGCGGCTGGCGGGCGGGCTGCATGCGCTGGTCCGGGCCGGCGATTTGCCCGAGCTGGCCGCGCTGTACCCGCCGAACGCGATGCCCGCGACGGCGTCGCTCGCAGCAGCGCTGGTGACCGTGCTTGCCGACGCCGCACTCGGCGCGCGCCTCCTGCCGTGGCTCGACAGTGCGCCGCAGACCAACGAGGTCGGCCGCTCGGGCGTCCTCATGCCGGGAATGCTGACCATCGCCGCCGCTTGCCGACTGCCGCTGCGGCTGTTCGAGCTTGGGGCCAGCGCCGGGCTCAACCTGCGAATGGACGCCTATGCGTATCGGTTCGGCGAGCTTGCGCTGGAACCGCCCGGCGCGCCGTTGACGCTGGCCCCCGCTTGGGAAGGGCCTGCGCCGCCAGCCGGACCGATCACCGTCATCGAGCGCCGCGGGGTCGACCTGAACCCGATCGATCTGCGCGATCTCGCAGCGCGCGAGCGGCTGCTCGCTTATGTCTGGCCCGAGCAGCTCGAGCGCACCGCGCGGCTCGAAGCAGCGATGACGGCGTTCGCCGCCGATCCCGCGCCGCTCGACCGCGGCGATGCGGCAGCGTGGGTGGTGCGCCACGTCGCGCCGCTGACCGGAACAGCGACCGTCGTCTACCACAGCATCGCCTGGCAATATTTCCCGGCAGCGACGCAAGCTGCCATCACCGCGCACCTGACGGCAGTCGGCGCGTCGGCGACTGCCGATGCCCCGCTGGCGTGGCTGCGCTACGAGTTCGAGAGTGCGGCGGCACCACCGACGCTGCGGCTCAGACGATGGCCCGGCGGCGGCGACCATCGGCTTGCCGAGGCGCATCCGCACGGGGCCAGCGTCCGATGGTGCGGCTGATCCTCGCCAGCGCCAGCCCGCGGCGGCTGGCGTTGCTGGCGCAGATCGGTGTCGTGCCCGATGCGGTCGAGCCCGCCGACCTCGACGAGACGCCGCTCTCCGGTGAGCTGCCCGGCCCGCACGCGCTGCGGCTGGCGAGCGCCAAGGCGGCGGTGGTCGCGGCGCGGCATCCGGGCGCGGTCGTGCTCGCCGCCGACACCGTCGTCGTCGCGGGCCGCCGCATCCTGCCCAAGGCCGAGGATGCCGACACTGCGCGGGCCTGCCTCGAAACGCTGTCGGGACGCCGCCACCGGGTGCTGACCGGCGTCGCCGTGATCGACATCGAGGGCCGGTTGCGGACCCGGCTGTCGACCACCGTGGTCACCTTCAAGCGGCTCAGCGCCGCCGAGATCGCGCGCTATCTGGCGGGCGGCGAGTGGGCGGGCAAGGCGGGCGGCTATGCCATCCAGGGCAGCGCCGCGGCGCTGGTCCGCGCCCTCGGCGGCTCGTGGACCGGCGTCGTCGGGCTGCCGCTGTTCGAGACGCGGGCGTTGCTCGCCGCCGCCGGCATCGATGCCTGAGGGGCCGGTCGCCACCGCACTGATCGAGTTCGGCATCGGCGAGACCCGCGCGCTGGTGCTCGAGCACGGCACCGTCGTCGAGGCGCATATCGAGCGCGCCGGTGACGGACTGCGCTGCGGCGATGTCTGGGATGCGCGGCTCACGACGATTCTGCTGGCCGGACGGCGCGGCATCGTCCGCGCCGGGGTCGAGGAGGCGCTGCTCGAACCGCTGCCGCCGACGCTGACCGAGGGCGCTCTCGTCCGGGTCGAGATCAGCCGCGAGGCGCTGCCCGAGGCGGGACGGCCGCGGGTGGCGAAGGCGCGGGCGACCGGCAAGGCAGGACCGGTACCCGGGCCGGTCAGCGCCGGGCCGAGCCTCGCGGCGCGGCTGCAGGCGCGCGGCTTCGCCTGCCGGACGCTGGCGCAGCACGGGCCCGACGAACTCGAGGGGGCGGGGTGGAGCGAGGCTGTAGAGATCGCCGCAACCGGTCATGTCACCTTCGACGGCGGGCTGCTGACGATCAGCCCGACGCCGGCAATGACCGTCATCGATGTCGACGGCCCGCTGCCGCCTGCCGCGCTGGCGCGGCGCGCTGCCGTCGCGGCGGCACACGCGATCCGGCGCTTCGACATCACCGGCTCGATCGGTATCGACTTTCCCGGGACCGACCGCGCCGTCCGCGGCGAGCTCGCAGCCTTGCTCGACGAGCATCTGCCCGCGCCGTTCGAGCGTACCGCGATCAACGGCTTCGGCTTCGTCCAGATCGTCCGCCCGCGCCTCCGCGCCTCGCTGATCGAGCGCGTCCGCGGCGAACCCGTCGCGACCGCCGCGCTGGTGCTGCTCCGCCGGGCCGGGCGCAGCATCGGCCGCGGTCCGCGCACGCTCGTCGCGGCACCCGCGGTCGTCGCGTGGCTCGGGGACCGCTCGGCATTGGTCGACGAGCTGGCCGTACAGCTCGGCACGCCGGTGCGCTTGCAGGCCGATGCGGCGCTTGCCATATCGGCGGGATATGCAACCTGTCAGCCGTAACTCGAAGAACGCGGTGTGCCCGGTATGCCGCCGTCCGGCGGTGGCCGAGCAGCTGCCGTTCTGCTCGCCGCGCTGCCGTGACCGCGATCTGCTGCAATGGCTCGGCGACGGCTATGCGCTGCCCGGCCCGCCCGCCGACAACATGCTGGACAATGGCGACGGGCAAGATTAAGTCCGCCGCTCGCAAAGCGGTGCGACGCGCCAGCGTTTCGCGGCGATCGGCCCGGGTAGCTCAGGGGTAGAGCAGGGGATTGAAAATCCCCGTGTCGGTGGTTCAAATCCGCCCCCGGGCACCACGCCGTCAATGTCGTCGTGCTGGAAGCGACGCTCGTGCCGATCACAGACCCGTGCTGACGCAGGCCAAGACTCAGCCGCGCCGCGAGATCGGCGTCTTCTTCGACAGGCAGGACGCGGGTACGAGCGGCCCTTCACCGGTTGTGCTGGCGGCCTCGCCTGAATATGCGCTGGCAGCAGAGGGTCGGTTTCGCGCGGCAATAGCCGAAGCAGGCGCCGGACAGAGCACCGCGCCGGGACCGTTACCGTCGCACAGGAGTATAGCAGAGTTCATGGTGCGCCTTCCTTTTCTGAAACCCGTTGCGGTATCGATCGTGGCAGGCATTGCCGTGTCGGCAGCGGCGCTCGCCGATGACCGGTCGGCAATGAGCATCGACCGGCTCGTCGCAGATATCGTTGCCAACAACGCCGAGCGGCAGTTTTATGAGCGCGAGCTTGCCGCGGCCCGGATCGGTCGGCTGGCGGCAGGCCGGCTCGCCGATCCGGAACTGATCACCGAGTTCGGCGAGAAGACGACGACCAACACAGGTGGTCGCGACCAGGGACCGGGTCCGGCGTACGCGATCTCGATCATCCAGCCGCTCGAATTCAACGGGCGCATCGCGCTGCGCCGCGCTATTGCCGAGCGCCAGATCGATCTCGCGACGCTCGGCTATCAGCAGTATCAACTGACGCTGGCAGCGCGGGCGCGAACGCTGGCCTATTCCCTGTTCACCGCGTCAGCCAAGGCCGATGCCGCATCGGCCGTCGCAAACCGGATCGACGAGGTGGCGAGGGTCACGGTACAGCGCGACATCGCCGGACCGTCCCCGCTGATCGCCGAACGGATCCTCGAGGCTAGCGCGTTAACCACGCGACGTCAGGCCGAGACCGCCATCGCCGAGTATAACAGCGCGCTTTACGAGCTGAATCAATTGCGCGGCACGCCGTTCACGACGCACATCCGGCTGGTCACGCCGGTGCAAACGCTGCCGCCGCTGCCGCCGCAAGCCGTGCTGCTGGAACGCACGCAGTCGCGCAATTTCGAAGTCCGCAGCCTGCGTGCTCAGCTCGACCAGCAGGGCTTGCGCACCACGCTCGCGCGTCGTTCGCGCGTCGGTGTCGTGAGCGCCGGTCCCTATTACCGTCAGGAGACCGCGGGCACGACCGATCGCTTCGCCGGCATTCACGTCACCGTGCCGCTGCCGCTGTGGAATCGGCAGGCCGGCGATGTCGCGGTCGAGCAGGCGCGCGCGGCGCAGGCAGAGTCGGCACTGTTCGCGCAGCTGCGGACCGTCGAACGGACACTGTTTGATCAGGCAGCGATCTACCGGGCGCGGACGGCCACGCTCGCCCGGCAACCGGCTGGCGGGGCCCGGCGGTTTCGGGAGATGGCCGATCTCGCCGAGCGCAGCTATCGCTCGGGCGCAGTCACTGCGACGGTCTATCTCGACGCGCAGCGCCAGTATCTCGATGCGGCGTCCGCACTGCTCGACACCCGCCGCGAGGCGGTTGCGGCGAGCCTGCAGATCGACGTGCTGACCGGTTCGACGGACGGTGAAACGCGGTGATCGGCGCGCTTGTCGATTGGGCGACCCGCGCCCGCGGAATGGTCGCACTGTTTGCGGTGCTGCTGCTCGGCGCGGGCGGCTGGGCGCTGGCGACGCTGCCGCTCGATGCGGTCCCCGACATCACGGGCAGTCAGGTGCAGGTCAATACGCCGGTCGCGGCGCTGGCGCCCGAGGAGGTCGAGCAGCGGGTCACCGTGCCGATGGAGCGGCTGATGGCCGGCGTGCCTGGCATGACGACGATGCGCTCGATCACCAAGTCGGGGCTGTCGCAGCTGACGATGACCTTCGCCGACGGTACCGATTATCTGCGCGCCCGGCAGCTGGTCGGCGAGCGGCTGACGCAGCTGACCGGGCTGCCGCCCGACAGCCAGCCGCTGCTCGCGCCGATCTCGACCGGGCTGGGCGAGATCATGTACTACACGCTCGACTATGCGCCCGGCGCGACCCAGCGACCCAGCGATCCCGCCAAGGCGCTGATGGAGCTGTACGAAACGCAGGAATACGGCGTCAAACCGATGCTGCGCGCGGTCAAGGGCGTTGCCGAGGTCAACAGCAACGGCGGGCTCGAAGCGCAGTATCTCATCGAGCCGCGCCCCGAGCGGCTGCGCGAAGCCGGCATCACCTTCGGCGAACTCGGCGAGATCGTCGCGCAGAATGTGGAGAATACCGGCGGCGGCTCGATCACCCGCGGTGACGAGCGGCTCACGGTACGCACCACCGGGCGGGTGCAAACCGTCGACGACATCCGCGCCCTGCCGGTCAAGTTCGCCGCCGGCATCAGACCGTTGACCGTTGGCGATCTCGCCTTCGTCACCATCGGCTCGCGCATCCGCACTGGCGCGGCGACGACCAACGGCCATGAGGCCGTACTCGGCACGGTGATGATGTTGATCGGCGAGAACAGCCACACCGTTGCCAAGCGCGTCGCCGAAGCGCTGCCTGCGGTGCAGAAATCGCTGCCGCCGGGCATGGCGCTGACGGTGCAGTACAGCCGTGCCAACCTTGTCGACCTGACGATTGCGACCGTCCGCAAGAACCTGACCGAGGGCGCGCTGCTGGTCGGCATTGTGCTGCTGATCGTCCTCGGCAACTGGCGCGCGGCGCTGCTGGTTGCGGTGGTTATCCCAACGGCGTTCCTGTTCGCGATCGGGGGCATGCGGATCGGCGGCGTGTCGGGCAATCTGATGAGCCTCGGCGCGCTCGATTTCGGGATGATCGTCGACGGGGCGATCGTCATCGTCGAGAATGCGCTGCGGCTGATGACGCAGCGACGGGCCGACAAGGGCGGCGATCTCGACCCCGAAGAGCGGCGCCGGGCAACGGTCGATGCCGCACGTCAGGTCGCCGGGCCGATGGTGTTCGGCGTCGTCATTATCACGCTAGTCTACGTGCCGGTACTGTCGCTGACCGGTGTCGAGGGCAAGACCTTCCAGCCGATGGCGATCACGGTCATGCTGGCGCTGGTCGGCGCGCTGACGATGGCGTTGACTTTGGTGCCGATGCTCACCGCATGGTTGCTGCGTCCTGGCGGCAAGGCTGCCGACGCGCCGCGCGACAGCTGGCTCATTCGCCACGCGGCCCGGGTCTATCGTCCGGCACTGTCGTTCGCGCTCGAGCGTCTCGGCGTCGTTGCCGCCGTAGCGCTCGTGCTGCTCGTCGGTGCCGGGGTCCTGTTCGCGCGCTTGGGCGGCGAGTTTACGCCCAAGCTCGACGAGGGCTCGATCACCACGATGGTCTACAAGCCGGTCGGCATGAGCCTGCCGGCGTCGCTGGCCAAGGAACAGGCGACCGAACGCACGCTGCTGCAACGTTTCCCGCAGATCACCCACGTGTTTTCCCGGATCGGCACCAGCGAGGTCGCGACCGATCCGATGCCGCCGAACGAGAACGACCTCTATATCTTCTACAAGGACAAGGCCGACTGGCCGCATGGCGACGGCCAGCCGGCCGACAAGCCGGCATTGGTCAAGGCGATCGAGGCGACGCTGAACCGCCACGTCGGCGGCCAGCGTTACGAATTCGCGCAGCCGATCGAGATGCGCTTCAACGAAATGCTCGAAGGGACGCGCTCCGACGTGTCGGTCAAGATCTTCGGCGAAGACTATGATCAACTCGAGCGACTGACCGCACAAGTGGCCAAGGTGATCAAGGCGACGCCGGGGGCCGGCAATGTCGAGCCGGAGAGCAGCGGCCGCGTCAAGACGCTCGTCGTGAACATCGATCATGGCGCGCTGGCGCGGTACGATCTCAAGCTCGCCGAGGTCAACAAGGCGATCAGCGCCGCGGTCGCCGGTCAGTCGAGCGGCACGATCATCGCCGAGGGTCACCGGCACGACGTGGTCGTGCGGATGGCCGAACCGCTGCGTGCCGACTTTGCCGCGATCGAGGCCTTGCCGCTGCGGGTCGGTGCCGATGGCATCATCCCGCTCGGCCGCGTCGCGCGGCTGTCGGTGGTCAGGACGGTCGAGCCGGTGCTCCGCGACGAAGGCCACCGCCGCGCCGCGCTGATGGTCAGTCTGGGCGACCGCGACGTCGAGGGTTTCGTCAAGGAGGCCCAGAAACGGGTGGCCAGAGAGGTCAAGCTGCCGCCCGGTTATTCGATCAGGTTCGGCGGCCAGTTCCGCAATCTCGAGACCGCGCGGGCACGCCTGGCGATCGTCGTCCCGGCGACGCTGGTGCTGATCTTCGTCCTGATCAATTTCGCGCTCGGCAGCCCGCGACAGGCGGCGATCGTCTTTTCCGGCATCCCCCTGGCGATCACCGGCGGCGTCTATGCACTGACCCTGCGCGGCATGCCGTTCAGCATCACCGCCGCGATCGGCTTTATCGCGCTGATGGGCGTGGCGATGCTCAACGGCCTGGTGATGATCACGCACATCAACGACCTGCGGAAGGGCGGCGAGAGCCTCGACGATGCCGTCCGCGACGGGTCGCTCGACCGCTTGCGTCCAGTCCTGGCGACTGCGCTGGTGGCAAGCCTCGGCTTTATCCCGATGGCGATCGCGACGGGCGCCGGTGCCGAGGTCCAGCGGCCGCTCGCGACGGTCGTCATCGGCGGCATCGTGACCTCGACACTCCTAACGCTTGTACTCCTCCCGGCGCTGTACAAATGGGTTGAAGGCAGGCGGGACCGGCGACCGGAAGCGCCGCAGCGGGAAGCGGTCGAGCCGACCGTGGTGGACAGCTATCCTGTCCGTGCGGCGGCCGAGTGACATCGTTGCAAAGTGCAAACCCGGGCCGCGGCAGCAGTGGCCGCTTCGGTCAATGCAGCTTGAGCTTGGGCCTGATCACCTGGTTGACGTGCCCGAGCAGGATCAGCGCTATGCCTTTCAGCCAGCCGTGGATCGCGATCAAGTGCATCCGGTACAGCGAGACGTAGACGAACCTTGCCAGCCGGCCTTCGATCGCCATGCGGCCGCCGACCAGATTTCCCATCAGGCTCCCCACCGTCGTATACCGCGCGAGGCTGACGAGCGAGCCGTGATCTTGATAGACGAACTGGCGGAGTGGTTTGCCCTCGATAAGACTGCGCAGGTTGAGGAATACCGTCGCCGCCATCTGATGCGCCGCCTGCGCGCGCGGCGGGATCGGCCGCGTCGCGCCCGAGGGCACGAACGCCGCACAGTCACCGAGGGCGAAGATGCGCGGGTCGTGCGTGGTCTGCAGCGTCGCGCCCACGACGATCTGGTTGTTGCGACTGATCTCCAGTCCGCCGATGCCTTTCAGGAAATCCGGGCCCTTGACGCCCGCGGCCCAGACCTTGAGGTCGGCGGCGATCGTCTCGCCCGACTTGGTGACGATGCCGTCCGTCGTCGCGGCGACCACCTCGGTGCCAGCGAGCACGCGCACGCCCAGCGCTTCAAGCTCGCTCCGCGCGGCCGCCGCGAGTTTTTCGGGCAACGCCGGCAGAATGCGCGGCCCGGCCTCGATCAGCGTGATCTGCAGGCGCTTCGCGTCGAACACCTCGAGCCCGTAATAACCGAGTGCGTCCGCAGCCATGTATAATTCGGCGGCGAGTTCGACGCCGGTCGCACCGCCTCCGACGATCGCCACGTTGACGAAAGCTTCGGTCTGCGGGTTCGCGACCATCGCGCGCGATACGCGAAGGCACTGGTTGAGCAGCCGTTGCCGGAAGCGATCGGCGTCGACCCGGCTATCGAGCGACAGGCAATGCTCGCGGACCCCCGGGGTACCAAAATCATTCGACACCGAGCCGACCGCAAGCACGAGGTAGTCGAAGCGGATGCGGTGTCCCTGCGTGATCTCGCGGCCTTCCTCGTCGCGGATCGGGGCGATGCCGATCTCGCCCGCATCGCGATCGATGCTGTCGAGCGCGCCGTCGAAGAAGCGGTAGCCCCAGCGAAAGGCGTGCGCGCGGTAGCCGACCTCGTCGAGATTGGCGTCGAGCGATCCCGCCGCGACTTCGTGCAGCAGCGGCTTCCAGATGTGCGTACGGTTGCATTCGACGAGGATGATGTCGAACGCCTTGCGACCGAACGTCTTGCCCAGCTTGGCGACGAGTTCAAGGCCGCCCGCGCCGCCGCCGACGACGACGACCTGCGTTTTCCGGGACAACGGTGGCACTGTGATCGTCATCTGTTCCCCTCGCGCGTCAGCCTAGCAGGCTTGCGCGCGATGTCAGCAGCCGCGGAGCCGCACTCCCCCGTAATGCCGGCGCACGTTGCCGCGACGACCGTCGCCTTGTCGATAGCGCTTTCGCCAGATCACGGCACCGCCGGGCGATAGCGCCGTGGATCGGTCTTCCACGATGGTACGGTAGGCTGGCCGGCGACGCGCTCGACGAGGTGATAGAAAAACCGGTTGAAGTCGGTTGCCGCCTGCCAGTCGATCGGCTGCGCGAGGTCGTCCTGCGGCCGGTGATAGCCGGTCTTGTACCAGCGGCGATAGGCGCGCTCGCTGGCGGTGCCGGGGCGATAGCCGAAGACGAATGCGGTCGCCGGAATGCCGGCCTGCAGGAACGGCCAGTGGTCGGCGCGCCGCAGCAGGTCGCGCTCGGGCTCGGGGTCGCGCTGGACCGCGATGCCGAGCGGCGCGGCGACCGCGCGCACATCGTCGCCGAGGCTGGTGTCGTCCAGCGCATGCACCGTCAGCAGGTCGAGCGGGAAGATCGGCCGCAACTGGTCGAGGTTGATGTCGGCGGCGATACTCGTCGTGGGCACGGTCGGATGAGCGACGAACCAGCGCGCCCCGAGCAGGCCCTTCTCCTCGCCGGTGAACGCCGCGAAGATCAGCGGACGGGCAAAGCGCTCGCCGTGGCGGCGCTCGGCGAGCTGGATCAGCAGCGCCACATACGCCGCGTCGTCGAGCGTGCCGTTGTACAGCCCGTCGCCGTCGACCGCCACGCCGTGGCCATAGCCGTCGAGATGCGCCGACAGCACGATGGTTTGCGCCGCCATCGCCGGGTTGCGCCCCGGCAGCATGCCGATGACATTTGGGGAACTGATCGTGCGGCGTTCGAGCGTGAAGCTGGCCTGCAGCCGGTCGGGCAGGTCGAAGCTGGGCAACGGCCGGCCATTGCTGCCCGCCGCGATCAGCGCCGCCGCGTCGTGGCCGCTGCCGCGCAGCATGATCGCCAGCGCGTCGGCGTTGAGCGTCAGTCGCAGGAACGGGTCGGTGTCGGGCTCGGTCGTCGCCAGCCGCACGTGGCGCGCATAGGCGTCGGGCCAGCGCGGCGGCTCGACGGTGAAGCCGGGGTCGGCGATAGTCATGATGCCGATCGCACCAGCGGCCTTGACCGCCGCCTGCCGCATTGCGGCCGACGGCAGGCCGGCGCGGTGGGTGCCGTGGCAGACGACGAGCTTGCCGCTGACCGCCCCGAGGTCGCCGGCACCGCAATAGCCGCGGTAGGCCAGCGCCGCATCGGTCCGCGGCGGGGTACCTTCGTTCGGCTGCACGGTGATCTGGTGCAGGTACGACAGCGGCCGGTCGCCGACCCCGATCGCGGCCGCGGTGACCGCGGTTTGCACCATCGGGACGCGCTGAAACCAGGTCCCGTGGTCTCCGGCGGGCTGCAGCCCGGCCTTGGCAAAGCGCGTGGCGACAAGCTGCGCGGCGCGCTCATGGTCGGCCGAGCCGGTATCGCGACCACCCATCGCATCGTTCGACAACGCCGCGGTTGTCGCCCACCACGCCTGCGTATCGGCGTCGGCTGGCTTCGACAGCGCGGCAGAAACCGCCACGGCAAACAGGGCATCGATCATCGCTGGTCCCTGATCCGGCCGCGGCGAAGCAGCTTGTCGTGACCCGGTACGTTTACGACCGGAATACCGGAAGGGCAAATCTCATCGATATCGCGGCTGTCGGGCTCGGACCGACCGTGGCACGGACGGCTTCCCGTTATGGCCGCCCACCCTCGGCTGGCGGTCCGCCCAGCGCCTGGACCAGTGCTGCATAGTCGCCGAGCTGTGCGGCGCGGGCCTGCACCAGTTGCAGCGAGGTCTGCGCCGCGGTGCCATTGGCGAGCAGCGTGGTGACGCGGTCGACGCTGCCGAGCTCGGCCTGACGGAGCGTGAAGCGCAGGCTCTGCTGGGCAGCGGTATCGGCGCGGGTGGTGGCGGCGACCGCGGCAGCATCGGTCCGCAATGCGGTGAGCGCATCGGCGACGTCGGCAAAGGCTCCGAGCACGACGCTACGATATTGTGCCTTGGCCCCGGCGAGGGCGGCTTCGGCAGCGCGCTGCTGGTGGCGCAGCTGACCGCCGTGGAACAGCGGCTGGGTGATGCCGCCGATGATCTGCCAGAACGGGTTGCCGTTCCGGAACAGGTCGGCGAAGTTCGGCGAGGCACCGCCGGCCGCGGCGCTCAGCACGATCGCCGGCAGCCGGGCCGCGATGGCGACGCCGACATCGGCGCTCGCCCCGTGCAGCGTCGCAGCGGCGGCGCGGATATCGGGGCGCTGGCGGACCAGCTCGGACGGCAGCCGCAGCGGCATCTGGCCGGGCAGCATCAGCTGGCCCAGGTCGACAGTGGCGGGCAGCGGCAGCGACGGCTCGCGGCCGATGAGGATCGACAGCGCGGCTTGGCTGTGCGCCAGCGCGCGTTCCAAAGGCGGGATCGCCGCTTCGGACTGGCCGAGCGCGGCGGCTTGGGTGGCGACGTCCGCCAGCCCGACCGCGCCGAGTTGCTGGCGGCGCTGAAACAGCGTCAGCGACGACGCATTGAACGCCGCCGAGCGCTTCGCCGCGGCAAGCTGCGCGCGCAAAGAAGCCTCCTGCAGCGCCGCGAGCACGGTGTTGGTGGTCAGCGTCAGGCGGGCGGCGGCGGTGCGGAAGAACTGCGCCTCGCCCGCGGCGCGCGCCGACTCGATCCGCCGCCGGTTACCGCCGAACAGGTCGAGCGGATAGTTGATGCTGAGCTGCGCGGTCTGCAGCGTGAAGTTGAACTGCTGCTGGTTGAGCACCGGCGACAGATATTGCGAACTCTTCGAGCGCTCGGTCTGGAAGCTGGCGTCGATCGTCGGCAGCAGCGCCGCCGATGCCGCAAGGCTCTGCTCGCGCGACTGGCGCAGCGTCGCTTCGGCAACCCTGAGGTCGCTGTTCGATGCCAGCGCCAGCTCGACGAGGGTGTTCAGCGCCGGGCTGTGATACGCGGTCCACCAGCGTTGCGGCACTTCGCCGGGGATCGCCTGCATCGGAACCGGCACTGTCGGCGGCAAATAAGTCTGCGTCTCGGGCGGAGCCGGCGGGACAAACTTCGGCCCGACCGCACAACTCGCCAGCGCAACTGCGACGATCGGTAGTCGCAGAATGGTCGATGTAGCGGACGTCACCGCCGCGTAAGCGGGGTGACGTCCAGATAAGGATGAGCCGAGTGGCGCAGCCGTCCGGCATGACAACCAGCGGCGCATCAGGCGGGCTCCGCCATCAGCCCCTTGCGGCGCGCGGCCCGTTGATTGACGCTGGTCCGGCGCGAGAAGATGTCGATCAGCACCGGCAGCACCAGCAGGATCAGCACCGGCGCGAGCAAGGTCCCGCCGACGACGACCAGCGCCAGCGGCTTCTGGACCTGGCTGCCGATGCCGTTCGACAGCGCCGCCGGGGCGAGCCCGATGCACGCCGCGAGGCAGGTCATGACGACCGGGCGCAGCCCGTTGGTGCACGCCATTCGCAGCGCGTTGGCCCGTTCGACGCCCTCGTCGACGGCGTTGTTGAACGCGGTCAGCACGATGATGCCGTCCATCACCGCGATACCGAGCAGCGCCACGAAGCCGATCGCCGCCGAGATGCTGAACGCCGTGCCGGTGAACAGCAGCGCCAGCACGCCGCCGACCAGCGCCATCGGCATGACGCTGGCGGCGAGGAAAGTATCGCGCAGCGAGCCGAAATTGGCGAACAGCAGCACGAGGATGAGCAGCACGCTGATCGGCACGACGATCTCGAGGCGGCCGACCGCGTTCGACAGATTGTCGAGCTCGCCCGCCCATTCGAGATGGTAGCCGGTCGGCAGCTTGACGGCGCGCGCGACGTTGGCCTGCGCTTCGGCGACCGCGCCGCCGAGGTCGCGGTCGCGGATGCTGAACTTGATCGGGACGTAGCGCTCCTGATGCTCGCGGTAGATGAACGATGCGCCCGAGGTAAGGTGGACGTCGGCGAGTTCGGACAGCGGCACCTGGACGATGCTGCTGTTGTCGCCGGTCGCGCCGACGGTGATACGCCGGATCGCTTCGAGGCTGCTGCGCTGCTCGGGGCGCAGCCGGACGACGATCGGGAAGTGCCGGTCGGTGTTCGGCTCGTACAGGTCGGTCGTCGCCTGCCCACCGATGGCGGCCGCGACGGTGCCGTTGATGTCGTCGGTCGACAGGCCGTATCTGGCGGCCTTCTCGCGGTCGATGTCGATGCGGACCGTCGGCTGGCCGAGCGAGGCGAAGACGCCGAGGTCGGCGATGCCGTGGACGCGCGCCATCGCGTCCTTGACCTGCCCCGCCAAGCGTTCGAGCGTGACGAGGTCGGGGCCGAACAGCTTGACCGAGTTCGCGCCTTTGACGCCCGACGTCGCCTCTTCGACATTGTCCTCGATATATTGCGAGAACGAGAAGTCTATGCCGGGATAGCGCGCCTGCAGCCGGCGGTTGATCTGGTCGGTGAGTTCTTCCTTGCTGATCCCGCCCGGCCAGGTGTCGAACGGCTTTAACGGCACGAAATATTCGGAGTTCGAGACGCCGCTCGGGTCGGTACCGTCGTCGGGGCGGCCCTGCTGCGAAACCACGGTGTCGACCTCGGGGTAGCTCGCGATGATGCGGCGGATGCCGTTGACCACCGTCTGCCCCTCGGCAAGCGAGATCGACGACGGCAGCGTCGCGCGGATCCACATGTTGCCCTCCTCGAGGTGCGGCAGGAACTCGACGCCCAATGAGCGCACGCCGAGCCCGGCCAGCAGCACCAGCAGCGCCGCGCCGCCGCAGACGATAATGCGGTTGGCCAGCGCAAAGCCGATCGCCGGATCATAGGCGCGGCGCAGCTGGCGCAGCACCCAGGTCTCGACCTCGCTCAGCCGGTCGGGCAGCAGCAGTGCAGCCAGCACGGGGGATACGGTGAAGGTCGCGATCAGCCCGCCGGCGATGGCGTAGGCGTAGGTCTTCGCCATCGGCCCGAAGATGTGACCCTCGACGCCGGTCAGCGTGAACAGCGGCAGGAAGCTCGCGATGATGATCGCGGCGGCGAAGAAGATGCCGCGGTTGACCTCGTTCGCCGCGCCGAGGATCGCGCCGCGGCGGTTGGCGCGGGTGAATTGGCCGCGACCTTCGGCAACCTTGGCGCTGCGTTCGGCCAGATGCCGGTAGATGTTCTCGACCATGATCACCGTCGCGTCGACGATCAGCCCGAAGTCGAGCGCGCCGACCGACAGCAGGTTCGCCGACTGCCCCTGCGCGGTCAGGATCAGTACCGCAAAGCACAGCGCGAACGGGATCGTCACCGCGACGATCAGCGCCGAGCGCAGATTGCCGAGGAACAGCCACTGCAGCAGGAAGATCAGCCCGACGCCGACGACGAGATTGTGCAGCACCGTGTGCGTGGTCACGCCGATCAGGTCCGAGCGGTCGTAGACACGGGTCAGCTGGACGCCCGGCGGCAGGATGTTGCCGGTGTTGATCCTGTCGATCGCGGCCTTGACCGCGGCGATCGTCGGCGTCGACTTGGCGCCGCGCTGCATCAGCACGATACCCTGGACGATGTCGTCGTCGTTGTCCTGCCCGGCAATGCCCTGGCGCGGCAGGTTGCCGATCATGACCGCGGCGACATCGCGGACGAACACCGGCTGACCGCCGACGCTGGCGACGAGCACCTTGTCGAGCGCGCCGACCGACGGGATCAGCCCGATGCCGCGGACGATCGCCGATTGCGGGCCGAAGTCGACCGTCTGCCCGCCGACGTTGGCGTTGCCCTTGCCGAGTGCGGCGATGACCTGCGCGGTGGTGACGCCGTGCGCGATCAGCCGGTCGTTGTCGACGACGACCTCGTAGGTGCGGGTCTTGCCGCCCCAGCCGGTGACGTCGATGACGCCGGGGATGGCCTTCATGCGGCGCTCGACCACCCACGCCTGGATGGTCTTCAGGTCCATCACCGAATAGCCCGGCGGACCGGTCAGCCGATAGCGGAAGATCTCGCCGGTCGGGCTGGTCGGCGACAGCGCCGGCTGAACCCCGCCGGGCAGCGGCGGCAGCTCCGCCAGCCGGTTGATGACCCGCTGCTGCGCCTGATCGAAGGTGTAGTCATAGCTGAACTGCACCTTGATGTCCGACAGCCCGAACAGCGAGATGGCGCGGATTGCGGTGATATGCGGGATGCCCGCCATCTGCACCTCGACGGGAATCGTGATGTTGCGCTCGATCTCCTCGGCCGACAGCCCGCTCGACTGCGTCACGATCTCGACCAATGGCGGCACGGGATCGGGATACGCCTCGATGTTCAGGTTGACGAACGCGATGGTGCCGGCGATCAGCAGGCTGCCAAGCAGCAGCATGATCAGCAGCTTCTGCTGGAGCGCCAAGGCAACGATGCGGTTCACGTGGCGGCAGCCACAATGCGGTTCACGACTAGCCCGGCAGTCCGGCTTCGTTGACGAAGATCGCGCCTGCGGTGACGACGCGCTCGCCCGGCTGCAGGCCTTCGACGACTTGCACGGTGCCGTCGCCGACCCCGCCACCGCTGGCGGCACCGAGCCGGACCGTGCGCGCTTGGAGCACGCGGCCGGCCCCGGCAACCCAGACGCGGGCGCTGTCGCCTTCGTGGATAACCGCGCTGGCGGGAACGGTGACGCCGCCGCTATTGACCGGGCCCGTCGCGCGGATGGTGAAGCTCGCGAACATTTGCGGCTTGAGCGCCAGGTCGGGATTGGCGACAGTCGCGCGCACCTGTAGCCGATGCGTCACCGGATCGAGCCCGGCGGCGATGTTGTCGATGCGGGCCGAGAAGCGCCGCCCCGCATAGGCGGGTGTCGTGACCGATACCTGGTCGCCCAGACGGACCTGCGCCGAGGCGCTCTCGGGCACTTGCGCGACGAGGTAGACCGAGCGCGGATCGGTGATGACAAACGCCGGCGCGGTACCGCCCGCGCTCAGATACTGCCCGAGCGCGACGGCGCGGG
Source organism: Sphingomonadaceae bacterium (assembly GCA_031421275.1). GTDB lineage: Bacteria > Pseudomonadota > Alphaproteobacteria > Sphingomonadales > Sphingomonadaceae > Polymorphobacter_B. The sequence continues at coordinate 18,307 of JANOOK010000174.1, forward strand.
ATGCGATGACGCCGCCGATCGGGGCGTGCAGCGTCGTCTCGGCGTGGATGCCGTCGACCTCGTGAACGCGTTCCAGCCGGTCGATCTCGGCCGGAGTCTTGCCGAGGATCGTCAGCTTGTCGCGCGCCGCACCCAGCGCCGCCTCGGCGGTCCGCACCGCCGAACGCGCCACGGCGAGATCGTTCTGCGACGCCTGGAAATCCTTTAGCGCGCCACCGGCGGTTTTATAGATTTCCTCCTGACGGCGGGCGTTCGCTTCGACGACGCGAAGCTGCGATGCCACGGTGGCCCGCTGGGCGGCGGCGGCGAATAGCGCATTACGGCCATCAACGAATTCGGGCGCGCGGATTTTTAACAGGGGCTGATTGGCGACGACACGCTGGCCGGGTTGCGCCATGATCTGCGTGACCTGCCCCGAATAGGGCGGCAGCACCGGCGTGCTATGGTTCTCGTCGACCGCGATCAGCCCGGTGACTTGCGTCGTGATGCCCGCGGACCCGCTGCCCACCGTCTGGATTTTCAGCTCGGCATATTGCTCGGGCGTCACGGTCAAAACCCCGGGGGTCGCCGCTGCTGCCGCAGCCGGTTCGGGCCGCAGTGACAGGATAATCCGGTAGATGACGACGCCGGCGAGCACGGCCGCCGCGATCAGCGCGAGAACGCGCCACTGCCGCGTTCGTGACCAACCCGGCTTGGGTGCCTCGGCGATCGTCGCGGGATAAGAAATGTCGGCCAAAATTGCGTCCCCTCACCGGAGCGCAATGCACAGATAATAGGCTGGCGGCAACTGTCACGGTGCTGATTGCGGCGGACCGTTCCGGCGCTGAATGGCCTTCTCCCGGCCTTGCGGGAGAAGGCCGGTAGCTTACTTACTTCTTCGCAGCGGTGCTCTTGCCGTGCGCTTCGGTCGAGGCGCCGTGCGCGTCGGTCGAGCTCTTGTGCGCCTTGGTCGAATGCTCATGCGCCGTGGCGTGATCGCCCTTGGCATGGTGCTCGGCGGCGGTGCGGTGCGTCTTGGCGGCCGTCTCGTGATGCTCGGCGGCCTTGGTATGCGATGCCTGTGCCATGGGAAACTCCAGTTTTCGTTGGTCATGCAGAATGCGTGACGCCGTTGAAACGGCGTCAGCGCAATCTGGTTCCGGTACCGGATTGGTTCCCCTTCACCGCAATTAAAGTTTGACCAGCATCTTGCCCGTATTGCCGCCCGAGAACAGCGCGAGGAACGCGTCGGGAGCCTTGTCGAGGCCGTCCATCACCGTTTCCTCGACCCTGATCTGGCCCGCCGCCAGCCAGCCGCCCATGTCGGTCAGGAACTGCGGGCGCAGGTGCGCGAAATTGAACACGATGAAGCCGCGGAGGGTCAGGCTCTTGCCGACGATCATGATCATGTTGCGCGGGCCGGGCGTCGGCTCGGCGGCATTGTAGCTGCCGATCATGCCGCATTCGACCAGCCGCGCATTGGTCCGCGCCAGTTCGATCGCGACCTCGAGATGCTCGCCGCCGACGTTGTCGAAATACACGTCGATGCCCTTGGGTGCGGCGCTGCGCACCTGATCGAGCAGGTTGCCGTGCTTATAATTGATGGCGTGGTCGACGCCCGCCGACTTCAGCCACTCGCACTTCGCGTCGCTGCCGGCGCTGGCGACGACGGTGCAGCCCTTCAGCTTGGCGATCTGCGCGACGAGGCTGCCGACCGCGCCTGCCCCGCCCGAGACGAACACCGTCTCGCCCGGCTTGGGCTGACCGATCTCGAGCAGCCCGGCATAAGCGGTCAGTCCCGGCATCCCCATCACGCCGAGATACGCCTGCGGCGGTACGCCGCCCGACCCCAGGGACACCGGCAGCTTCTCGAGCGCCGACGCGGGCGCGATGAAGTCTTCGCGCCAGCCGAGCATCGACGACACCAAATCGCCGGGTGCAAAGCCACCATCGGCCGACTCGACCACCTCGCCGATCGCGCCGCCCTGCAGCGCCTCGCCGATCTGGAACGGCGGCACATAGCTTGGGCGGTCATACATCCGCCCGCGCATATACGGGTCGACCGACATCCAGCGATTCCGCACCAGCACCTGACCGGCCGCGGGCGCGCCCAGGTCGACCTCGGCGGTTTCGAAGTCGGTGGTCTTCGTCATCCCGACGGGGCGGCTCTTCAACCGGATTTCACGTGACTTCATCGCCGCTCTCCCAAGGCCGTGTCGCTACGGCGGCATACGCCTGCGACGCACGCCCGACAACGAAATCCCGCACTCAGGCGGGCTTGCGCTGCCCGGCTTCGAAGGCAGCCGCCGCAGCGGCATCGAAGGCGAGCAGGATCGAGGCGTGCCGGGCCTTGTGCGGCCGCGCCGGGCCGAGCACTTCGAGCCCCGGCCAATCGCCGGGCGTGTCGCTGCTGCCGCGCAGGAACCCTGCAAGTGCCGCATGCGCCGCCGCCAGCTCGTCGGCGCTGCGTCCGACGACGCCATTCCCGAGCAGCGCCGCCGACGCCTGCCCGAGCGCGCAGGCGCGGACCTCCTGCCCGAAGCGGCTGACCCGGCCGTCGCCGTCGACCTCGACATCGACCGTCACCCGGCTGCCGCAGATGGGCGAGACGCGCACGACGCTGGCGTGCGGCTCGGCCAGCCGCTCGGCGTGCGGGACCGATGCCGCAAGCCGCAGGATGTCGGTGTTGTAGAGTGCTTCGGCCATGCGCCGATGTAGCGACGCGGGGCGCGATCCGCCACTGTCGGCGACGACGCGGTTCAGGGCCGCGCAGGCGAGGTCGGACCTAACCCAAGTTTTGTCATCCCGTCGCAGGCCGGGACCAATGACCTCAAGCGAATTCGTGTGAGGTCATGGGTCCCGGCCTTCGCCGGGATGACAGAAAGTTTGAAGGCGCGGTCATCGGACGCCAGACCGATCGCCGAACGGTTACAGGCGCACGCACGCCCGGCTATCGACACCCGCTGCCCGCACCGCTAGCCCACGCCATGCTCTCGCTGTTCCGCCGTTTCGACCCCGCGCTGCCGGCCGAGCTCACTATCGGGACCCGCGTCGTGCCGCTGGTCGTCGTCCGCCAGCCGCGCGCCCGGCGACTGCTGCTGCGCGCCGATGCGATCGGCGGGGTCGTCCGGCTGACGCTGCCGCCGCGGGCTAGGCTGCGCGACGCGCAGGCGTTCCTCGACCGGCACGACGGCTGGCTGGCGCAGCGGGTCGAACACTGGCCGTTGCCGCTCCGGCTCGTGCCGGGCACGCCGCTGCCGTTCGACGGCGGCTGGCTGACGCTCGACTGGGCTCCGGAACACCGCCGCGGGGTGGTGCGCGACGGCGACCGGCTGCTGCTCGGCGGTCCTGCCGCGACGGTCGCCGGACGGACGCTACGCTGGTTGCGCGCCGCCGCACTGGCCGAGCTCGAACCGGCGACGCAGGCGCTGGCGGCGCAGATCGAGCGGCCACTGCAGCAGGTCACCGTGCGCGATCCCGCCGCGCGCTGGGGTAGTTGCGGCGCGAAACCGCCGCGCATCGCCTATAGCTGGCGGCTGATCCTCGCGCCTGACTGGGTTCGCCACAGCGTCGTCGCGCACGAAGTCGCGCACCTCGTCCACGCCAATCACGGCAGCGCCTTCTGGCAGCTCGCCGCCGAGCTCAATGGCGGTGACCCCGGCCCGGCGCGCGCGTGGCTGAAGGCGCACGGCCCGGCGCTGCACTGGGTCGGTCGGCAGAGCTGATGCAGCGACCGATCCAATAAGCTGTCGCGGTCGCCGACCGCCGCCCCGAGCGCCGCTAGGCCCGGCTCGCCTGCGCCCAGGCCAGCGCGGCGAGCGGCGCGACGGTGTCGCCCATCGCCTTGGCATGCGCGCTCGCTGCGGTGCCGCGCACGACGCGCCCGCGGATGCCGTGGATGATCGCCGCCAGCCGGAACATGTTATAGGCGACGTAGAAATCGAGATGCGCGATGCCGTCGCGCCCGGTCCGCCGGCAATAGGCTGCGGTGTATTCCGCCTCGCTCGGGATGCCGAGCGCGTCGAGATCGAGCCCTAACAAGCCTGCCGAGGTCGTCGTCGGCATCCGGTACATCATCAGGTGATAGCTGAAATCGGCGAGCGGGTGCCCCAGCGTCGACAGCTCCCAGTCGAGCACTGCCAGTACGCGCGGCTCGGTCGCATGAAAGATCATGTTATCGCAGCGGAAGTCGCCGTGGACGACGGCGGTCTCCTCGCCCGGCGGGATGTTCGCCGGCAGCCACTCGACCAGCCGGTCCATGTCGGCGAAGCGCCCGGCGTCGGCGTCGTCGAGGTATTGCTGCGACCAGCGCGCGATCTGGCGGGCGAAGTAATTGCCCGGCCGGCCGAAGTCGCCGAGGCCGATCGCGGCGGGGTCGAAGCTGTGCAGCTGCGCGATGGTGGCGTTCATCGCGTCGAAATAGGCCGCCCGGTCGGCGCGCGCCGCGTCGGGAAACGTCGCGTCCCAGATCACCCGGCCGTCGACGCAGTCCATGACGTAGAACATCGTCCCGATGACGCCGTCGTCGGTGCACAGCCCGAAGGTGCGCGGCGCCGGAAAACCCGCCGCGTGGAGCGCGGTGATGACGCGGTATTCACGGTCGACCGCGTGCGCCGACTTGAGCAGCAGCCCCGGCGGCTTGCGGCGCAGCACGTAATTCTGCGTCGGCGTCGCCAGCTTATAGGTCGGGTTCGACTGCCCGCCCTTGAACTGCGTCACCGTCAGCGGCCCGCGATAGCCGGCGACGTTGGCGGTCATCCAGACGGCCAGCCGCGCCTCGTCAAAGCCCAGCCCGGCGCGGACTTCGCCGGTGCCTGCGAATTGTTCCTGCCTCGTGCTCATCGGGCGCTCTCCCCAGCATAAATCCGGTGGGCGGCAGTGCCTCCAGCGACCCCGGTCGCAGCGATGTCGGTCCGATAGAAGCCGCCCGTCCAGTCGATCTCGCCGACACCGGCATAAGCCGCCGCGCGTGCGGCCGCTACCGTGCAGCCCAGCGCGGCGATGCCCAGCACCCGGCCGCCGTCGGCGACCAGTTCGCCCGCCACGTCGCGCGCGGTCCCGGCATGGAACACCGTCGCGCCGCTCGCCGCGGCGGCGTCGATCCCGCGGATCACGCTGCCACGCTCGACCGCGGCGGGATAGCCGTTCGCTGCCATCACCACGACCACGACCGCCTCGTCGCGCCACACCGGCCGGACCTCGCCCAGCGTGCCATCGCACGCCGCGACCAGCAGCTCGACCAGATCGGACTCGAGCCGCAGCATCAGCGCCTGGCACTCGGGATCCCCGAAGCGGACATTATACTCGATCAGCTGCGGGCCGGACGCCGTCAGCATCAGCCCGGCATACAGCACGCCGGTGAACGGCGTGCCCGCGGCCACCATCGCCGCCAGCGTCGGCGCGATGATCCGCGCCATCACCTCGGCCTGCAGCGCCGGGGTAAAGATCGCGGCGGGCGAATACGCCCCCATGCCGCCGGTGTTGGGCCCGCTGTCGCCGTCGAAGGCGCGCTTGTGGTCCTGCGCGCTCGCCAGCGGCAGCGCGGTGCGCCCGTCGCACAGCACGAAGAAGCTGACCTCGGGGCCGGTCAGGCACGCCTCGATCACCACCGGCCCCGGCATCCCGGCGAGCGCCGCGGTCGCCTCGGCGCGGGTCGCCGCGATCACCACGCCCTTGCCCGCCGCGAGCCCGTCGGCCTTGACCACCAGCGGCAACGGCTGCGCCGCCACATAGCCCGCAGCGTCGGCGGCGCTGTCGAAGCGCGCATAGCCCGCGGTCGGAATCCCCGCGCGCGCGCACAGGTCCTTGGTGAACCCCTTCGAGCTTTCGAGCTGCGCCGCTGCGGCAGACGGCCCGAACGTCCGGATACCGGCGGCGCGCAGTGCATCGGCCAACCCCGCGACCAGCGGCACCTCGGGCCCGATGACGACCAGCTCGACCGCGTTCGCGCGAGCGAAGCCGATCACCGCCGCCTGATCGCCGGTGTCGAGCCGCGCGCACTCGGCGATCGTCGCGATTCCCGCATTGCCCGGTGCGGCGAACAGCCGGCCGGTGTGCCGCGACTGCGCCAGCTTCCAGCACAACGCATGCTCGCGCCCGCCGCCGCCGATGACGAGGATGTTCATGGATGTGTGCTTAGCGGGGTGCGGGGCGGAGGGCAAAGCGGCTGTGCTTGCCGGTGCGCGGCTTTACTCCGCCGCTTGCAGCTGCGCCTCTTCGGCTTCGGCCTGCTGGCGGGTCCACATGTCGGCGTAGCTGCCGTTCGCGGCGAGCAGGCTGTTATGCGTGCCGCGCTCGATGACGCGGCCCGCCGCCAATACGATGATCTCGTCGGCGTCGACGATGGTCGACAGGCGGTGTGCGATGACCAGCGTCGTGCGGCTTTGGGCGACATCGCGCAGCGAATCCTGGATTTCGGCTTCGGTCGCCGAATCGAGCGCGCTGGTGGCTTCGTCGAGGATCAGGATGGCGGGGTTCTTCAAAATGGTGCGGGCGATGGCGACGCGCTGCTTCTCGCCGCCCGACAGCTTGAGGCCGCGTTCGCCGACCATCGTCCGATAGCCGTCGGGGAGCGACAGGATGAAATCGTGGATCGCGGCCCCGCGCGCCGCCGCCTCGATTTCGGCCTGGCTCGCGCCGGCGCGGCCGTAGCCGATGTTATAGCCGATGGTGTCGTTGAACAGCACGGTATCCTGCGGCACGATGCCGATCGACCGGCGCAAACTGTCCTGCGTGACCTCGCGGATGTCCTGCCCGTCGATGGTGACGCTGCCGCCGCTAATGTCGTAGAAGCGGTACAGGATGCGGCTTAGCGTCGACTTGCCCGCGCCCGAATGGCCGACGACGGCGAGCTTGCGGCCCGGCGCGATGTCGAAGCTGACGTCGTGGAGGATCTGGCGGCGCGGTTCGTAGCTGAACTCGACGTGCGCGAAGCGCACGCGGCCGCCGGTGACGGCGAGCGGCTGGGCACCCGGCGCGTCGGCGATCTCGGCCTCGGTGTCGATCAGCTTAAACATCTGCTCCATGTCGATCAGGCCCTGCTTGATCTCGCGGTAGACCATGCCGAGCATGTCCAAGGGCCGGAACAGCTGCGCGAGCAGCGTGCTGACGAACATCACGTCGCCGACGCTGAAGCGGCCCTGGCTCCACCCCCAGACGATATAGGCGAGCGCGCCGCCCATCATCAGGTTGGTGATCGCCGACTGCCCGATGTTGAGCCACGACAGCGAGTTCTGGTTCTTGATCGCCGCCTCGGTCCACTGGTTCATCGCGGTCGCATAGCCGCGCGCCTCGTGGGCCTCGGCGCTGAAATATTTTACGGTCTCGTAGTTGAGCAGCGCGTCGACGGCGCGCGCGGTCGCCTTGTTGTCGGTCTCGACCATTTCGCGGCGCAGCGCGTTGCGCCAGTTGGTGACCCGCTGCGTGAACAGGATGTAGCCCGCCGCCATGACGATCGTGGCGGCCGCCAGCCCGCCGCCGAAGTTGCTCCAGAACAATGTCGTGATCACGATCAGATCGATGATCGTCGGGAAGATATTGAACAGGATGAAGTACAGCATCGTGTCGATCGACTTGGTGCCGCGCTCGACGATGCGGGTCAGCGCGCCGGTGCGCCGCTCGAGGTGATAGCGCAAGGACAGTTGGTGGATGTGGACGAATACATCCTGCGAGAGGTGCCGCGCCGCGGTCTGCCCGACGCGCTCGAACACCGCATTACGGACGTTGTCGAACACGACGCCGAGGAACCGCGCCAGCGCATAGGCGACGACGAACGCCACCGCGAGCATCACCGCGCCGGGCACATGGCTGCTCATCCGGTCGATGGCGAACTTGAGCGAATACGGCATGACGTAGCCGACGCTCTTGCCCAGCGCCAGGAACAGCATCGACAGCAACACCCGCTGCCGCAGCCCGGGGCTGTTCGCCGGCCACAGATACGGCAGGAAGCGCCGCAACGTCCGCGCGTCGGGGGTGCCGGCGGGGGCGGGCGGAGCGGGGTGGGCGAGCGACTGCATTGCCAGCAACATGGGGCGGGGCGGCAAATCGCGCAATGCCAGATGTACGCGCGTGACGCGCAAGCAGGCTTTTCAAAACCGCAGAATTCGGATAACAAATGTAGCCCATCCGCAGGAGTGCCGCCATGTTTTCGGGGTTCCGCACATTGGTTCTCGCGACGCTGATCGGCGCGGCATCTGCCGCCTTAGCGACCGATCGGGGGGCGTCGCTGCCCCCCGACAGCGTCTTGTCCGGCGCCACCGACGACATGCTCACCGCACCAAGGGTGAAGTTCGTCATGCAACATGACTGTAACCTGGTCGTCTATCACGACGACCGGCCGGTGTGGGCAACCAATACCAATGGCAAAGGTGACGGATGCCGCGCTATCATGCAGCGTGACGGCAATCTGGTCGTCTATCGCGGCGGCGATAACAAGGTGATCTGGGACAGCGGCACCTTCCGGTTTCCCGGCGGCAGTGTTACCGCGCAGACCGACGGCAACGTGGTCATTTATCAAGGTGGCGCGGCGCGCTGGTCGACCAAGACCGCGCGGCTGGCGGTTGCCAGTCCCGTACCGTTCTTGCGGCCCGGACCACCGCACCGCTCGCCGCAGCCGATCGACCCGCCGAATGGAACCGCCGGCTGCGAACACAGGGGGCTGAGTTGCCAGGGTGGCTTCGAGCTGACGCTTGAACGGGGCCAATGCGCATGCCGGGTCAAACGCATGCGGACGCCGGAGGAACTGAACCCGCAGCCGCAGTGATCAATCGAACAGCGAGCTGACCGAGCTTTCCTCGCTGGTCCGGCGCATCGCTTCGGCGAGCAGCGGTGCGATGGTGATCAGGCGAATTTTCTTCGCGCCGCGCACCGCTTCCAAGGGCGCGATCGAGTCGGTGATGACCAGCTCGGTCAGGTCGGAGCTCTCGATACGCGCCACCGCGCCGCCCGACAGCACGCCGTGGGTGACATAGGCGGTGACCGCGGTCGCCCCCGCCTGCAGCAACGCGGCGGCGGCGTTGCATAGCGTGCCGCCCGAATCGACGATGTCGTCGACGAGCACGCACGAGCGCCCGCGGACGTCGCCGATAATGTTCATGACCTCGGACTCGCCGGGCTTCTCGCGGCGCTTGTCGACGATCGCCAGCGGCGAGTTGCCGAGCCGCTTCGCCAGCGCCCGCGCCCGCACGACGCCGCCGACATCGGGCGACACGACGGTCAGCTGGCCCTTGGGCAGCCTCGCCTCGATGTCCGCGCTCATCACCGGAGAGACGAACAGATTGTCGGTCGGAATATCGAAGAAGCCCTGGATCTGCCCGGCGTGCAGGTCGACCGACAATACCCGGTGGGCGCCCGCGACGGTGATGAGGTTCGCCACCAGCTTCGCCGAGATCGGCGTCCGCGAACCCATCTTGCGGTCCTGCCGGGCGTAGCCGAAGTAAGGGACGACCGCGGTTATGCGACGCGCCGACGCCCGCCGCAGCGCATCGATGCAGATCAGCAGCTCCATCAGATTGTCGTTCGCCGGGGCCGAGCTCGACTGGACGACGAAGACATCCTCGCCGCGGACGTTTTCATGGATTTCGACGAACACTTCCTCGTCGGCAAACCGCCGCACGCTCGCCGCGGTCAGCGGCATGTCGAGGTAGCCGGCGATCGCCAGCGCCAGTTCGGGGTTGCTGTTCCCCGCCAGAATTTTCATGCAAGCGATCCCCACCCGGATGCCGCGGGTCTTAGCCGCGCTGTCATCGAACGGCAACAAGCTGTTCTGCTCCCTCTCCCGTAAGCACGGGAGAGGGCTAGAAAGCCAGCGCAATCACCGACAGCTGCCGCCCATAGTCGGGCTCGCCCGCATGCGTTGTGTGGCGATAGCTGAAATAGCGCTCGCCGAGTGCATAGGTGTCGAGCCCGAGCGCCTCCACCCGCCGCAGCCCGGCCTCGGCCAGCTGCGCGACGATAAAGCCTTCGAGATCGAACTGGCGGTGCCCGCTGCGGCCGCTGCCGAAGCAGCGGTCGTGCGCCGGATCGACGGCGGTGAAGCGCGCCGCGAACGCGTCGTCGACCTCGTAGCTGCGGCCCGCGATGCACGGGCCGATCGCGGCCGCGATGCGCTCGCGCCGCGCGCCGAGTGCCTCCATCGCGTCGAGCGTCGCGGTGCAGACGCCGTAAAGTGCGCCGCGCCAGCCGGCGTGGGCGGCCCCGATCACGCCGGCTGCGGTATCGGCGAACAGCACCGGGGCGCAGTCGGCGGTGAGGATGCCGAGCGCGATGCCCGGCCGGTCGGTGACCATGCCGTCGGCGCGCGGGCGGTCAGCATCGGCGACGGGTGCCGCGATCGTGACGACCGCGGCGCTGTGGACCTGGTGCAGCGTCACCAGCGCCGCACCGGAGGTGACCGCGGCGACCGCCCGCGCGCGGTTCCGGGCGACCAGCGCCGGGTTGTCGGCCGAGCCGAGGCCGACATTGAGGCTGGCATAGATGCCGCCCGACACGCCGCCCTCGCGCCCGAGAAAGCCGTGGCGGGTGCCCGCGAGCGCGGCGGCGGTGACGCGGCGGACGCTCACAAGTCGAGCCGCAGGATGATGTCCTCGTCGGCTTGGTCGCCGACCATGTAGAAATACGGCCCGACCTCGACGAAGCCGTAGCGCGCATAAAAGGCGCGGGCGCGGGCGTTCGCGGTGAACACCGAAAGATAAAGCTCGAGCGCGCCGCGCTGGCGGGCGGTGTCGATCGCCCACTGCATGAGGGTTTGAGCGATACCGGCGCCGTGGTGCGGGGCGATACACATAAAGCTGGCGCAGCTCGATCGCCGGGCGGCCGGTCGGCGGGAACGGCAGCGCCGGTGGCCCGAGCTTGGCGAAGCCGATGACGGTACCGCCCGCTTCGGCGAACCGCACGGCAAAGGCCGGGTCGGCGAGCTCCTGCGCATGTACGAAGGGGGTTCGCGTCGCCAGAAATTTGGTCAGATTGGCGCTCGAATAGAGCGGCGCGAAGGTTTCGACGAAGGTGCCGTTGGCGACCTCGGTCATCATCCCGGCATCGGCGGGAACGCCGTCGCGATAGGTGATCATGCGGCAAATCCCACCGGTTGTGGCCAGTCCCGCCCCGTCAGCGCGAGTATCTTGAACAACGTCCCCATCGCGTCGAATGCGGTCAGCCGCGCCGCCCCGGCCCGGAGCGCCGCCGCCTGCGCCGGGGTCGCTCGCCCAGCCAGCGCCGCGAGACGCGCGTCGATGCCCATCGCGGACAGCCAGCTGCCCTGCTCGACCGGGCCGTGCGCGATCACGCCGTCGCCACGGCCTGCCGCGGCGAGCGCGGTGAAATCGACATGCGCGGTCAGGTCGACTTCGCCCGGGCTCGCGTACGGATCGGCGAAGGTGTTGCCACGCACGGCTTGCAGCGTGTCGCCGGTGACCGGGCCGGCATGGCCATAATCGACGATCAGCGCCGCGCCGCCATCGCCGCGCAGCCGCGCGCCGATCTCGGCGGCAACCGCGGTAGATGCCGGTGAGACCTCGACGACGCTGCCGGGCGGTGATGCCCACAAGGTTTTGGGTACCAGCGCCTCGACCGCCGCGGTGCCAAGCGTTGGCTCGAAGCGCCTTCCGTCATACCCGACCAGCCGCTCGCGCCAGCCGGCTTCGGTCCGGACGAACTGGCGCACCGGCAGCGCGTCGAAGAACTCGTTCGCCACCAGCAGCAGCGGCGCATCGTCGGGAACTTCGGCGAGCGTCGCATGCCACTGCGCGGCCGGCACGCGCGCCGCCTGCGCCGCGCGCAGCACCGGACTGGTCTCGACGAAGTGCACGGTGGTTGCCGCCGCAAACCCCGGCACCCGCGAGGTCGCCCGCAGCAAGTCGGCCATCAGCGTGCCGCGGCCCGGCCCGAGCTCGACCAGCCGCACCCGCGACGGTGCTCCGGCGCGCGTCCACAGATCGGCGAACCACGCGCCGATCAGTTCGCCGAACACTTGCGAGATTTCGGGCGCGGTGGTGAAGTCGGTCCCGAGCGGGTCGCGGGTGATGTAATAGCCATGCTCGGGATGGCCGAGGCACAGCGCCATCCACTGCGCCACCGGCAGCGGGCCTGCGCCCTCGATCTGCCGCGCCAGCAGCCGCGCCAGCGGGGTCACTCCAGTTGAGGGCCGGTGACACCGGCCGGGAGCCTCGCCGCCCGTCCGGCGCTGGTGGCGATCAGGTAAAGCCCGCCAACGATCATCGGCAGGCATAAAGTCTGCCCCATGCTGAGCCCGGTCGAGAGCAGGCCGAGCTGGACGTCGGGCTCGCGGAAATATTCGATGATGAACCGGAAGATGCCGTAGCCCAGCAGGAATGACCCGCTCAGCCGCCCCGGATAGCGTCGCGCCGGGGTACGGTAGAACAGCCACGCCATGATCGCCAGCAGCAGCACGCCCTCCGCCCCCGCCTCGAACAGCTGGCTCGGATAGCGCGGCAGCGGGCCGCCGCCGGGAAAGACGATGCCCCAGTCGCTTCCCGTCGGACGTCCCCACAACTCGCCGTTGACGAAATTCGCCAGCCGCCCGGTCATCAGCCCGATCGGCACGACGCAGGTGACATAGTCGAGCACGCGCAGCCAGTTGAGCCGGTTGAGCCGGGCGAACCACAGCACCGCGAGCCCCATGCCGACGACGCCGCCGTGGAACGACATGCCGCCCTCCCACAGCTTGACGATGTCGCCCGGATGCGCGGCGAACTTGGCCGGGTCGTAGAAGATCACATAGGCGGTGCGCCCGCCGAGGATAATGCCGAGTGTCGCCCAGGTGATGAACGCGTCCGCCTGCAGCCGGTCGAGCGGCGCGCCCCCGGCGTCGATCAACTTGCCGAGATACCACCAGCCGCCGAGGATACCCACGATATAGGCGAGGCTGTACCAGCGCAGCGCCAGATCGAGCCCGAACAAATGGACGTCGAACAGCACCGGGGAGAGCCCGAGGCTGGTGAAATCGAGCGCGGTCTGAAAGTGTGCGAGCATCTGCGCTGAAATTCCCTTTGCCCGGCACGCCGCCGCGCACCATAGTCGCAGCCGTCAAGAACACAATTGCGAGGTGTGCGATGGCCGACACGCGAGATGATTTCCGGGAGCAGACCCGCGCCTGGCTGGCAGCGAATTGCCCGCCCGAGATGCGTCAGCCGGTGACCAGCGACAGCGACGTCTGCTGGGGCGGGCGTAACATCAAGTTCA
>JANOOK010000175.1:0-12048 GCA_031421275.1 Sphingomonadaceae bacterium
GGCGTCGAAGGCGACCGGCTTCCCGATCGCCAAGGTCGCGGCGCTGCTCGCGGTCGGCTACACGCTCGACGAAATCCAGAACGACATCACCGGCGCGACGCCCGCGGCGTTCGAGCCGACGATCGACTATGTCGTCACCAAAATCCCGCGCTTCGCCTTCGAGAAGTTCAAGGGCGCGTCTAACCTGCTGTCGACCGCGATGAAGTCGGTTGGTGAGGTCATGGCGATCGGACGGACATTCCCAGAAAGCGTGCAGAAGGCGTTGCGCGGACTGGAAATCGGGCTGAGCGGCTTGGATGAGGTCGAGAGCCTCGCGGGGGCGAGCGACGATGAAATCGCCGCGGCGCTATCGCTGCCGACGCCCGACCGGCTGCGCGTTGCGGCACAGGCACTGCGGGCCGGGTGGTCAGTTGAGCGGATACACGCGATTACGTTCTACGAACCGTGGTTTCTCAGCCGGATGGCGGAAATTGTTGAAGCCGAGCAGCAGGTCTTGACGAATGGCCTTCCTGGTAACGCTCCCGGGCTACGTCGGCTCAAGGCAATGGGGTTTTCGGACGCTCGGCTGGCGCGACTGGAAAGATTCGGTGAAGGTCAGCAGCTGATGCGACGCCTCCTGACGGCTGTCGAGAAATTTCAAAGGGAGGGTGGCTCGTTAGGTATAATTTCGGAGCCGGGAGGGCCGCCCCCGACGTGGCTCTCGCTTGAGGAGAATGTCCGTCAACGTCGCCACGCGCTCGGCGTCCGCCCCGTCTTCAAGCGCATCGACACCTGCGCCGCCGAGTTCGAGGCCAAGACCCCGTACATGTATTCGACCTATGAAGCTCCGAGCTTCGGCGAGCCCGAGTGCGAGAGCAACCCGACCTCGCGCGAGAAAGTCGTCATCCTCGGCGGCGGCCCGAACCGAATCGGGCAGGGGATCGAGTTCGACTATTGCTGCTGCCACGCCTGCTTCGCGTTGGGGGGCGCGGGCTACGAGACGATCATGATCAACTGCAATCCCGAGACGGTTTCGACCGACTACGACACCTCGGACCGGCTGTATTTCGAATCGCTGACCGGCGAGGACGTGCTCGAAGTGCTTGCGGTCGAGCAGCGCAACGGCACGTTGAAGGGGGTCATCGTGCAGCTCGGCGGGCAGACGCCGCTCAAGCTCGCGCAGCGCCTCAAGGACGCGGGTATCCCGATCCTCGGCACGTCTCCCGATAACATCGACCTCGCCGAGGACCGCGAGCGCTTCGCCGCGCTGATCGAGCGACTCGGATTGCGCCAGCCCGAGAATGGCATCGCGCGCACCCGTGACGAGGCGGTCGCGGTCGCCGAGCGCATCGGCTACCCGGTGCTGATGCGGCCTTCCTATGTGCTCGGCGGGCGCGCGATGGAGGTCGTCGAGACGACCGCACAGCTCGACGTCTATATCCGTGAGGCGGTGCAGGTCTCCGACGGCTCGCCGGTGCTGATCGACCGCTATCTGCGCGATGCGATCGAGGTCGATGTCGATGCGCTGGCCGATGGTGAGACGGTGTTCGTCGCCGGCGTGCTGCAGCATATCGAGGAAGCGGGCGTGCATTCCGGCGATAGCGCCTGCTCGCTGCCGCCCTATTCGCTGAGTGACGACATCATCGCCGAGATCGAGCGCCAGACCGGGTTGCTGGCGCGCGCGCTTGACGTGCGCGGGCTGATGAATGTCCAGTTCGCGGTCAAGGATGAACTGGTCTATATCATCGAGGTCAACCCGCGCGCCTCGCGCACGGTGCCGTTCGTCGCCAAGGCGACCGGCATCCCGATCGCCAAGATCGCGGCGCGGGTGATGGCGGGTGAAAGCCTCGCGAGCTTCGACCTGAAGCGCCCGGCGTGGACGCACATCGCGGTCAAGGAGGCGGCGTTCCCGTTCGGACGCTTCCCCGGAGCTGACCCGGTGCTCGGCCCCGAGATGAAGTCGACCGGCGAAGTCATGGGAATCGATACCGATTTCGCAATGGCGTACGCCAAGGCGCAGCTCGGCGTCGGCACGGTGCTGCCGATGACGGGCACGGTATTCATTTCGGTCAAGGATAGCGACAAGCCGGTGATCCTCGAGGCCGCCCGGCAGCTTATCGGGATGGGCTTCGCACTGATCGCCACCGACGGCACCGCGCGCTATCTGGCGAGCGAGGGCATCGCAGTGAGCGCAGTCAACAAGGTCGCGCAGGGCCGTCCGCACATCGTCGACCGGATCAAGGACGGCGCGGTCATGCTGGTCGTAAACACCACCGAGGGCGTCCAGTCGCTGAAGGACAGCGCCTCGATCCGGGCATCGGCGCTGTACGGGAAAGTGCCGTATTTTACCACCGCGGCGGCGAGCGTTGCGGCGGTTCAGGCGATCGCCGCGTTGAAGCAGCGACCGCTTGAAGTACGGTCGTTGCAATCCTACTATTCTGCGCTCGACTAAGCCGGCCGGACGGACGACGATACCGCTTACGGCGGGTCAGCCGTCCGGCGGAGGCGTGCACAGGGCGGACGAAAGGTTTTTGATACAATGGCGACGGTCGACAAGCTGCCGATGCTGGCGGAAGGCCATGCGATCCTGATAGCCACCTTGCGTGACTATAAGGACAAGGAGCGCCCGCAGAACGTCCAGGACATCGAGGAAGCGCGCGCGCATGGTGATCTTTCGGAAAATGCCGAATATCACGCGGCGAAGGAGCGTCAGGGCCACATCGAAGCGCAGATCATGGATCTCGAGGACAAACTGGCGCGCGCCGTGGTGATCGATCCCAAGACGCTGTCGGGCGACAAGGTCGTGTTCGGCGCGACGGTGGCGCTGCTCGATGAGGACGAGAAGCCGGTGACCTATCAGATCGTCGGCCAGACCGAGGCCGATGCCAAGCGCGGGCGGATATCATATTCGTCGCCGCTCGGGCGGGCGCTGATCGGGCGGCGGCTCGGCGAGGAAGTCGAAGTGACGACGCCGTCGGGGGACAAATATTACCAGATCGAGAAGGTCGAATTTGTCTGAGGCGTTGAAGCCGATCGAGCCCGGGCCGTTGTTACGGCTGACATGAAGCCGTTCAAGCCTCCGCCAGCCCCGGTCACGCGGGTGTTGCTGCTTACCTGCATCATCATCCAGCTTGCGGTCAGTATCGGTGGATCGGCGTTCGGCGAGATGTTGACGTTGCGCGCGGCGCTGATCCCGGCGCGGCTGAGCGGCGTCGCACATGGGGTGCCGGGCAGCGTGCCGGCGGTACTGACGCTGCTGACCTCGCTGTTTCTGCACGCCGGCTGGCTGCACCTGACGTTGAACCTGGTCTTTCTCGCATGGGTGGGCAAATATTGCGAGTGGGCCCTCGGGCGCTGGCGGTTTATCGCCTTGTATCTGCTGGCCGGTGTCGCCGGCGGTGTGTTGCAGTATCTCGTCGCCCCGACATCGTCGATGCCGGTGATCGGTGCCAGCGGTGCCATTGCGGGCGTGTTCGGCGCGTATGCCGTTTTGTTCGCGCGTAATCAGCTCGAATCACGGACCGTGCTTGGCGTGCAGGTCTCGTCGGAGGCGTTGACGGCGATGTGGTATGCAGCGGCGTGGATCGGACTGCAGCTGTTGACGGCGGTCGCGTTCAACACCGGGCCGGTCGGCGGCGGCCTGTTGGGGCAGGGGGTCGCGATCTGGGCGCATATCGGCGGCTTCGTCACCGGGCTGCTGTTCGCGCAACCGTTCTTGCGCGAGCCCGAAATCTAACCCTGCGTCGGGCTGCCCGGTTCGAGCAGCCGGTGCAGGTGAACGACGACGTACTTCATCTGGGCATCGTCGACGGTGCGCTGGGCGTTTGCCCGCCACGCCGCCTCGGCTTCGGCATAGTTCGGGAAAATGCCGACGACATCGAGCTTCGACGGATCCTCGAAGTCGAGGCCGCGAGGGTCGGTGACACGGCCACCAAAGACGAGATGCAACAGGTTCGACATGACCGCGGTCTACCGCGTCGACTGCGGTCCGGCCAGCGCTATGTCGCCTTACGCAACAGGGCGGGCGTTCGCCGATTTCATGAAATTGATCAATGCGTCAAAACCGTTCTTGGCGATATAGGAAGAAAAATCGGCCTCCTGGGTCAGCGCGAGATTGACCCCCGAAACCGTGACGTTGCTGATCAGGAACTTGCCGCCCGGCCGCGGCTCGACCGCCCAGATGACATCGAACGGCTGCCGCTTGGAGGTTTCGATACGCGAATAGACATCGACGCTGCCGGCAGCCCCATGCGGGACGGTGCGCACGACGCGGACTTTGGCAGTGGTATAATCGTAGAGACGGTCGGCATAGAGGTTGACGATGTATTCCGGCAATGCGGCCTGGTACGCCGCCAACTGCGCCGGGGTGATCTGGCTGCGGTACCGGCGGATCAGGCGGTTACCGGCTTGCTCGACCGCAAAGTTATCGTGCAGGATCGCTTTGAACTCGGCGTGGATCGTCGCCCGCGAACCAGTCTCCCGCAAGATCGCAAAAGCCCGCGTGGTGAGATCGTCGAGAAACCTGCCTGCCGCGCTGGCCTGCACCGGCGTCGCCGTCGTCTGCGCCGCCGCGACGGTGGGAGAGACCACGGCCATACCGATCAACAACGCAATTCTCCAGGTCATTAGGCACTCCGCGCGGGGTCTTCGGGATCGATCGCCGAGCCAGTAGGATAATTCGGATGAACGCCGCTTGAAGGCAATCTCGAACCATCCGGGGCGAGCGGGCCGCGATCGCTCAACGCGGTACGGGTTTCCGCATATCGCCAGCGTTCCGCCCCAGATTGCGTTCCGCTTCCGTAATCGGCAGCAAGCCACCGAGCAACGCCCCGACACCGGCGGCGATGATGAGTGCGATCAACGGCCGTGATGCCGTCTGCTGTTGCAGGCGGTTCGGTCGCAGCATCGACTGCGGGTGATCGTCTGCCCAACGATCATCGACCGAATTCGCGCCGTAACCATCATCATAATCGGGATAGGCGGCGAACTGCTCGTCATCGAGTTTGGCATTTTTCAGCCGCGACCGGCCCAGCGCCATCGCGCCGATGGCAAGCCCGACCGCAACCAGTCCGATCGGATTGCCACGCGCCGCCTTCTGCACCGATGCCATCATGTCGGCACCTTGCGCGCCGATTCCGTCGAAGGCGTTGCTGACCAGCGTCCGCGGCGACAGCCGGTGCTGCAGGTCATCTACCGTTGCGGCAATCCGGTCGCGCGTCGCTTCGGCGTCGGCCTCAAGATTGTCGAGTTCGCTCATTACTACTTCCCCTTCAGCTCGTCGATGCCGTCGCGGACCGAGGCGATCGTCCGCTCGGGCATCAGCGTCTTGGCGCTCATGCGCTTGCTACCGATGAACGCCAGCGCCACGCCGATCCCGCCGGTGACGACCGCCACGATCAGCGCCGCCCAGCCGGCACCGACATAAGGTGTCAGCCAACCGACGAACGCCCCGAGCAACGTGAACAAGGCACCGAGCAGAAGCACCACGCCGATTGCGATCATGACGATGCCGCCGACCGCCGACTTCACACCGCCGACGACCTCGGTCTTCGCCAGACGCAGTTCGGTGCGGAACAGATGCCCGACATCGCCGACGAGATTTTTGACCAGGTCGGTCAGCGACGGCTCGGCTGCCGGAGTCGTGACGAGATTATGCGGAACTGATGACATGCTGATCTTCCTCGCCGGTACGTCGATCAACGGCTGCGAACGCTGGCGGTCTCGGCCTTGAGCAGCCGCGTCACGATCAACCCGGCGGCGAGCGCCAGGCCGACCGCCAACCCGGGGCTGCGGCGCGCGAAATCACGCACATCGTTACCGAGCTCGGTCGCGGTCTTACGCTGAATGCCCTGCGACCAGCCTTCGACCGTGGTCGCCACCTTGACGATGTACGGCGACACCGCGCCGCCGCCGTTCTCGTTCAGCTTGTCCGCGATCTCATGGGCAGCCGTCGCGACCTCGTTGAGCGCCGAGGTGATCTGCGACTTGCCGTCCTCGACGACCTCCTGAACCTTGCCGGACGCGGTGCTGCGGAGCGTGTGCACGGCATCTTTCATGCCCGACAAAGCCTGCGCACCCATCGCACCGCCGTGGCCGCTCTGGTCGAGCGCGCCGTTGTTGTTGCCCAAATGCGGCATGCCCGCCGAAGTCGTCGTCGCCGTCGAAATGCCGTCGTCCATAATGAAATCCCTCATGCGATGTACGAGCCCGCACCTGAACGTGACAGCGGTTGCCCGGTTCCCGCCGACCGTGACTTCCCAGTCACGTTGAACAGGGTCGTTGTTCATCCGTCAAGTCGTCGACACGGCATCGGCGTTGTCGTCGGCGATGATGAGCGATAAGGCCTGCCCGACACTGTTGGGAACACTGCCATGACCGCGATTATCGACATCCATGCGCGCGAGATCCTCGACAGCCGGGGCTGGCCGACGGTCGAAGTGGAAGTCCTGCTCGAGGATGGCAGCGTCGGGCGCGCCGCGGTGCCGTCGGGTGCATCGACCGGCGCGCATGAGGCGGTCGAACTGCGTGACGGCGACAGGTCGCGCTATAGCGGCAAAGGCGTGCTCAAGGCGTGTGCGGCGGTCAATGGCGAGATCGCCGACGCACTGGGCGGCATCGACGCCGAGGAGCAGAGCGAGATCGACGCGACGATGATTGAGCTCGACGGCACGCCGAACAAGGGCAGGCTGGGGGCGAACGCCATCCTCGGGGTCAGCCTGGCCGCGGCGAAAGCAGCGGCGGAGAGCCGGGGGTTGGCGCTGCACCGGTATATCGGCGGGGTCGCCGCGCATGTCCTGCCGGTGCCGATGATGAACATCATCAACGGCGGCGCGCATGCCGACAATCCGATCGACTTCCAGGAATTCATGATCATGCCGGTCGGGGCCGAGACACTGACCGAAGCCGTGCGCTGGGGCTCGGAGATTTTCCACACGCTGCGCTCCGAGCTGGCCGCTGCCGGCCTGTCCACCGCGGTCGGCGACGAAGGCGGCTTCGCGCCGAACCTTGCGGGTACGACCGCGGCGCTCGATTTCATCATGCGCGCCGTCGAGAAGGCCGGGTACACGCCGGGCGACCAGGTCATGCTGGCGCTCGATCCGGCGGCGAGCGAGTTCTTCAAAGACGGCCGCTACGAACTCAGCAGCGAGGGCAAGTCGCTGACTTCAGCGGAAATGGTCGACTACTACGCCGACCTGTGCGCGCGCTACCCGATCCTGTCGATCGAGGACGGCGTGGCCGAGGACGACTTCGACGGCTGGAAGCTGATCACCGACAAGCTCGGCGCGCGCCACCAGCTGGTCGGCGACGACCTGTTCGTGACCAATCCGGCGCGGCTCAAGGAGGGCATCGCGCGCGGACTGGCCAACTCGCTGTTGGTCAAGGTCAACCAGATCGGCACGCTGACCGAGACGCTGCAGGCGGTCGAGATGGCGCACCGGGCGCGTTACACCTGCGTGATGTCGCACCGCTCGGGCGAGACCGAGGACGCGACGATCGCCGATCTCGCGGTCGCGACCAACTGCGGGCAGATCAAGACCGGCAGCCTGGCGCGCTCGGACCGGCTCGCCAAGTACAACCAGTTGATCCGCATCGAGGCGGAGCTTGGGTCCAGCGCGCAGTATGCGGGCCGGTCGGTCCTGCACCGCTGAGGCGCTGGCGGGGACGACTTTACGCCAGCGTCGGCGCGTTCACGCGAGGGCGCTGGGCCTGCCAGATGACAACGGCTCCGAACGGGAGCAGCCATGCGATCCTGCCCTGATAGCGTTCGAAGACGCCCGACAACACGCCTGAAATGACCGCATTGGTCACCGCCCCTCCAACCAGGACGGCGAGCAGGATCATCATGCGTGGACGTCCGTCGCGGGCGGGAATGAGCTCGCGCCGCATCGCCACCACGGCACAGATCGCGGCCGCCCCGAGCAGGTAGAGCGTCACCGCCAAAACACCCAGCTGCTCCAAAGGGAACGTCCGGTGTGCGATCGCGCTGTCCGGGTAAACTGCCATCGCCGGCGCCAGCCGCGCGTCGACCACGGTCGAGGCTGGGATACCGAGCGCGAAGTCATCCATGCCAACGGTGAACAGCTGGACAAAGGCACCATGTCCGGCCTCGACCGCAGCCTCGACCGGTCGCGCCGCCACTGCACCGCGCAGCACGGTGCCGGCCTCTGCCGCAATCGCCCGGCGATCGTCGTTCGAAACAGCAACGTAAACGCTGCGCTTACCCCATAGAAACTCGTCGGGCGCCATCGGCAATCGTGACCGGTAACGGCAGATCCGGAAACGTGGCGGCGAACAATTGTCGCGGAGATAGTTGCCGAGCACCGGACTATCGGCGAACCGGGCCATCAGGAAAGGGACGCTGAGCGGTGCCCGCCCCGTTTTCAGCCGGATGCTGACATCGACCAACACATGCCCGGTGATGCCGATCAAACAGCAGCCCGCCAGCAACCCGATCGTAAACCGTTCGAGCACCAATCGCCGGGCCAGCACCGCGGCACCGATCGTCAAGACGATACCGATCGCCAGAAAAGCCTTGTGGAACAGCATCGCGACGACGATCGCGAGCAGCCACAGCAGGCGCTCGGCCGGCGGTAGTCGCGGCACCGCCAGCAGCATCGCGAAACCGAGGACCATCACACCGACAAAGACGTCGGGCATCACCGCCTCGGCGTACACCGCCAGACCGCCGACCAGCGCCAGCACGACGATGGTCGCCGTCGCGATCGGCAGCGAAACCCGGAGCCTGCGGAGCGCCAACAGCAAGGCCGTCGCGACGCCGAGCGCCTGTAGCGTCGCTACCGCCCAGATCCCGCCGGCATCGATCGCCAGCGTCACCGGCACGCCGTAATAGGGCGAGCGCGCCGTCGAAATGCCGTCGCCACCCCGATCGACGGCGCTGGTGCCGCGGGCCGCAGGTGCGAGGCCGGGCTCATCGACGATATGGGTCACAGCCAGGCTGACCGCACCGGCGCGCTCGTAGCCGACGCTGTCGGGAAACAGCAACGGCTGGCCGTTGTACCACGCCGGCCACAACAGCACGATCGTCAGCGCACAGGCTGCGATCGCCCATTGCCAAATCGAGCCCGGCAGCGCGTCTTCACTCACCTTGCCAGTCTGCATGGACATCCGGCTTATCTCCATCCGCCCCGGCCGACGCGTACGTATCTACAAACTAAGCCTTAACCGTCGATTACGATCATTCAGCAACGTCATCGCTGCAGTATTCGCTTGAGTCGCGAGCACTCGCATGGTTAGAATCGGGGATGGTCAGCCGCGTCGCTCCGCTCGAACTTGCTCGTCGCGCTGCGCTGCCGGCGGCCTGCCTGCTGGTGATGAGCTATTTTGCCTTCCATGCGATTTCGGGCAACACCGGCCTGTTGGCGTGGCAGGGCTATAAGGTCGAACGCGCCGTTGCCGAACAACAGGCGACGCAGGTTCACGCCGATAAGGTCGCGCTCGCCCGCGAGGTAAAGCTGCTCGATCCGGCACACGTCGATCCCGATTATGCCGACGAACTGGTGCGTCGCAACCTCGGCGTCGTGCGGCCCGACGAGATCATCGTGCCGCTGCCCGACGCCGCTCCCGAGCCGCTGAGCGGATCGCCTGCTGCCCGAAAGCCGTTGATGTGAGACGACCGCTGCTCGTATAGCTGCGGCCGGGCTACCAACCAACCGCAAAGGCGCTGTCAACTTGGCTAAAGCTGCTCCAGCGCTCGTCCGCGCTCCCGCCGTGCCGCTCGCTTCGGGGCGCGAACGTCCGCCCGAGCCGGTGCGCTATAACGCCAGCGGCGAGGAGCTGCTGAAGTTCTACCGCGAGATGCTGCTGATCCGCCGTTTCGAGGAGCGTGCCGGGCAGCTCTACGGCATGGGGCTGATCGGCGGCTTCTGCCATCTGTATATCGGGCAAGAAGCCGTCGTCACGGGCATGCAGTCGGCGCTGAAGCCGACCGACTCGGTGATCACCGGCTACCGCGACCACGGCCACATGCTGGCGGCCGGCATCGACCCCAAGATCGTCATGGCCGAACTGACCGGGCGCGCTGCCGGCATCAGCAAGGGCAAGGGCGGCTCGATGCACATGTTCTCGGTCGAGCACGGCTTCTATGGCGGCCACGGCATCGTCGCCGCGCAGGTCCCGCTCGGCACCGGGCTGGGGTTTGCGCACAAGTACAAGGAAGACGGCGGGCTCGCGGTCACCTATTTCGGCGACGGCGCGTCGAACCAGGGCCAGGTCTACGAAAGCTTCAACATGGCCGAGCTGTGGAAGCTGCCGGTCATCTACGTCATCGAGAACAACCAGTATGCGATGGGCACCAGCGTCAACCGCAGCAGTAGCGAGGACCAGCTGTTCCGCCGCGGCGAGAGCTTCCGCGTGCCGGGCCTGCAGGTCGACGGCATGGACGTCTGCGAGGTGCGCGGCGCGGCCAACGTCGCGGTCGACTGGGTGCGCGCCGGCAAGGGGCCGATCCTGCTCGAGATGAAGACCTATCGCTACCGCGGCCACAGCATGTCGGACCCGGCCAAGTACCGCAGCCGCGAGGAAGTCCAAGCGGTGCGCGAGAAGTCCGATCCGATCGAGCACACCAAGCAGCGCCTGATCGAAATGGGTGCGGCGACCGAGGCGGGTCTCAAGGATATGGAAAAGGCGGTCAAGGCGCAGATCGCCGAAGCCGCCGACTTCGCCGAGAGCGCGCCCGAGCCCGATCCGAAAGAACTCTATACCGACGTGCTGGTGGGGTCGCACTGATGCACTCGCATAGGTCGGCAGCGGTGGCTATTGCCTTCGTCACCCCCGCGAAGGCGGGGGCCCATGACCACAAACGATCGGGGTTATGGATCCCCGCCGTCGCGGGGATGACGATGAGTTTAGTCCGATGACCGAGATCAAGCTGCCCGCGATGTCGCCCACGATGGAGGAGGGCACGCTGGCCAAGTGGCTGGTCAAGGAGGGCGACACCGTCAAGCCCGGAGACGTGCTCGCGGAGATCGAGACCGACAAGGCGACGATGGAGCTCGAAGCCGACGAGGGCGGCGTGGTCGAGAGGCTCCACGTTCAGGACGGCAGCGACGGGGTCAAGGTCGGGACGCTGATCGCGACGATACGCGGGGAGGATGAGGCGGCAAGCAATCCTCCCCCATCTTCGGGGGAGGGGGACCATGCGCCTTCGCATGGTGGAGGGGAGGTCGAGCCAAAGTCGAAGCCGGCCCAGCCGGACCGCCCCTCCACTACGCCTGAAACGGCGCGGTCCCCATCCCCCGAAGGCGGGGGAGGATCAAGCAATCCCAAGGAAACCCCCAAGCAAGCGGACGCCGTCCCCGCCGACGCTGCCCCCGTCGCCGTCAAGCCCAAGGACGGCCAAGCTCCCGCCAGCCTGCTCGTCGCCCCCGAAGCCCCCGGCCCGACGCACCGCCAGACCGTCCGCGAGGCCTTGCGCGACGCCATGGCGGAGGAGATGCGGACCGACCCGAGCGTCTTCGTCATGGGCGAGGAAGTCGCCGAATATCAGGGCGCGTACAAGGTCACGCAGGGCCTGCTCGAGGAGTTCGGCCCGAAGCGCGTCGTCGATACGCCGATCACCGAATACGGCTTCGCCGGCCTCGGCACCGGGGCGGCGATGGGCGGGCTGAAGCCGATCGTCGAGTTCATGACCTTCAACTTCGCGCTGCAGGCGATCGACCACATCATCAACTCGGCCGCCAAGACCAATTACATGAGCGGCGGCCAGATGCGCTGCCCGATGGTGTTCCGCGGCCCCAACGGATCGGCTGCGCGGGTGGCGGCGCAGCACAGCCAGAACTTCGCGCCGTGGTACGCCAGCGTCCCCGGGCTGATCGTCATCGCTCCGTACAGCGCGGCCGACGCCAAGGGGCTGCTCAAGTCGGCGATCCGCTCGCCCGACCCGGTGGTGTTCCTCGAAAACGAGCTGCTCTACGGCCACAGCTTCGACGTGCCCGACGGCGATGTCGTCGTCGAGATCGGCAAGGCGCATGTCGTGCGCGAGGGACACGACGTGACTCTGGTCAGTTATTCGATCGGCGTCGGCATCGCGCTCGACGCCGCGACCAAGCT
>JANOOK010000176.1:0-3230 GCA_031421275.1 Sphingomonadaceae bacterium
GTCGGCCTCGACGGTGAAGCGGTTGCCGGTTGCCGCGGCGCCGCCGATCGGCGCGAGCGCGAGCGCTGTGGCGAGCGTGAAAGTGCGATCGGTAATGTCGCGCGTGTGATCGACCGCCAGACCGAGGCTGAGCTTGCGGCCGCTTTCGGGGTCGATCTTCGGGGTGACGATCACCTTGCCAGAAAAACTGTTGCCGATCGCATAGCGCGGGCTGTCGGTGTTCAGCGAGCCGCGACCATCCTGGGTCGAGACTTGCAGGGTGAGGGCGTCGGACAGGTGTTTTTGAAACTGAATACCGAACTGGGTCCCGAAGCTGTTCGTCGAGCCGTGTTCTTCCAGGATAAGCGAGCGATTGATCGTCGGCAGGTTGCCCGATGACAGATTGTCGTCGCGCGACAGAATCTGCGTATTTTCGCCGATCAGCAGGCGGAATTTACCCGGATCGTCGGCATCCTGGAGCGCTAAAAACAGGTTCTCGAACCCGCGGCGGAAGGGTTTCACGCGGAAGAAGTCGGAGTTGACCAGATCGAATTCATAGAAAAAAGCAGGACGCAGATTGCTTTCGCCGAACCGGGGCAGGTCGATTTCAGCCCCTTGGCGAAAGCGCCGCCAACTGTCGGGGCCGCTAAAATTGAACAGTCGTTCGGCGAACCCCCATGTTGTCAGGCTGAAATCGCACGATCGGAAAACAATGCCGGCGTCGGGCTTGAACGACAGCCCTTGGACGGGCGTCGCCGTACCGACCGCGGGTTGCTCGGTCGCCGGCGTCGTGTCGCCCGCGCCGGTGGGCGGCTCGGCGCGCGCCGGTGCCGCTGCGAGCATGACTCCCGCCAGCAATAGATGGGAGAGAGTGGATCTGAGCATTATCCGACTGCAAAGGATTCGGTGAACACGGCCGACGGCGGCACCCCGAGCTGAGTCAGCATCGCGGTGACCGCCGCCATCATCGGCGCTGGTCCGCAGACATAAACCTGCGCTTCCGCCACATCGGGAACAGTCGATCGGAGGAAGTCGGCGGTGATGCGCTTGCAGGTGCCCGCCACCGCATCGTTCGTGATGACTGTCACCAGCTTGAAATTGGCATGATCCACGGCAAGCCGGGTGAGTTCGTCGCCGCAGATCACGTCGGCCGACGTCGAGGTCGAGTAGATCAATTCGATTTTGCCCGGCCATCCCCGTTCGAGGAGATCGCGAATTTGCGACAACGACGGGGTGACGCCAACCCCGCCGGCAATCATCACCACCGGCTTGAGCACATCTAGTGGGATGGTGAAATGCCCATAGGGGCCGCGAACCGTGACAAGACTGCCGACCGCAAGATCGTCGTGCATGTGCGGCGAGAAGAAACCGCCATCCTCGTATTTGATCGAGAACTCGACATGATCGCGCTCGGTGGGCGACGACGACGCGGTGTAGTTGCGGATTCCCGACAGCTCGAAATACTGCCCGGCGGCGAACATGAAGGGCAGCGGTCCCCCGTCCTCGGTCCTGAAGCGGAACGTCTTCACGCGCGGCGTTTCAGTCGTGACGCTGGTTAGCCGGAGTGTGCCGACCCATGGCGCGAGCGAATTTGCAGTCGAATGCGGTGGCGGCGTGGCGGTTATCGGGGCGGACGGGACTTTGACGCGCCGCGCGGCCCAGGTGTAGCGCAGCCGCCAGACGACAAAGGCGATCGCGATCAGCGCGCACGTCTCGACGATCAGCTTACCGGCATCAAAATAATCTATCGCTCGCTTTGGATCGAGGCTCGAATTGATGAGCAGTCCGTGGACCAGGAACACGGGCAGCAGCGCGTAGGTCGCGTAATGCACCCATCTCCACAGTTCGAGACCGATGCGTTCGCGAAAGTAGGACGACAACGTGACGGTCAGCAGCAGGTACATCGCGATCGTGCCGAGCGCGGCGTAAAGCGTTTCGGCGGGCGCGGTGAACGGAATGTAGATCGCCGAGAGGGTGAACGGCTTAGTTGCGTGCCACAGCAAGAATAGCGGATGAACCAGCACGACGCCGATCGCGGTGTAGCCGGTCCACTTGTGGAGCTTGAAGATCGAGGCGGGCAGCCGCCGGTGCGGCCAGCGGACGACCGGATCGTAGCGCAGTGGTTGCAGCACCCCGAGCGCGAGGTTGAAGGTGAGCAAAATCGTTGCCAGCCACCCGAACCAGGCTGTAAAGTCCGAAATTGCCAAATCGCTGAGGCCTAAAGTATCCAAGTTCATCCGTTTACCTCTTGACGGCGCAAGGCGCCGCCGCCCGGGAATACAAGGGCATTGTGTTTTCTGCTGGCAGAAAAAATTTGACTAGCAGTCTTAGAATTTGGCTTACATCGGTGCTGATATAAGCGAGAACGCCAGCAAGCAGCGTGACATGCATGGGAACCCTTACCGTCCACCGGGCGGCCACGGGGTTCGATAGTATTTTTGTATAGGCGCCAGCCACCGTTTCGCCTCTCCAAAATGGGGTCACTGCCAAGTTCGCCTCCCTCAGAGACAGGATGACGGGAAGCGCTCTGAAACGGTTTAAACAGCAAAGCTGACGGGTTTCTGACAAGCCAGCGTCAATATTTTCCGCTACCGGTCAACGGACGCCGGTCACATCGCCTACCCTGCACACCTCTTCGTCAGAATGTCGTCAGCTAGGATTGCCATATCGCCACGCGCTTCCGTTGCCGCCGCATAGAGATGCATGGCGCAGGCATAGCGCCAAATAGTGGGGACGACGATATGACCACGAACAACTCACGTGTTTGGCAACCATGATCGACGCAAAACTGACGTGCGCAGTGTCGTGTAGCACCCGGGCAAGAGCGGCGCATTGTCAGTGGCGAAGGCAGGGTGGGAAAGAATTGAACCGCCTAGCAGTGCTCATGGGTCGGTGATCGAATGAAGGTGCTACTGATTGAGGATAACCCGGAGCTGCGCGGCATGATCGCCGCGCATCTGGCGACCCGTGGCTTCGCGGTCGATGCTTTCGCCACTGGAGGGGAGGCGCGCACCGCCCTGGCGCTTTCGACATATGACATTCTACTGCTTGATCTTGGCCTCCCGGACGGAGACGGCTTGGAGATGATTGCCGAGATAACATCTCGGCCGAACTTTCACCTGCCTATGATCGTTATCACGGCCCGAGACGCCCTCTCGTCACGTATAGCAGGCCTTAATGCAGGAGCGGACGACTATCTTGTCAAGCCGTTTGACCTGCTTGAGCAGAGGTGGCTCGGTTTGTCTGAACAG
>JANOOK010000177.1:0-8755 GCA_031421275.1 Sphingomonadaceae bacterium
GAGAAACCTCGCGGGCGCTCCCACGCTTGTTGCGCCCGCCGTATTCACCCCCCCACGAGGTCGAGACCGCTTACGCCCGCCGCAGCGACCGGACGGCTGAATCCAGCCAGCTTCAGCCCGGTTGCGCCGAAACCGGCGACATCGGCCAGCGACAGCCCGATGGCGGCCGGTGCCAGCGAGCCGATGAACTGACCGCCCGTAACGGTTGTCAGGCCTCCGGCATGATCGACCGCCATGGCCGCTCGTCCGCCTAAGGTCAGCGCGACATAAGGGGCGCTGATGTCGATGAGAGCATGTTCGGAAAGCCCGGTTAGACTGATACCCGTGTCGGAACATTGGTCGAGCACAGGGGTGTCGATGTGAAGGTCGATTTGGCCGAACTGGCGCCCGGTCGGTGTGAACGCCGCCGTCTTCCCGTCCACCGCGATGCCGATCGCCACCTCCGTTGTCTCGAAGCGCACGAGGAAGGTGTCGGAGAAGGCGCCCTGCACGCGGCAACCGATCGAGCGGAGTAGGTGAGACCGGTTGCCGGTCCGGGCGACGCAGTCGATCAGATACAGCGACGCGTTGGCCCCGGTGGGGATCGGCGGGTGGCGACCGTCCATGTCAAACCCGATGAACACGTCACGCGCCGGGACGGTGAACAGCGAACGGAAGGCTGCGCAGTCGCGCAGGAACGTCCGGACCGCGCCTCGCACTGGAAAGGCGACGGCATGCTCGTTGGCGTTGATACCTTAGAATACGCAGTTAAGCACGTGGCGAATGGCCAATCCTGTCGCGACCGGCGCATCGTCGCCCGCCGCCGGCGGCGGCGCGGCGCGAGTGCGGCCAAGCTCCAGCCAGCGCAGATCGATGCCTGGCAGATAGACGTTGATCTCGGCGGGCGGCGTCTCGTACCCGACGCGGATGACCGGACCTTCTCCTGCGGTCAGCACCAGCCGGGTGCCGCGGGGGTTGGCAGTCCGCCCGATGCCCCAGATCCGCCGGTTCGGCTGATCGACCGTCCATGTAGACGCGAGATAATAATCCCCCGGCCCAAGCTGCATGGCGGTGTGCGCTCGCAGACAGGCCGCCAGCGCTGCGCCGCAATCGAGGGACGTGTCGTCGGGCTTGGCTCGCCACCATTCGGGCCGGGCGGCAACGACGCGGCTGCGGATGAGATCGACGCGCCCTGGGTCGTCGAAGATTTGCACCGCAGGTGCCGTGAGGTCGCCCAGCAACGTCAGCGTCGCGCCGCATGCAAGGGCGAACGATGCGCCGGGTCGCAGCGTCACCGGCCCGTCGATCGTCACATCGTGATCGATCCGGCAAACGCCGGCCTGCATGACGCCACCAGACAAGGCAATCATCGCATCGGCTGCTCGGCTGGCAGTGACCAGCGGAAATGTCGCGAGAAGCTGACGGCGCGACATTCGCATCTGCTTTCTTAACCTTTTTTTCTGTACCATAGAATTGGTGGACCTCGCGGAGCGGGTTGACGTGTAAGGAGCAGAAGCCGAGAATAATTTTTTTAAATCCTAATCCTATTCCTATCAGGAGCCATAACGTTGTGAATGCTACGGAATACAAGATGCTGGACGCTCTCAAGCGCGGGCGCGACGATTATGGCGTGGTGGCGGTCAAGGCTGAGTTCGAGGCGGAGGGGACCCGGCCCGACGAGCTTCACCGGCTGCTGGAACTAACCCAGCGCGCGAACCTTAAGACGGCGCTGAAGATCGGTGGCTGCGAGGCGATCTCCGACCTGCACGCGTGCCACATCTATGGCGTCGACTATGTCATCGCGCCCATGGTCGAGACGCGCTACGCGCTGTCCAAATTCGTCGACGCGAAGGACAAGACCCACGGGACCCACGCGCAGCGCACCCAGTTTCTCTTTAACCTCGAAACCGAAACCACGCTGCAAAATCTCGACGACATGATGCAGCTGGCCCGCGGCCGGGTCGATGGCATCGTCTTCGGGCGTGTCGATTTCACTCTGTCCCGCGGTATGGCGCGGACGGCGATCAACGAGCGCTCGATCACCACTGCCGTGCTGGAAGTCGCTGCTGCTTGTGTCGAGAACGACCTGGCGCTGGTCGTCGGGGGCTCAGTGTCGGCCGAAGCAATTGACACGCTCCGCGAAATTGCCGCCGTACGGCTGGACCGGTTCGAGACCCGGAAGATCGTGTTCGCAGGTGAGGCGGCAAGCAGCTACTCGATCTGCGCCGGGATCGCCAATGCCGTCAATTTCGAGCTGATGTGGCTGCAGAACAAGCGCGACTATTATCAGCGGCTTGCCGACGAGGATCACGCGCGAATCCAGATGATGGAAGGGCGCACCAGGCAATTCGGTGCCCGGATCGCTGCGGTGGCGGGCTAAGCCTGATGGTGGTACCGTGGCACTTGCTGGTATTCGGCGCGTCGGGTGCCATCGGCAGCACTGTCATGGCACACGGTGTCCGGCGCGGATGGACCGTTGTAGGCGTCGGGCGTGGTGGGCAGACCGATCGCGATCGCGCGTGGTGCCGCTATGATCCACTCGTTGATGATGCGCAGCAAGCGTTTTGCGGAACAACGCCATTCGATGGTGTCTGCTGGGCTCAGGGAGCAAACATCGCGGATTCGGTGCGATCGTTCGATCCTGAACGGCATCTAGAGCTCTATCGAGCAAACTGTCTGACGGTGCTTGTCGCCATGTCTGCCTTGGTCACCGCGGGCCTGTTGGCGGCCAGCGGAGCGCGTCTGACGGTTGTCAGCTCGATCTGGCAGGAACGCGCGCGTGCCCATAAACTGTCGTATACCGTGACGAAGGCGGCGATCGGCGGACTGGTACGCTCGGCGGCGGTCGACCTCGGTGCGGAGGGCCACCTCGTGAACGGTGTCCTGCCGGGTGTGCTCGACACGCCGATGACCGCAGCCAACCTATCGCCCGATCAACTAACGGCGATCAAGGGCAAGACCACACTCGATCGGCTGCCCGACCTCGCGTCCGTCGCCGATCTTATCTGCTTTCTGTGCTCGGCAGAGAACACCAGCATCAGTGGGCAATCGATTGCCGTCGACCTTGGAATGAGCAATGCCCATCTCATTTGACATCGCCAGCTCGACGGGCAGCTACCCGGTGACGATCGGCATCGGGCTGCTCGACGACGTCCTGCGCCGGCCGGGCGAGCGGCTGTTCGTCGCCGACAGCTTTCTTGCCGCGCGGGTCCGCAGTGCAGGTGTCGAGCCGCTTGAGATCGCCGCCGATGAGGAAGCCAAGTCGCTTGAGCGGATGACGGACGTGATCGTTCAGCTGCGGCAGCGGCGCGCAACCCGCGCGACCGAGCTGATCGCGGTCGGCGGCGGCGTGGTGCAGGACGTGACGGCGTTCGTGGCGTCGATCTACATGCGCGGGCTGCCTTGGACCTACGTGCCGACCACCTTGCTCGCGATGACCGACAGTTGCATCGGCGGCAAGTCGTCGATTAACGTCGGCTGTTATAAGAATATCGTTGGCACCTTCTACCCGCCAGCCGCGGTGCTGATTGATCCGGCGCTAACCGCGACGCTGTCGGCTGAGCAGCGCGCAGCTGGGTTATGCGAGGCAGCGAAGATCTGCCTGTGCCGCGGCGTCGACAGCTTTGAGCGGTATCTTGCGATGCGGCCATCGCTCGAGGCGGACGAAAGGACGCTCGCTGGGGTGTGCGATCACAGCCTGCGTGCCAAGAAGTGGTTCATCGAGGTCGACGAGTTCGACCAGAACGAGCGGCTTCTACTCAATTTCGGTCATACATTTGGTCATGCGCTCGAGGCCGCCAGCGGTTTTGCGGTGAGCCACGGCATTGCGGTCGGTCTCGGCATGCTAGCGGCGCTGCGGCTCGGCGAAGCGATGGGGCGCGACTATGCCGCTGCGCCACACATCGGCCGGTTCCGCGACCATGTCGAACATCTGGTAGCAACGGCTAAGGGACTGCACGAGACGCTTGCCGGCATCTCGCTTGCCACGGCTATGGATGCGTTCGGCTCGGACAAGAAACACGGTCGTGTCCACGTAGTGGTGATCACGGTCGGCCCCCGCGGTGCGGTGCAGCGCGACTTCCTACCCCGCGACGGCGCGTCGGTGGCGCTGATCGAGCGCGCGTACGCTGCCATGATCGCCGACCGCCTCGCCGGTCCGCAGGCGGCATAAACAAAGCTGGCGCGGCGGAAACCCGGCGGCTATGACCCGGTGATCGCGCCCTGCGGACACCGTGGGCGCATTGAATTGGGTTCGGTACAGCATGGTCTGCTTCTTTCGCGGCGCGCCGGTGATAGGGCTGGCCTCGTGCCTGCTGGCGGCGGCGATCATGATCGCACCCGACCCGGCGCAGGCGCAGCTATTCGACATGGGTGGGCAGAACAGCGGAAACTCGAACTTCAACAATCAGCGCCGCCAAACCAGCGATCCGACCGCCGACCGGCAGGCGTACGACGCCGCCAGCGCGCAAGTCACGGCCCCCGACCAGATCCAGCGCTATCAGCCCGACACGATCGAATCGACCGATCAACTTGCGGCGAGCAATACCCGTTCGCGGACATCGAACCGGATGAACAGCACAGACAATAGTCAGGACGACACGAACGCGAACCGCCGTGAGGATCAGTCGCAGCCAATGAACCGGTTGCGGCGGCCGCCGCCGGCAAGCGAGTTTGAAGCCTATGTATCGCGGATCGTCGATAAGCCGCTGCGTCGCTTCGGCACGGACCTACTGGTGCCGGACGCGCGCGATTTCGTTTCACCCGTCACAACCACTGCGGTGCCCGAAGATTACCGCGTTAATCCCGGCGACCAGCTTCGCATCGGCCTGACGGGATCGGTGCAGGCCAGCAACCTCGTGCTGACCGTTGACGCCGATGGGACCATCTTTATCCCGCGCGTCGGTGCCGTGCGGGTTACCGGCATCCGCTACGGCGACCTGCAGGCGCAGCTCGCTGCCGCCGTTTCGCGCCAGTACCGTTCGTTCAGGGTCGCGGTCTCCATTGCCCGGCTGCACGGCATCACCGTCTACGTCACCGGCTTTGCGGCGCAGCCGGGTTCGTACACGGTCGGCAGCTTGTCGACCGTCGTCAACGCCGTGCTGGCTGCGGGCGGTCCGTCTGCCGGGGGCAGTTTCCGCTCGATCCAGGTCCGGCGGAACGGCCAACTGATCTCCAACTTCGACTTGTACGACCTGCTGCTCAAAGGCGACAAGTCGACCGACGTAGTGCTGCAAAACGGCGACGTCGTGTTCGTCGCGCCCGCCGGGACGCAGGTAGCGGTGATCGGCAGCGTCAATCATGAGGCAATTTTCGAAACGCGCGGCACTGAGACGCTGCACGACGTCCTGACCTTTGCCGGCGGCGTCAGTACGGTTGCCGACGACAGACGGCTGCTGGTCCTCGACCCGCTCGGCGCGCCCGGGACGGGGTTCCAGCAGCTTACCCCCGTCGAAGCGCGCGCGCGTCCGGCGCTGCGCGGGCAGATCGTGCGCGTGCTATCGGGCATCGACATCGCCCGCCCATTGCAAGACCAGCCGGTGCTGGTGACGATCTCGGGCGAAGTGACCAAACCGGGGCGCTATTACGTGCCCGCCGGGACGCCGCTGGCCGCCGTCGTCGCACAGGCCGGTGGCTTGACAACGCAGGCCTATCCTTACGGCGCAGTGTTCACGCGCGACAGCCTACGCCAGCAGCAGCGGCTGAGCTACGACCGCGCAGTGCGTGACGTCGATTTCCTGCTCAGCGCTCAGCCGCTGACCGCTTCGGTCAGCACGAACGCGCTTTCGCCGGAGCGGCTGCAGGAGGTACGTTCTGTCGTCAATCAGCTCGAGCAGCGCAAGCCCGAGGGGCGGCTAGTGCTCGATATCCCGGCGGAGGCCACGGCGCTGCCCGGCGAGGTCGTGCTGGAAAACAACGATGGGGTTTTCGTGCCGTCGCGGCCGGTGGCGGTGGGCGTGTTCGGCTCGGTCCCTAGTGCGGCGTCATTCCTGTATCGTCCGGGCTTGCGAATCGGCGACTATATCGAAAGGGCCGGCGGCGTGCAGAAGATCGGGGACCGCAAGAGCATCTTCGTGGTGCGCGGTAACGGCACGGTGCTGGCGCGCAACCATCATAGCGGCAACTTCCTGAGGGCGACCGCCCTGCCCGGCGACCTGATCTTCGTGCCTATCGACGCGGGGCGCGGCGAGTTCTGGGCCAAGCTGCGCGACATCACGTCAGTGCTGTTCAACGGGATCATCGCGGGCGCGTCGGTCTCGGCGATCACGCGGTGAACGGCGTCCGATCGGCCTGGGCATGGGCGGCCGAGGTCCGGCATCGCCGCGTGCTTTACCTCATCGCCGCATCCGTGGCTGCGATCTTGATCTTCTTCCCCCAACCATTCGTCGCACGGGCCAAGATCGTGCCGCAGGACACCAGCGCGAGCGCGGCGAGTACGACCACCTTGCTTGGCGCGCTCGGCAGCGGGTCGCAGAGCATTGGCAGCCTGTTGACCGGTGGGCGACCGTCGAATGACCTGTACCTGATCATCGGCCGCAGCGACACGGTCAAGGCCGATGTCGTCCGTGCGCTGCATCTGGTCGGCCCCGACCGCGGGTTCGCGAGCGAGCGCAAGGCATCGCTTTGGCTCGACCGGAAAGTCGACATCCACCTCTTGCTTGGTGGCGTGATGGAGATTGAAACCAAGCTGTACGATCCGAACGAGGCGTACCGGATCACCGTCGCTTATGCCAACGCGATCAGCCGCAATCTTGCGCGGTTCGGCCGCCAAATCATCACCAACAAGAAGAACATTCTCCATCAGCGGTTCGCCAATTCGCGGCGGCGGGTGGCCGATGCGGAGGCCAGGTTCAACGATTATCGGCGCACCAACCGCCTCGCGGACCCAGAGGCGCAGCTTGGGGCAGGCCTGTCGGCGCGGGCGCGGCTGGAAGGCGAGCTGCAGGCCAAGCAGGTCGAATATGCCACCTTGCAGCAGTTCCGCGGCCCGGACAGCGACGAGCTCGCCAGTTTGCGCGGCGACATCGACGGCCTGCGCCGCGAGCTAAACCGCACCACATCGCCACAGACGGCGAATATCGGACCAAACATTGCCGGGCTTACCGCGATTCAACTCCAGTATTTGACCCTTTTTCGCGACCTGCAGTTTCAGATCCAGATCTTGAACGTTTATCAACGCTCGTCCGAGCAGGTCGAGGTCGAAGAGTTGGCAGCCGAGAGCGCGTCCTATATCCAGGTGATCGATCCGGCCGGAATTGCGCCGGAGCGGCAGTTCAACGTCTGGGCGATCGCGACGCTCGGTTGCATCATCCTGCTGGCGCTGTTCACCGAATGGTATGCGCCCGCGACGGGCCTGACCGGTGCCAAGCGGCGCGACGGGACGCGAGCCTATGAAGAGTACGCCTGATGACACTGCCCAACGGGACGCCGACCGGCGTGACGCCGAGCTGTCGTTTGCCATTCCGTGCTATAACGAGGAAGCCAATGTCGTCGCGATTTACGAAGCTGTCACCGCAGAGGCGGAGCGATGGGCGGCGAGCCACGAGATCATCTTCATCGACAACAGTTCGACCGACCACACCCGCGAGCTGCTGCGCGAGCTCTGCCACCGCGACGCTCGGGTCCGGGTGATCCTCAACAACCGCAATTACGGCCAGATGCGCTCCCCGACGCATGCCATCTTCCAAGCGGAGGGGCGGGCAGTCGTCGCGATGTGCTGCGATTTTCAGGACCCCCCAGCGCTGATCGGCGAGTTCGTCCGGCAGTGGCGGGCCGGGGCACAGGTAGTCCTCGGTCAGCGTCGCAGCGAGGACGCGTCGCCACTGCTAAGCTCGATTCGGAGGAGCGGCTACGCCTTCTTCAACCGCATTGGCGAGCATCCGCTGATCCCCGGAGCGACCGGCTTCGGCCTGTTCGACCGTGAGGTCGTCGACATGCTGGCGTCGTGGAACGAGCCGGAGCCGTTCGTGCGCGGACTGGTCATCGAGACGGGATACCGGATAGCCGTCATTCCCTATGACCGTCCGGCGCGGGCAGGAGGCGAGAGCAGCAACAACTTCTGGACGCTGCTCAATTTCGCGCTATCGGGCATCGGCGGGTCGGCGAAGTCGCTGCTGCGCTTCCAGCTGATTCTCGCGATCTGTCTCAGCCTATTCGCCGTCGCGCTGGCGACGGCGACGGCAGTGCGCTTCGTTATCGTTGGCTATTCACCGCTGCTGCTCGCGCTGACCGTGCTGGTCGGCCTGTTTTCAGTCCTCCTGCTCTTCCTCGGGGTCATTGGCGACCAGGTTCGCCTGCTGAGCGAGCGCGTCCGTAACGTGCCGTTGGTCATCGAGGAGGAGCGGCTCAACTTTCCCGGCGACCGTCAATTGCCATCCGCGCGCACGGTCAATCGGCGGCGCCTCGAGGGACGGCCGTGAAGCGCGCTAGGGTCGCGCCGATGGTGGCGGTCGAGTGCGCTGGCGCGCTACTGATCCTCGCCGGATTTTGGCGAGTCTATTCGCTGTTCATGAGCAACGGCTATCTGGGGCCGCCGTTCGTCTTCGACGTCAGCGACACCTTTATGGACTGGTTTAATACGGCGTACTGGGCGCACAACGGTCACGCCTACGACATCTGGCGAACGGTCTATTTCCCGCTGTCGTTCGTCATCACCGGACTGTTTGGGGATCCTACCTGCTACGACCGTTCGCCGTACGACGCGCGCGATTGCGACGTCACCGGCATCGGCTTTATCCTGATCATGTACGTGGCGTGCGTCGCCGTCGCCGCGGCCAGC
>JANOOK010000178.1:0-7307 GCA_031421275.1 Sphingomonadaceae bacterium
GTCGCCGACGTAATTGCCCCGGTGGAACATCGGCACGCTGTGGCCGGTGAACGCCCGGTCGAGCGCGGACTCACGGACGCGCTCGGCGACGCCCTCGATGACGCGCGCCCAGTCGGCCCGGAACGCCGCGCCATTGGCATGGTCGCGCAGCCGATACGCCGACGACGGCCGCTTGCCCACGGCCCGCGCCGCCTCGCGCACCGAGCCGGTCGCCGCCAGCGTCGCGAGGAAAAGCGACCGGGCCTGGTGGGTCCAGCCATCCTTGTGGAAACGAACCGAGCCGTCGGGGATGTGTATCATTGGGCTCTGATAGCCGATATGGTTACTTTTGTCAAGGTGATTGCGACGCGGACGTGGCCACTCCGGCGCAGCCGCACTGCAGCATTCGGTGGTGTTTAGGTCTGAATGTCAGCTTGGGGTGGAAAGCGGACCTTGGCGGTCGTAGCAATGTCCGTCATAGGTAGCGCATGAACGACGGCTCACCTGTTAGCGTCGGACTCGGCGGCGACGGCGATGAGGTTGTCGCCATCCAAGACGTTGAACGTCTTTTCAATGTGCGGCTTGATTACTCCGATGCGCCGCGCTGGATCACGGCGGGAGACGTGTTCGCCTCGTTAGAAAAGGTGCTCTCCCAGAAAGATGCGCCGGAACCAGATGTTTGGAGGCGGTTCGCTGAGTGCCTCGCAAGCCACACCGGCATCGACGCTACCCTTGTTCAGCCCGGCAGTCCTCTACTGACCGAGAGCAGAATTTGGGCACGCGTTGCTGACGCCTCCGCGTATATTTGGATCGCCGCTGCCGTGATCCTCGTCAGTGGCGCGGCCTTGGCCTTTGTCTGACTTACTTTGAAGGTCCGCAACTGGGCGCAAACCGACGTTCAAACGCCGCCACCATCCAGCATGCATCCGCCTTGACCTTGACGTAAGCGTTAACTAAGCCGCGCTGATGCTCGACGAGCCGCAGCCCAGTTTCGCCACCATCGCCATTCCGCCGCCGCCGGGTGGGGCGGACAGCTTTACCATCACCGACCTTGCCGCGGCGTTCAACGTCACCCCGCGCGCGATCCGCTTCTACGAGGACCAGGGCCTGATCGCGCCCGAGCGCAGCGGGCAGAACCGCGTCTATTCGCGCCGCGACCGGGCGCGGCTGGCATGGATCCTGCGCGCCAAGAACGTCGGCTTCAGCCTGGCGGAAATCCGCGAGATGATCGACCTGTACGACGCCGGCGACGGCCGCGCCACGCAGCGCCGGGTGACGCTCGACAAATGCCGCGCGCGGATCGCAGCGCTCGCCGAGCAACGGCGCGACATCGACGCGACGATCGACGAGCTGCAGCATTTCTGCCGCATCGTCGAAGGCGCGATCGCAGGTCCGGCGAGCACCGGTCGGCAGCATTGAAGCGTGATGGCACTTCGATCGCGATGAGACCGAACTGCACCGCTATTGTCATTCCGGCGAAGGCCGGGACCTATGACCACACTCGTCGAGGTTCGTGGTCATGGGTTCCGGCCTTCGCCGGAATGACACCCTTGGTGTCGTGTGAGCGCATCCTGTACTGAACAGTAAAACGCAGCGTCGGAGCGCTGGTTCGCGCGTTCCAGCGATATCCCTGGGAGACGACCGATGGCCGAAGCCTTCATCTACGATACCGTTCGCACGCCGCGCGGGCGGGGCCGCAAGGACGGCAAGCTCCACGAGATCACCCCGGTCAGCCTCGCGACGCAGGTGCTCGAGGCGATCCGCGACCGCAACGCGATCGATACCGCCGACGTCGAAGACGTCGTGCTCGGCTGCGTCGCGCCGGTCGGCGAGCAGGGCTCCGACATCGCGCGCGT
This sequence comes from Sphingomonadaceae bacterium, assembly GCA_031421275.1. GTDB lineage: Bacteria > Pseudomonadota > Alphaproteobacteria > Sphingomonadales > Sphingomonadaceae > Polymorphobacter_B. The sequence continues at coordinate 1,836 of JANOOK010000178.1, forward strand.
CGCGGTGCTCAACGCCGATTACGCCGAGACGACCGCGGGGGTGCAGGTCAACCGCTTCTGCGCCAGCGGGCTCGAAGCCTGCAACATCGCCGCCGCCAAGGTGATCAGCGGCGAGGCGATGTTCGCCATCGGCGGCGGCGTCGAGAGCATGTCGCGGGTGCCGATGGGAGCCGACGGCGGCGCGTGGGCGATGGACCCGGCGGTCGCCTACAAGACCTATTTCATGCCGCAGGGTATCGGGGCCGACCTGATCGCGACCAAATACGGCTTCAGCCGGGGCGACGTCGACGCCTATGCGGTCGAGAGCCAGAAGCGCGCCGCCCGCGCCTGGAACGAGGGGCGGTTCGCCAAGTCGGTGGTCGGCGTCCGCGACGTCATCGGCGAGATCGTGCTCGACCGCGACGAGCACATGCGCCCGCAGACCGACATGCAGTCGCTCGGCGGGCTCAATGCGGCGTTCGAGGGCATCGGCGAGACGATGCCGGGCTTCGACGCCATCGCGCTGCTGAAATACCCCGAAGTCGAGCGCATCAACCACGTCCACACCGGCGGCAACAGCTCGGGCATCGTCGACGGCGCGGCCGCCGTGCTGATCGGCAACCGCGAGATCGGCGAGAAATATGGGCTTAAACCCCGCGCGCGCATCCGCGGCATGGCCTCGATCGGCTCCGAGCCGGCGATCATGCTGACCGGCCCGACGCCGGTGACGCAAAAGCTGCTGAAGCGGCTCGGCATGGAGGTCGGCGACATCGACCTGTACGAGCTGAACGAGGCGTTCGCGAGCGTCGTGCTGCGTTACATGCAGGCGCTGAACATCGATCACGACAGGATCAACGTCAACGGCGGCGCGATCGCGATGGGGCATCCGCTGGGGGCGACCGGTGCGATGATCTTGGGGACGGTGCTCGACGAACTCGAGCGGACGGGCAAGGGGACCGCGCTGGTGACGCTGTGCGTCGGGGCCGGGATGGGCACCGCGACGGTGATCGAGCGGATCTGACCACTGCTCCCCTCCCCTTCAGGGGAGGGGCCGGGGGTGGGGTCGCGCTTCGATCGGAAGGCTGAGTGCCCCGATCGGAGACCCCACCCCAACCCCCTCCCCTGAAGGGGAGGGGCTTAGAAAGAAGAAGGGAGCCATCGTGACCGACACCGCCCTCCACCATGACCTCGACGCCGACGGTATCCTGACCTTGACCATCGACGTGCCCGGCCAGTCGATGAACGTCATCACCCCCGAGCTCAGCCGCGACATGGTCGCCGCGGTCGAGCGAATCAGGACCGATGCGGCGGTCAAGGGCGTCGTGCTGACCAGCGGCAAGGCGAGCGGCTTCATGGCGGGGGCCGATCTCAAGGGCATGGCGGCGATGCTCGGCGGCGGCAGCGGCGGTGCGGCCAAATCGCGGATGGCGACGCTGTTCGACACGGTGTTCACGATGAACGCGATGCTGCGCAGCCTCGAGACCTGCGGCAAGCCGGTGGCGGCAGCGATCAACGGCGTCGCGCTCGGTGGTGGGCTCGAATATGCGCTCGCCTGCCACTACCGGGTGTGCAGCGACAACCCCAAGGTCCAGCTCGGGCTGCCCGAGGTGCAGGTCGGGCTGTTCCCCGGCGGCGGCGGCACGCAGCGGCTGCCGCGCATCATGGGGGTGCAGCCGGCACTGATGTATTTGCTGCAGGGCAAGAGCATGAGCCCGCAGGAGGCGCTCGGCTTCAAGGTCGTCGACGAACTCGCTCCCGCCGCCGAAGTCGTGGCGCGCGCCAAGGCGTGGGTGAAGGCCAACCCGACCAGGTCGACGCAGCCGTGGGACGAGAAGAGTTTCAAGTTTCCCGGCGGCGTCGGCGGCTTCAACCCGGCATTCGCGCAGACCTTCGTCGCGGGCATTGCGATGACGCACAAGACGACGCAGCACAATATGAACGCGCCGATCGCCATCCTGTCGGCGGTGTACGAAGGCGCGCAGCTGCCGATGGACACCGCGATCCGGGTCGAGAGCAAGTATTTCGCGCGCGTCGTGGCAGACCCGCAGGCGGGCAACATGATCCGCTCGCTGTTCGTCTCGAAGCAGGCGGCCGAGAAGGGCGCGCGGCGGCCCAAGGGCATCGCGCCGATGCCGCCGAAGAAGATCGCCATGCTCGGTGCGGGGCTGATGGGCGCGGGCGTCGCGATGGTCAGCGCGCAGGCGGGCATCGCGGTGGTGCTGCTCGACCGCGACCTCGCCGCCGCCGAGAAGGGCAAGGCGTATACCGCCGACCGGCTGGCGAAGAAGCGCACCTCGCCCGAGAAGACCGCCGAGCTGCTGGCGCGCATTCACCCGACTGCGGACTATGCCGACCTGGCGGGCTGCGACCTGATCATCGAGGCAGTGTTCGAGGATCGCGGCATCAAGGCCGAGGTTACCAAGCGCGTCGAAGCCGTGGTCGGGGCCGACACGATCTTCGGCTCGAATACCTCGACGCTGCCGATCACCGGGCTCGCCGAGGCGTGGTCGAAGCCGGCGAACTTCATCGGCATCCATTTCTTCTCGCCGGTCGAGAAGATGCCGCTGGTGGAGATCATCGTCGGCAAGCACACCGGCCCCGAAGCGATCGCCAAGGCGCTCGACTATGTCGCCGCCATCCGCAAGGTGCCGATCGTGGTCAACGACAGCCGCGGCTTCTACACCTCGCGCTGCTTCGGTACCTATATCCAGGAAGGTTTGACCATGCTGTCGGAAGGAACCAACCCGGCGCTGATCGAGAATATCGGCAAGGCGATGGGGATGCCGGTCGGGCCGCTCGCGGTCAATGACGAGGTCGGGCTCGACCTGTCGTACAAGATCGGCAAGCAGACGAGGGCCGACCTCGGCGACGCCTACAAGCCCTCCGCGGCGGACCGCGTCATCGAGGAGATGAACGACCTCGGCCGCATCGGGCGCAAGGGCGGCAAGGGCTTTTACGTCTATCCCGAGGACGGCTCGAAGAAGTATCTGTGGCCCGAGCTGTCGTCGACGATCGCCGAGCCGAACGAGCATCATGTGCCGACGCCCGAGGCGGTGCGCGAGCGGCTGCTGTACCGACAGATGGTCGAGTGCGCGCGCTGCTTTGCCGAAGGGGTGCTCGAGACGCCCGAGGACGGTGACCTCGGCGCGATCTTCGGCTGGGGCTTCGCGCCGTTTACCGGCGGTCCGTTCAGCCACATGGACACGCTCGGGCTGGCGAACGTCGTCGCCGTGCTCGACGGCCTGGCGCAGCGGCATGGGGAGCGCTTCGCCGCCCCGCAGCTGCTGCGCGACATGGCGGCAGCGGGGGAGACTTTCTATGGACGGGCGGCGATGAAGGCGGCAGCTTGACTTGCTTTCTAGCCCTCTCCCGTCCTTACGGGATAGGGTTGAACAAGGGACTGCTTTCTTTCTTGTTACCGGCCCGAAGCAAGAAATAGAGCAAGGAAGACCCTCATCCAACCTTCTCCCGTAAAGGACGGGAGACGGCTAGAAAGTAAGACGGGACCACGCGCTGCTACGCCTCCTCAAACAGCTCGCGCTCCTCCTCCTGATCGCAGCGCTCGCCGCCGCCATTCTCGCCGCGCTCGGTTATCGTAACGCCACCGCGAGCCCCGTCATCGTCCGCTACCGCATCCCCGTCACCGGCTGGCCCGCGAGCCAGCCTCCCATCCGCATCGTCCAGCTCAGCGACACCCACCTGAGCAGGCCCGACATGCCGGTCGCGCGGCTGGAGGCGATCGTCGCGCAGGTCGCGGCGCTGCACCCCGACATGGTCGTGCTGACCGGCGACTATGTCGGCGGCAAGATCCGCCAGCTGCACGGCTATGACAATCTCGACGTCGGCATCCGGCCGTTCGAGGCGCTGCACCCGCGGCTCGGGGTCTTCGTCGTGCGCGGGAACCACGACGACCCGTTCTGGATGCAGGTGGTGGTGCCGCGTTACGGCCTCATCTATCTTGTCAACCGCTGGGCGGATGCCGGGCCGCTGATCGTCGCCGGGCTCGACGACTTCACCACCGGCTGGTCGAAGGTCGATGCCGCGCTGGCCGGGATACCGCCGGGCAAGCCCGTCTTGCTCCTCATGCACAACCCCGACGCGTGGACGCCGGTGCCCGCGGCGGTGGCGCTGTCGCTGGCCGGGCACACCCACGGCGGCCAGATCATGCTGCCGCTGATCGGCGCTCCGGCGCTCCAGTCGCTCCACGGCGAACACTACCGCCGCGGGCTGTTCGTCGAGGCCGGCCGCCGCCTGATCGTGTCGTCGGGCATCGGCACGACGGCGATCCCGATCCGCTTCGGCGTGCCGCCCGAGATCGTCGAGGTGACGCTGGTTCCCGCGAGCAAGTAGCTCGACGAGCCTGTAACGAATCTTCCTTTGTCATCCCGGCGAAGGCCGGGACCCAAGACCACACTCGTCGAGAACTGAGGTCATGGGTCCCGGCCTTCGCCGGGATGACAACTCAAACGTTGGGTTCGAGCCCAGCCCCGAGCCGCCTACTCGGTCGGCAGGAAGTCGGGCACCGACAGATAGCGCTCGCCGGTATCGTAGTTGAAGCCGAGCACGCGCGCGCCGGCGCCCAGCTCGGGCAGCTTCTTGGCGATCGCGCACAGCGTCGCGCCGCTCGAAATGCCGACCAGCATGCCTTCCTCTTTCGCGGCGCGCAGCGCCCACGCCTTGGCGTCGTCGGGGGCGACCTGGACGACGCCGTCGAGCAGCTGGGTGTGCAGGTTCGCCGGTATGAAGCCGGCGCCGATGCCCTGGATCGCGTGCGGGCCGGGCTGCCCGCCCGAGATCACCGGCGAGGTCGTCGGCTCGACCGCGAACACCTTCAGCTTCGGCCAGATCGGCTTCAAGGCTTCGGCGACGCCGGTGATATGCCCGCCGGTGCCGACGCCGGTGATCAGCGCGTCGATCGGCAGGTCGTCGAAATCCTCGAGGATTTCGCGCGACGTGGTATGGATATGGACAGCGATGTTCGCCGGGTTCTCGAACTGGCCGGGCATCCAGCCACCCGGCGTCGCGGCGACGACCTCGGTGGCGCGCTCGATCGCGCCCTTCATGCCCTTCTCGCGCGGGGTCAGGTCGAAGCTCGCTCCATAGGCGAGCATCAGCCGGCGGCGCTCGAGCGACATCGACTCGGGCATCACGAGCACGAGCTTATAGCCCTTGACCGCGGCGACCATCGCCAGCCCGATGCCGGTATTGCCGCTGGTCGGCTCGACGATGGTGCCGCCGGGCTGAAGCTGCCCCGAAGCTTCGGCCGCCTCGATCATGGCGAGCGCGATACGGTCCTTGATCGAGCCGCCGGGGTTCGAACGCTCGGACTTGATCCACACTTCGTGATCCGGAAACAGCCGCGCCATGCGGATGTGCGGCGTCCGGCCAATCGTGGCGAGGATCGAGCTGGCTTTCATGGGGGGGTCCTTCGCGGGTTGCCGGGCTGCTTTAGCGCCAAATAAGTCTGCACCAAAAATATTGTTGTCATCCCGG
>JANOOK010000179.1:0-15022 GCA_031421275.1 Sphingomonadaceae bacterium
GCTTGATCTGAATGACCTCGCGCCGCATCGCGAATTCGAGGGGCTTGATCGAGCCTTCGCGCACCACCGTCAGCTTGATGTCGGTGCCCGCGGCACCGCGCATCTTGTCGACCGCCTCGTTCAGCGAGACGCCGTACAGCAGCTCGCCGTTGATCCGCGTGATATAGTCTCCGGCCTTGATCCCGGCGCGCGCCGCAGGGGTGTCGTCGGTCGGCGCGACGACCTTGACCGCGCCGTCCTCGGTGCTGACCGTCAGCCCGAGCCCGCCATATTCGCCGTCGGTGGTCTGCCGCATCTGGGCGAAATCGCGCGCGTCCATATAACTCGAATGCGGGTCGAGGCTGGCGAGCATGCCGTTGATCGCGCCCTCGATGAGCTTCCTGTCGTCGACCTTGTCGACATAATCGACGCGGACGCGCTCGAACACGTCCATCAGCGCGTCAAGCTGCTTGTAGGTGTCGGTCTCCGCCGCCGCCTGCACGATCGCCGGCGCTGGGATCAGCACCAGCAGGCCGAGCGCGGCCGCAAACTTCAGACGCTTCGAAACCATCGCGACCAGCCTTTTTCCGTACCGTGTTTCGCCCGTTCGCAGAGCGGCCCGATCGTCAATATAGAGAACCACGCGCGCGCCGCCAGCCCCGCGATCGACAACACCGGCCATGCGATACCGGAACTGCCGCTATTGCAGCACGTTGCGACGGCGTAATCTAACCGGAGATGAACGATGCCAATGGTCAAGACGCGTGACGGCACCGAACTGTACGTCAAGGGCTGGGGCAGCGGGCCGGCAGTGATACTGATCCACGGCTGGCCGCTGAGTGCCGACAGCTGGGACGACCAGGCACTGGCACTCGCCAACGCCGGACACCGCGTGATCTTCTATGACCGCCGCGGCTTCGGCCGTTCGAGCCAGCCTTGGAATGGATATGATTACAACACGTTGGCAAGCGATCTGGAAGCGGTGATCGAGGCGACCGGGGCGAGCGACCCGGCTCTGGTCGGCTTCTCGATGGGCGGCGGCGAGGTCGCGCGTTATCTCGGCCGCAGCGGCAAGGCCCGCGCCGCGGTGCTGATCTCGGCGGTTACGCCGTATATGGAAAAGACCGACGACAACCCGCACGGTACCCCAGCGGCAATGTTCGAGACGATCAAGGACGGCCTCAGGCAGGACCGGCCGAAGTTGCTTGCCGGCTTCATGCGTGATTTCTACGGCGTCGGCGTATTGTCGCATCCGGTCAGCGACGAGGTCGTGCAGGCGTCGGTCAACGACGCCATGCGGGCCGGGCTGAAGGGGACGCTCGACTGCGTCACTGCCTTCGGCGAGACCGACTTCCGACCCGATATGGCGGCGTTCACGATGCCGACGCTGATCATCCACGGCACTGCCGACAAGACCGTGCCGATCGACGCGGCCGGACGCGCGGCGGCGCGGCTGGTGCCGGGATCGAAGCTGGTCGAGCTGAACGGCCCACATGGGCTGCTGGCGACGCACAAGGATGAGGTGAGCAGGGAGCTGGTGAGCTTCTTGGCGGGGTAGGCGCAAATGACGCCGTCACCCCCGCGAAGGCGGGGGTGACGAAAGATATGCAAGCTCGATCGTGCAACAGGTCCAGCTACCCCGCCACCCGCCGCCATCCCCCCGGCCCCAGCCGCTCGACCGGCTCGAACCGCGTCTTGTAGTCCATGCGCTCGCAGCCATCGATCCAGTAGCCGAGATAGACGTACGGCAGCTCCGCCCGCGCCGCGCGCACGATGTGATCCAGAATGATGAACGTGCCGAGCCCGGTTCGCCGCGGCACCTCGGGATCATAAAAGCTGTAGACCATCGACAGCCCGTCGGACTGCTTGTCGGTCAGGCACGCCCCGACGAGCCGCCCGGGGCGGCCGTCGACCTCGGGCTCGCGATATTCGACGACGACGGTGTCGACGGGGGTGTGTTCGACCATGTCGGCGTAATCGAACGCGTCCATCGCCGCCATGCCGCCGGTCGGATGCCGCGTGCCGAGATAGCGCTGCAGCAGGTCGAACTGCTCCTCGGTGCTCCACGGCGCACAAGCGCTGACCTCGAGGTCGGCGTGCCGCTTGAGCAAACGCTTCTGCGACGCGCTGGGCACGAACTCGGGCGTCACGACCCGCACCGACACGCAAGCGTTGCAACCGTCGCAGCTCGGCCGATAGACGACGTTCTGGCTGCGCCGGAAGCCGATGCGCGCCAGCGCCTCGTTCATTTCGAGCGCGTCCTTGCCCTTCAACTCGGTGAATACCTTACGCTCGCTGCGCCCCGGGATGTACGGGCACGGCGACGGCGCGGTCACGAAGAAGCGCGGAAAGCGGAAGGTCTGATCGGTCACGGCTGGCGGCGTCCTGTTCGCACTCCCTTATAGTGCGGCAGCAGGTCGCGATTCGATAGCGCAATTTGCCGCTAATCGAGTTCAACCTGGCGCACGTCGTAGCCTGAGGCGCGTAACGCCTCGATCAGCCGGTCGAGATGATCGCGGTCGCGGGTCTCGCACTCGATTTCGGTGATCAGGCCTTTGGCGGGCAGTGTCGTGAAGACGCGCTGGTGATAGACTTCGAGGATGTTGACCTGCTGGCGCTCGAACACCCGCGCCACTTCGAACAGCTGGCCCGGACGGTCCTTCAGGCGGATCCGCAGCCGCGCCAGCCGGCCACTGCGGGCCAGATCGCGCAGCAGGACGTTTGCCAGCAGCCGCGTATCGATGTTGCCGCCGCACAGCACGAGACCCACCTTCCGCCCACGGAACCGGTGCGGATAGGCGAGCATCGCCGCGAGGCCAGCGGCACCCGCACCCTCGACGACGGTTTTCTCGATCGTCAACAGCAGCGACACGGCGCGCTCGAGGTCGCGCTCGCCGACCAGCAGGATTTCATCGACCAGCGCCTGCACCACCGCGAAGGTCAGTACGCCGGGGGTCTTCACCGCGATGCCCTCGGCCAGCGTGTCGCCGTCGCACGGCGCGCTGTGCCCACCGAGCTTCGCCCACATCGACGGGAACAGCTCCGCCTGAACGCCGACGACCTCGATGTCGGGGCGCAGCGCCTTTGCCACCGTCGCCATGCCCGAGATCAGCCCGCCGCCGCCGACCGGCACGACGAGCATGTCGATCGCCGGCGCATCCTCCAGCATCTCGAGCGCGACGGTCCCCTGCCCGGCCATCACCAGCGCATCGTCGAAGGCGGGCACGTAGACGAAGCCGCGCCGGGCGACGAGGTCCTGCGCGTGCGCGTTGGCCTCATCGAAGGTCTCGCCGTGCAGGATGACCGTCGCGCCATGCCCCTCGGTCTGGCGCACCTTCACGATCGGCGCATAACGCGGCATGACGATCGTCGCGGGAATACCGAGCCGCTTGGCGTGGTACGCCAGCCCCTGCGCGTGATTGCCTGCCGACGCCGCGATCACGCCGCGGGCGCGCTCCTCGGCGTTGAGCGACAGCAGCTTGTTAAGCGCACCGCGCTCCTTGTAGGCGGCGGTGAACTGCAGGTTCTCGAACTTCAGCCAGACCTCCGCCCCGGTCAGCTCGGACAGGGTGCGGCTGGGCAGGCACGGCGTCCGGATCACCGCGCCGTCGATGGCGATCCGCGCCGCCAGCACGTCGTCGAGGCCGATCGGCAACGCCGGCGGCGTGGCATCCGGCAGCGGCGAAACGAGCGTAGAGGCGGGCATCTAGACGACTTCCTGCGGCGGTTCGGTCGCACCCGCTTAGCCGGGTGGCGATGTGTTCGCAAACTTGCTAGCGAGCCGCATGGCAAGACTCAGCTTCATCGGGCTCGGCGTCATGGGTTATCCCATGGCCGGGCACCTCGCCACCGCCGGACATGCGGTGACGGTCTACAACCGCAGTGCCGACAAAGCCGCCGCATGGGTCGCGCAGTACGGCGGCAGCCGCGCACCGACCCCGGCGGCGGCGGCGGACGGAGCCGACGCGGTGTTCGCCTGTGTCGGCAACGACGACGACCTGCGTTCGGTGACCCTCGGACCTGAAGGCGCGTTCGCGGCGATGCACCCCGGCGCACTGTTCGTCGACCACACCACCGTGTCGGCCGAGATCGCGCGCGAGCTGGCGACGGCGGGCGAGCCGTCGGGCTTGTTGGTGCTCGACGCGCCGGTGTCGGGCGGCCAGGCGGGCGCTGTCAACGGCCAGCTGACGATCATGTGCGGCGGTACTCCGCAAGCCTTCGCCGCTGCCGAGCCGCTGATGGCGGCGTACGCCAAGCGCAGCGGCCACATGGGCCCGGCGGGTAGCGGCCAGCTGACCAAGATGGTCAACCAGATCGCTATAGCCGGCGTGCTCGAGGGCCTCGCCGAGGCGGTGCACTTCGCGCTCGCCGCCGGGCTCGATGCGAGCGCGGTCATCGACGTGATTTCGAAGGGCGCGGCGCAAAGCTGGCAGATGGACAACCGCGCCGGCACGATGGCGGCGAGGCAATTCGACTTCGGCTTCGCGGTCGACTGGATGCGCAAGGACCTCGGACTGGTGCTGGGCGAGGCGAAGCGGCTGGAGATCAGCCTGCCCGCGACGGCGCTGATCGATCAGTTCTACGGCGATGTGCAGGCGATGGGCGGGCGGCGGCAGGATACCAGTGCGCTGATCCGGCGGTTCAGGCCCTAGCCGCCGCCACCAACACCCCCACCGTCAGAATTTGCGGCAGCTCCTCGACCTGCCCGTCGGCGCGATAGAACAGGTATAGCGGTACCCCTGCCCGGCCGTGCGCCTCCAGAAACCGCCCGATCGCCGCGTCGCCGCGCGTCCAGTCGCCGACGAGTACACGCACGCCGCCGCGGGCGAACGCCGCCGCCACCGCGGGCGAGCTCAGCGCGCCGCGCTCGTTGACCTTGCAGGTCAGGCACCAGTCGGCGGTGAAATACACCAGAGTCGGTGTATGCGCGCGCTGCAGGTCTGCGAGCCTGGCGGCATCGAACGCCGCCGCCGTCAGCCCGGCGGGCGCATCGACGGTCGCGGCAGCGGGCGCGGCTGTCGGCACGAGTGCGACGGCAACGATGACTGTGGAAAGCGCCGCGCCGAGCGGGAGCCAGCCGCGCCTGAACCGCAGCTGCCCGCGCCCGAACCACCATAGCGCCAACCCGGTCACCAGCGCGGCAGCCAGTCCGAGCGCCATGCCGTCGACGCCCGACTGCCGCCCCAAAATCCACGCCAATGCCAGCGCGGTCGCGAACATCGGGACGCTCAGGATATGGCGGAACGTCAGCATCCACGCGCCCGGCTTCGGCAAGCGGCGCCGGAGCGCGGGGATGAACCCGACCGCGAGGAACGGCAGCGCCAGTCCGAAACCCAGCCCGGCAAAGACCAGCAGCCCGGCGAGTGGCGGCAGTACCAGCGCCGCCCCGAGCGCTGCCGCCATGAACGGCCCGGTACACGGCGTCGCCACGAAGGCCGCGAGCGCGCCGGTCCAGAACGACCCGGCCGCACCGGGCCGGGCGGCGAGCGCCTGCCCCGCGTTGCCGCTGCCCAGCGTGATCTCGAACAGGCCGGCGAGGTTGAGCGCGATCGCCGTCATCAGCAGAAGCAGCACGACGATAACGCGCGGGTCCTGCAGCTGGAACGCCCAGCCGACATGCGTCCCCGCCGCCGCCAGCCCGAGAATGATACCGCCGAGCGCGAGGCAGACGAGCACGATTCCCGCCGCATACGCCAGCGCGTCGCGCCGCGCCAACGCGGGGGCGACGTTGCCCTTGGCGAGGCTGAGCGCCTTGAGACTGAGGATCGGGAACACGCACGGCATGACGTTGAGCAGGATGCCGCCCGCGACCGCGAGCAGGAGCGCGGGCAGAAAACTGGCCCAGCCGTCGCCCGTCGAAGATGATAGTCCGGACCCGCTTGGACTGGTCGCGGCCAACCCGATACCGCTTCCCGACACGCCGCCGCCGGCATTTCCCGGCGTTGCCGTCAGAGCGAACCCGAGCGGTAACGGATCGCCGGCTCGCGTTACCCTCAGCACCCCGGCGACCGCGCGTCTGGGCGCGCCGGCCTTGGTCTCCAGCCGGATCGCGTCCGCCGAAAGGCGCACCAGCTGCGGCGCAGCATAGTCGATATTACCGTCGCTCAGCGGGAAGAAATATGCCGTGCTGACCTTGGCCGTGCTGCCGAACGGCACGTTCAGGAAAAAGCGCCCGTTCCGCACCGCGTACGTCGCACGCCAGTCGACCAACTTTGGCATCGCCGCGCGCGCGGCGGCAAGCGCGCCGACCTGGCTGGCGTCGAGCGCCCCGGCACCGACCGTCAGCGGCAGCTGCAGCGCGGCACTTTCCGGCACGCACAGCTCATGCGAACAGACCAGATATTGCAGGCTCAGCCGCAGCGGCAGCGCCGTGCCCGGCCGCAACCCGGTCGGCAGGCGGACGTCGGTCAGCAGTGTCGCTGACCCCTCGTAGACATAATTCATCAGGCCTGACACGAGCAGCGTGCCGGGTACCGGGAAGCGCAGCGGGCTGGCCGTCACGGCACCGCCGGCAAGCGACCACGTCGCACGCGGCGGCGATCCGGCGTCGCCGGGATTCGACCAGTAGGTGTGCCACCCGGGCTCGGGCGTCAGCCGGATGCCGACCGTTAACGGCAATCCCGGCGCCGGTGCCAGGCTCTTGGCGATCAGCTCGACACGGGTATGCGGGTTCTGCACGAAGCGGGGCTCGGCGCTGTCCGCAGCGGCGCGCGGCGCGGCGGCGGCGATCAGCAGGGCGAATACGGCGAGCAGCGTGCGAATCATCCGGGTCCTATGCGCTTTGGGGCATCGCATCGCAAAGGTCGATCGCCGCCGCGCCTACCCCGCGCCAGCCCCGAGCGGCTTCGCTCGACGATGGCTGTCGCAAAACGACATTTTCCCGCGTTTTCCGTGCTGTTTGAACCGAGTTGCGCCTCGACAGTTAGCACTTCGAATCGACAGCAGGAGTGCGGTAAATGAATTCGGAAAATCGATCGTCGGTGTCGCGGCGTGCGGTGGTCGGCGTCGCGAGCGCCGGGCTGGTCGCGGCGGCGGCGACCGTTGCGACCGTCGCCCGCGCGCAGGGCACTGGCCCGGTTACCGGCGAACCGCCGATGCAGGACCCGCGGAGCAAATATCCGAAGCCGCCGTACCCGAGCCAGTCGCAGCCGTGGCCCGGCCTTGCCGGCAAGATGTCGCCGCGCCCCGATCACGGCGAAACCAGCTACAAGGGCTCAGGCCGCCTGCTCGGCCGCAAGGCGCTGGTCACCGGCGGCGATTCGGGCACGGGCCGTGCTGCCGCCATCGCCTTCTCTCGCGAGGGGGCCGATGTCGCGATCAACTATCTGCCCGCCGAGGAGCCCGACGCACGTGAAGTCGTGGCGCTGATCCGCGCCGACGGGCGCAAGGCGGTGGCGATCCCCGGCGACCTCCGGCAGGAGGCGTTCTGCACGCGGCTGGTCGAGCAGGCGGCGCGCGAACTCGGCGGGCTCGATATTCTGGTCAACAACGCCGGCCGTCAGCAGGTCCATGCGTCGCTCGAGGACATCTCGACCGAACAGTTCGACTGGACGATGAAGACCAACATCTACGCGATGTTTTGGCTGACCAAGGACGCGCTCAAGCACCTGCAGCCCGGCTCGGTGATCATCCAGACGACGTCGGAGCAGGCGACCGATCCGTCGGAGAACCTTGTCGATTATGCGATGACCAAGGCGGCGATGCTCAACTTCACCCGCTCGATGGCCAAGCAGCTCGGCCCCAAGGGCATCCGCGTCAACGGTGTCGCCCCCGGCCCGATCTGGACCCCGCTGCAGGTCAGCGGCGGCGCGACGCAGGACAAGCTCGTCGCATTCGGCGGCGAGACCCCGATGGGCCGCGCCGGCCAGCCGGCGGAACTCGGCGGCATCTACGTGCGGCTGGCCGAGAACGACGGCAGCTATGCGACCGGGCAGATTTATGGATCGGCCGGCGGCAAGGGTCAGCCTTGAACAACCGTCATGCGGCGCACAGCCGCTGGCAGCCGTGCTCGCTATGCGCCGCCTCGCACTGGATCGTGACGTGCGCGATACCGAAGTGGTGGTCGAGATCGTGCGCGATCTGCGAATGCAACGCGTCGTCGAGCCCGGCTCCGGGGCGAACCAGATGTGCAGTCAGCGCGACCTCGGTCGTACTCATCGACCAGATGTGGAGGTCGTGCACCTGCGCGACGCCGGGTAACGCCGCGAGATAGCGGGCGACACCGGCCTGATCGATCCCGGTCGGCACGCCGTCGAGCGCCAGTCGTACCGACTCGCGCAGCAGCCCCCACGTCCCCGCGATAATCAGCGCCGCGATGACGAGGCTGACCGACGGGTCGAGCCAACGCCAGCCGGTACGCAGCGTTACCAGCGCGGCAACGACGACCCCGGCCGAGATCGCCGCGTCCGATGCCATGTGCAGGAACGCGCCACGGATGTTGAGGTCGCCCTTGCTGCCTCGGGCGAACAGCCACGCGGTCACACCATTTACCGCGATGCCGGCAGCCGCGACCCAGGCGACGGTACTGCTGTCGACCGGGCTTGGGCTGGCGAGCCGCTGCACCGCCTCCCATGCTATGCCGCCGACTGCGACCAGCAGCACGACCGCATTGGCCAGCGATGCGAGGATCGAGCTGCGCCGGAAGCCGTAGGTGAACGCCGCGGTCGCCGGCTTGCGTCCGAGCCAGACCGCGCCCCACGCCAGCGCCAGCCCGAGCACGTCGGACAGATTGTGCCCGGCATCGGCGAGCAGCGCCAGCGAGTGCGCGGCGAGGCCATAGACGACTTCGGCGATGACGAAGGCGGTATTCAGCGCAATGCCGATGGCGAAGGCGCGGTCGAAAGTCGCGGGCGCGTGCCCGTGGCCGGCATGCGTGTGGGATGAGTGCGAGTGGGTGTGTTCGTTCGGCATATGAAGGATATAGCCGAGCTCCGACCGTTGGAAAATGCCTTAGCGAGTGCGGACCCGGATTGCTCCTGCGAGGCGGTCCCGAGCACAATCGGTAGTTATTCGGTAGCAGCCAAACACCACAAATGGTAATATGCATTCGTGCCGGTAGCGCGGCCGAGTCGAGTTGCAGCAGCGTTCAGCCGGCGTATCCCGAGGCACTTGTGGATATCGGGGATCGATTGCGTTCGCGTTAAGTTCTTGCGTGACGGGGGGCGGAAAGCGGTCCAGCACTGTGGTTCGAGCGAATCACCGGGCGGTCGCGAGCCAGCCGGGGGGAGACAACAGGAGTGGACGGCATGGACTATATCGGCAGCGCAGCCCGCGGTGCAGACATCGCATCGGTCGAGCACGACGACCGTGTCACGACAGCCGCGGGAGTGTCGATGAAAGCACCCGCCGCTGCGTCGCCGATCACCTCGCACACCGTCATGGCATGGCGCTTCCCGGTCGCCGTCGACCGCGACCGCGATGCATTGCTGACCGATTTCGGCCGCGAGACGCTCAAGGACCGCTACCTGCTGCCGGGCGAATCGTACCAGGATCTGTTCGCCCGCGTCGCCGCCGCCTACGCCGACGACGCGCCGCATGCGCAGCGGCTGTACGACTACATCTCGAAGCTGTGGTTCATGCCGTCGACGCCGGTATTGTCGAACGGCGGCACCGGGCGCGGGCTGCCGATCAGCTGCTATCTGAATTCGGTCAGCGACAGCCTCGAAGCGATTGTCAGCACGTGGAACGAGAATGTCTGGCTGGCGGCGCGCGGCGGCGGCATCGGGACCTATTGGGGCCACGTCCGCGGCATCGGCGAGCCGGTCGGGCTCAACGGCAAGACCAGCGGCATCATACCCTTCGTGCGCGTCATGGACTCGCTCACGCTGGCGATCAGCCAGGGCAGCCTGCGCCGCGGCTCGGCGGCGGTGTACCTCGACATCAACCATCCCGAGATCGAGGAATTCCTCGAAATCCGCAAACCCAGCGGCGACTTCAACCGCAAGGCATTGAACCTCCACCACGGCGTGCTGGTCACCGACAAGTTCATGGAAGCCGTGCGGGCCGGCGAGCAATGGGAGCTGGTCAGCCCCAAGACCGGCGAACGCCGCGCCACCGTCGACGCGCGCGGGCTGTTCACCAAGCTGGTCGAGACCCGGCTGGCGACCGGCGAGCCCTACATCGTCTTCATCGACCATGTGAACAACGCCATGCCGAAGTTCCAGCGCGACGTCGGCCTGAAAGTGTCGACCTCGAACCTGTGCTCGGAAATCACGCTGCCGACCGGTGTCGACCAATACGGCCGCGACCGTACCGCGGTGTGCTGCCTGTCGTCGCTCAACCTCGAGTTGTGGGACGACTGGCAGGGCGACAAGCGTTTCATCGAGGACGTCATGCGCTTCCTCGATAACGTGCTCAGCGATTATATCGAGCGCGCCGAGCCCGAGATGGCGCGCGCCAGCTATGCCGCGATGCGCGAGCGCTCGGTCGGCTTGGGCGTCATGGGGCTGCACAGCTTCTTCCAGGCGCGCGGGCTAGCCTTCGAAGGGGCCATGGCGAAGTCGTGGAACATGAAGATCTTCCGCCACATCCGGGCGCAGGTGGACGAGGCCTCGATGCACCTCGCCAACGAGCGCGGCCCCTGCCCCGACGCCGCCGACATGGGCGTCATGGAGCGCTTCAGCTGCAAGATGGCGATCGCGCCGACCGCCAGCATCAGCATCATCACCGGCGGCACCTCGGCCTGCGTCGAGCCGATCCCGGCGAACATCTACACCCACAAGACGCTGTCGGGCAGCTTCTCGATCCGCAATCCGTATCTCGAAAAGCTGCTCGCGGCGAAGTCGAAGAACAGCGAGGGCGTCTGGATGAGCATCCTCGAGCAAGGCGGCTCGGTCCAGCACCTCGATTTCCTGACGCCCGACGAGAAAGCGGTATACCGCACCGCGTTCGAGATCGACCAGCGCTGGCTGCTCGAGCTGGCCGGCGACCGCACGCCCTATATCGACCAGGCGCAAAGCCTCAACCTGTTCATCCCCGCCGACGTCGAGAAATGGGATCTGCTGATGCTCCACTTCCGCGCCTGGGAGCTCGGCATCAAGTCGCTCTATTACCTGCGCTCGAAGAGCATCCAGCGCGCCGGTTTCGCCGGCGGCGTCGAGGCCGACAACACGGCGCTAGCTCCCGTGATCGAGGTCGACGTCAAGGATTACGACGAGTGCCTGGCGTGTCAGTGAGGTAGTACGGAAAACTGGGCGTCTATCCGAGATAGTCCTACTTGTTGCTGTTTTGCTACATATCCGGACTAACTGCACGACGTCCGCCCCGGACTGTTGCGAGCATAGAGCCGGCGTGCTTCTGTCCGAATCGAAACGGTTCGGTACCGACTGGAGTGAATATTCAATGAATACGGCCAAGCTTCTTGCTGCCAGCGCGCTCGTGCCTTTGGCCTTCTACTCGGTTGCCGCGCTGGCGCAGATGCCGGGCGCGACAGTGACGAACGTGACCTCGACCAACGCCGATCCCTCGTCTGCAGCGCAGCCGGATAGCGACGCCGGCCCAGGTGAAATCGTCGTGACGGGCTCGCGCATCACGCGGCCCAATCTACAGTCGACGACGCCCGTCACCAGCATCTCCGGGGCCGAACTGTTCGAGACCGGCCAGATTTCGGTCGGCGATCAGCTCAACCAATTGCCGCAGCTCGCCTCGACGTTCAGCCAGTCGAACTCGACACGCTTTCTCGGCACCTCGGGCCTCAACCTCGTCGACCTGCGCAATTTGGGGACGCAGCGTACACTGGTGCTGGTCAATGGCCGCAGGCATGTGGCGAGCGACATCCTGAACAACGGCGTCTCGGTCGACATCAATACGATCCCGACCGACCTGATCGAACGTATCGACATCGTCACCGGCGGCAATTCGGCGGTGTACGGGTCGGATGCGATCTCGGGCGTTCTCAACTTCATCCTGAAAGACAAGTTCGACGGCTTGCAGATTCGTGGCCAGGGCGGCCTGAGCAGCTACGGCGATGCCGGCGCAGAGTTCGTCAGCGTGCTCGGCGGCAAGAACTTCGGCGATAACCGCGGTAACATCGCGGTCAACGCCGAATTCGCGCATCAAAACCAGTTTTTCGCATCGGAACGTCCTGCGCTCGCCAGCCAGTCGGCGTTTATCCAGGTATTGCCGGCCGCGAGTGCGACGGCGGCCAATCCGGAGCGCTTGTTCTTTAATGACGTCCGCAGTGCATCCTTCAACAACACCGGCGTCATCCGGTTCGGCGGCAACACTCGCTACAATGCCGGCATCGGCCCGAACGGCGTGCCTTATTTCGTTCCTTATACCTTTACACCCGACGGTAATCTGATCCCGCTAACCGGCCAACGCATTGGTTTCGGCCCTAACGGCTCGTTCATCGGTGGTAATGGTGAAAATTTCCGTAGTGGACAGCAGTTTCAGCTCGAGCCACAGCTCGACCGCATCAACGTCAATCTTACCGCGCATTATCGCTTCAGTGATATCTTCGAGCCGTTTGTCGAAGCGACGTGGTCGCATACGCACGTGCTCGGCTCGGGCTCGAATGGGCCGGCCTTCATCACCGGAACCACGCTGGGCGATGATCGTGAAAAGCTGCGGCTCGACAACCCGTTTCTGACGGCGCAAGCCCGCAGCGTAATTACGACCAATCTGCTGCTGGCGAACCCGACGCGTAAGATCACCGACGCAACGACATTCAGCGTCCGCGAATCTTTTCTCGGCCTCGGTATCCGCCAGGAATCGTCCAACCGGGATACGCTCCGCGCCGTGGTCGGTTTTCGCGGTGAGTTCAACACCGACTGGAAGTATGAAGTTTCCGCTAATTATGGGACGTTCAAGGAGCGCACGACGATCCTCGGCAACTTGAACCAGCAGCGCTTCCTGCTTGCCAACGACCCCGTGCGCAACGCCGCGGGGCAGATCGTCTGCCGCAGTCAGGTGGACCCGACCGCAGGCGGCACGGACCTTGGCGGCAACCCCGCCGTCCTCGCCGCAGATATTGCCGGATGCGTCCCGGTCAACGTCTTCGGCGGTCAATTCAACGGTGCACAGCGCAATTACATTCTGCAGGATACGACGTCGGTCGGCAAGATCACCCAGTTCGATGTCAACGGCTTCATCTCGGGCAATCTGGGTCAGCTTTTCACGCTACCCGGCGGTCCGATCGGCTTCTCGATCGGCGGCGAGTATCGTCGCGAGACGAACTTTTTCAAACAGGACCCACTCGTCGAGCAAGGTTACACGTTCTATAATGCAATTCCGACTTTCACCGCGCCTGGGCTCGCAGTTAAAGAGGCCTTCGGCGAGTTGCTTGTGCCGCTTGTGAAAGACGTGTTCCTGCTGAAGGATCTGACGTTGAGCGCGGCAGGCCGGGTTTCTAGCTACAACACTCGCGCCAAGACCGTGTATACCTATAATTTTGGCGGCGACTGGTATCCGATTCAGGACATCCACTTCCGTGCCAACTATGCGCGTGCGGTCAGAGCACCAAATCTCGGCGAGCTATACACGCCCAATGGGCAGAACTTTGCGACGGTTGTCGACCCCTGCGCGGCCGACAACCTCGACAAGGGCCCCAAACCGGCTAATCGCCAGTCGAATTGCGCGGCTGCCGGACGTCCAGCGGGTTACAACTTCCCTTATTCCAATTCGTTGGAAATCAAGAGCGGCGGCAACCCAAATCTCGGAGCTGAGAAGTCCGACTCATATACTTACGGTGTTGTACTGCAGCCGCACTGGATACCTGGTTTGTCGGCCTCGATCGACTACTATAAAATCAAGGTAAAGAATGTCATTTCCTCGCTAGACGCTCAAACCATCCTCGACCAATGTTACGATAGTTCAAGCCTGAGCAATCCTTATTGCGCGCTATTTCAGCGGAATACCGCGCCAGTTGGACCGAAGCTTGAAATTCCCTTCCAAATTCTTGAAGGATCGCTCTTAGCGTCGTCTCTCAACTTTGCCCAACTCCGTGCCAGCGGCATCGATGCCGAGATTGCTTACAATCGTGATTTCGGCAATATCGGCTCTGTCTCGGCACGCGTGAACTATACCCATGTGCTCCAGCGCGACGATTTCCTGAATCCAGTGACGCCAAGCGAGGCCACTCGGGTGCGCGGTACGCTCGGCACACCGATCGACCGGTTCAGGCTTATTTCGAGCTTCAAGCACGGACCGGTGACGTTCGGCTACACATTGCGCTGGATCGGCCAGCAGTATGTCGACATTTACGCGAATTATTATTCGATCAACGGCAACCCTCCGGCGCACCCTTATTACGCCAATGTCACCCGTTACCCGGTCATCGCCTACCATGATCTTCGTGGATCGATCGACATCGACAAGCGGTTCAACTTCTATCTTGGGGTCGATAACATCGGAGGCAAGCTGCCGCCTTATGGTCTGTCGGGCATCGGCGGCGGCAGCGGCATCTACGACAATCGTGGGCGCTTCATGTACGCCGGGGTCGAAGCGAAGTTCTAACAATCAATCGTGGGTGGCGATCAGGAGAGCAGAGACTCTTCTGATCGCCGGCTAGACTTCGATGCGGTTAGGCTGAAGCCTCAGCGTTCATCCGCTGCCCCAGCGGCAGCCGGGGTCCATCGTCGGGCAGGGCTGCCGCTCGATCGAAGGTCGGCCCCAGCTTGCGCGGGGGCGACAGATCATGCCGATGCTACTCAGGTCTAACTGCAATCAACGATCATGGCCGGAAGCGACCGACCGGACTGAATACCATCGCATCGCATCGACAACCCATTATGAACCGATCCCGCACCGACAGATCAGCTTAAAAAACAAGCCATATTGGTTATTGCTGGCCTAATGACGGCTTTGCTCCTGCACGACGCTTATCACACCAGCAGCACGCGGGCGTCACCAGTCCGTGACGACACCAGCGGCGAAGCTCCCAACCAAACTGAAATCGTCGCCGACGGCCCGGTTTCAGTGTTGGATTTAGGGCGTAAAGAAAATATCCAAGCTGCTGTTATCGTTCAGGATATGATGTTGCAGTCAATCGCCTTCGATTCGCCTTCCCCATCGGCCGGGGAGCGGGAAACGACGTCCTGCATTA
>JANOOK010000180.1:0-12916 GCA_031421275.1 Sphingomonadaceae bacterium
CCCATGAACACGGACGATCGGAGAACATGGGCCCCGGCCTTCGCCGGGGTGACAATAATCATCACGGGACGGACACAGGTTCGATCGCCGCCGCCGCCGCTGCCATCACCATCGCCCACGCCGCATACCCCGCCTGGGACGCCACCCCCGTCGCCGTCCGCGCCGCCTGCCTCGACCGCCTCGCCGAGGCGCTCGAAGCGCACCGCGACGAGCTGATGGCGCTTTGCGTCGACGAAGCTCGCAAGACGATCCCCGACGCGCTCGCCGAGGTACGCGAGGCCGTCGATTTCTGCCGCTATTACGCGGTCGAGGCGCGGCGGCAGTTCGAGCCGCAGACGCTGCCCGGGCCGACCGGCGAGCGCAACGAGCTGCGACTGGCGGGCAGGGGGGTGTTCGCGTGCATCGCGCCGTGGAACTTCCCGCTGGCGATTTTCACGGGCCAAGTCGCCGCCGCGCTAGTCGCGGGCAA
Source organism: Sphingomonadaceae bacterium (assembly GCA_031421275.1). Lineage (GTDB taxonomy): Bacteria > Pseudomonadota > Alphaproteobacteria > Sphingomonadales > Sphingomonadaceae > Polymorphobacter_B. Next base: position 470 of record JANOOK010000180.1, read on the forward strand.
CAGCGTCGTCGCCAAGCCCGCGCCGCAGACGCCGCGCATTGCGGCCTATGCGGTCGGGCTCGCGCATGCGGCGGGTGTCCCGCGCGAGGTGCTGCAGCTGGTCACCGGCGGCGCGGACGTTGGCGCGGCGCTGACCGGCGACGCGCGGGTCATGGGCGTCGCGTTCACCGGCTCGACCGCGACAGCGCGCGCGATCGCGCGGTCGCTGCTCGACGACGAAAGCCGCCCGCTGGTGCCGTTGATCGCCGAGACCGGCGGGCTGAACGCGATGATCGTCGATTCGACCGCGTTGCCCGAGCAGGTCGTCGTCGACGTGGTCACCAGCGCGTTCCGCTCGGCGGGGCAGCGCTGCTCGGCGCTGCGGCTGCTGGTGCTGCAGGAGGATGTCGCGCCGAATATCCTCAAGATGTTGGCGGGAGCGATGGACACGCTGGTCGTCGGCGATCCCGCCGATCCGCGCAGCGACGTCGGGCCGGTGATCGACGTGGCGGCATACGACCGGCTCGACGCTTACCGCAGGTCGGTACGCAGTCGCTGGGTACATACGATCAGTGCGCCGGCGACGGGTAACTTCGTCGCGCCGACCGTCATCAAGCTCGAGCGCATCGCCGACCTGGCGACCGAGTGGTTCGGGCCGCTGCTGCACGTCGTCACCTGGAACGCCGGCGAACTCGATGCGACAATCGCGGCGATAAATGCCACCGGCTACGGGCTGACGATGGGCCTGCACAGCCGCATTGCGTCCACGGCCGAGCGCGTCACGGCGCTGGCGCGGGTCGGCAATCTGTACATCAATCGCGCGATGATCGGCGCGGTGGTCGGCAGCCAGCCGTTCGGCGGCGAGGGGCGGTCGGGCACCGGGTTCAAGGCGGGCGGGCCGCATTACCTGCTGCGGTTTGCGACCGAGCGCGCCGTCTCGGTCGACACCACCAGCGCCGGTGGTAACGCGAGCCTGCTGTCGATCGAGGATGCCGGCGGGATATGAGTCCGCTCGCCGGAAGCTGGCGCGCCCTTTGGCTGACGCTGGCGGGAACTGCGCTGCTGCTGCTCGCGATCTTGGTCGACCGGATGCCGACGGTGTTCACTGACACCGATGACTATTACTCACAAGGGGTCGAACTGTGGCAGGCGGCGAAGGTCCACTGGTTCGGGATCGCCCCCGATCCCGACACGCGCAGTGCTGCCGACAAGGAACAGGCGGCGATCGATGCCGAGCTTAGCCGCACCCAGATGTCGGCGCGATCGACGAGCTATAGTCTGTTTCTATACGGGCTGGAGAGCGCTGGCACGCTATGGCTGATGGCGGCGGTGCAAGGCGCGGCTGCGGCGTGGTCGCTGCTGCTCCTGTTGCGTAGCGCGGTGCCGCGGGCCCGGCCGCGCGCCTATCTGCTGATGATGGCGGCGCTGGCGGCAGGCTCGACGCTGCCGTTCTTCGCCGGCTTCGCCATGCCCGATGTGTTCGCCGGGGTCGGCGTCGCGTGTGTCGCGCTGCTGACGCTGTACTGGCGCGAACTGGCGCGCGGCGAGCGCTGGGGTGTGGCGCTGCTGCTGGTGTTCGCGCTGGTGGTGCACACCTCGCATCAGCTGCTGGCGATCGTGCTGATACCGATCGGCGCCGGGCTGTTGTGGTGGCTCCGCGCGGGCTGGCGGCCAGCGGCGCTGCGGCTCGGCGTGGTCGGCGGGACCATCATTGCAGCGATCGCGATCAACTCCGCCTACGGCCTCGTCGTGCAGGCGCAGACGGGCGAGAAACTGCGGCACCAGCCGTTCCTGATGGCGCGCATGCTCGCCGACGGGCCGGGGCGCGATTACCTCCGGAATGCCTGTGCGACGGGTGAGAAGTACGCGCTGTGCCGCTTCCGCCAGCTGCCGCTCGACGACAGCGAGGACATATTATGGTCCGACCTGCCGACCACCGGCGTGTTCCTGATCGCCAACTATGCGACGCGGGTGCAGCTCGAACTCGAGGAGCCGCGTTTCGTCATCGGGACCTTGCTGTACGATCCGCTGGGCCAGCTTAAAGCCTCGGCGGCGAACTGGTGGAAGCAGCTGCTGCTGGTCAAGGTCGACGATCCGGTACGCAACCCGCATTATTATATGACCGACGATTATTGGGCGAAGACATACCTGCCCGACATGATCATGGCGGTGGCGCATTGCGGACGGCGCGGCGATCAGTGTGCGCTGCGGTTGACCCCGGCGGTATCGGCGTGGTGGCACGGCAGCATCGCGCTCGCGTCGCTGGTCGCGACCGGTGTGGCGCTCGCGCCGCTGCTGCGACGGCGCGATCCGGAGACGCAGCGGCTGCTGGCGCTGGCGGCGCTGATCATCGCCGCGGTGTTCTTCAACGCCGGGATCACCGGCGTGCTGTCAGGGCCGTTCGCGCGCTATCAGGCTCGGCTGGTCTGGCTGCTCCCGGCGCTTGGCGGTATCGCGCTGACGCGGCGCGCCTACGACCGGCAGCCGCTCGGCGAGTTCGATGCCGGCCTCGGACAACGCTTCGAGCATGCCGAGTAGCAGCGACTGGCGCGCGTCCATCATCACGGCATAGTCGGCGACGGTGGTGAAATAGACCAGCTCGACCTCGACCGCGTCGAGCGTCAGCGCCGAGACGTGCGCGCGGTCGAAGCGGGCATGTTCGGTCGCGCCGATGATCGCCGCCGCCATGTCGGGAACCCGCGCGAGGTCTGCCGCCGGGGTGTCGAGCGATAGATGAAGAGTCTGAATGACGCGGCGCTGCTCGATGCGGCGCAGGTTGGCGATCTGCTGGTCGAGCAGCTTGGTGTTGGCGATGATCACCTGCTCGCCCGACAGCGCGCGGATGCGCGTGGTCTTGAGCCCGATCGCCTCGACGGTGCCGGTGGTCGCGCCAAACTGGATGGTGTCGCCGGCGCGGAACGGCCGGTCGAACAGGATGGCCAGCGCCGCGAACAGGTCCGCGAAGATACCCTGCGCCGCCAGCCCGATGGCGATGCCGCCGACGCCCAGCCCCGCCACCAGCGCGGTGACGTTGACGCCGAGATTGTCGAGCACGAGGATGAGCGCCAGCGCCCACACGACGAAGTTGACCAGCACCCGGATGATCCCGAGCGCGCTGGTGATCCCGGACTCACCCTCGCCGGTTGCGGCGCGGCGCTCGACCAGCGACAGGATCAGCTCGCGAACCCAGACCGCGCCTTGGATCGCGGCGGCGATGGTGAAGACGACGCCGATGGCGTGCCGCAGCGTGCCGGGCGCGGCAATGGTGTTCGCCACCGCCTCCGCCGCGAGCGCGCCGAGGAAGAAGCCGCGGGTGCTGCCGACCATGCGCAAGGCGAAGCCGCGCCAGCTGGTGATCGGCAGCGGCGTCGGACCCTGACCGTAGCGCAGCGCGCGCTTGACCCCGAAGCGCAGCGTCACCAGCACGAGGTACAGCGCCAAGCCCGAACCGATCGCGATGCTGGCGGTGACGCTGTCGGTGCGCAACCAGTCGAAGGTATGGTCGACCAGTCGCGCCGCATTGTGCGGCGCGGCGGCGAGCACGCCCGGCTTGACGAGCGGCGGACCGCTCAAGCGGGCGTCGCCGGTGATGGCGGGGGCAAAGCCGGCAGCCAGTCGGGCCAGATCACCTGCAGCGGTGCGCCGTTGAGCGTCAGCGGAGCTGCGGCCTCGACCGGTTCCAGCTTGAGATAGGCGATGCCGCGGCCATCGGCATGGCTGCGGAGTTCACCCGCCGCGATGTTGCCCGCCATGAGCTGATCCCCGGTCGCGGCCGGACCGTCGAAGCGCACCGGCAGCAGGCGTTTGCGCAGGCGGTCGCGGTGGTGCATCCGCGCGGTATTCTCCTGTCCGACATAGCAGCCCTTGGTGAAGCTGACGCCGTGCAGCTCGACGGCGTTGGCTTCGAGCCACATCAGCCGGTCGGGCAGCAGGTCGATGCTGTCGGGGACGCCGAGCGCCAGGCGGTGGGCGTGGTAGGCGGCAGCGGTTGCGCTCTCCACGGCCGCGGGTCCGGTCCACCGCTCCCCCAACGCCGCCAGCCGCGGGTCGCTCGCCCGCCCCGCCGTCTCACGCCACGCCGCAAACACCCGCGCCCGACTAACCTCGATCGTCACCGCGCGCCGCAGCTTGTACATCGTCAGTCGCTTGGCGAGCGCCTCGGCCGACGTCGCCAGCACGTCGGCGAGCACCGTATCGCCGTCGTCGTGCAGGATCATGTCGAACAGCACTTTGCCTTGGGCAGTCAGCAGCCCCGCCCATAGTGACCGGCCGGGAGCAAGCGTGGTCATATCATTGGTCAGCAGGTCCTGCAGGTACGCCCGCGCCTCCGCGCCGCCGATGCGCAGTACCGCCCGGTCGTCGAGGTGCGCGACCGGCATCAGAATGGCAGCAGCCGCGACTTGCGGGTAAAGTTCAGCCAGCCCGCACTGACCCCGATGCGCCAGCCGACGCCGAGCTTGATGGGCACCAGCACGACGTTGTCGCGTTGATGGTAGGTCGCGGTGAAGCCGCCGACAAGATAGGCGTTGCCCTCCGCCCCGGGATAGCGCCGGAACATGTCGGCGGTGTCGTCGAGGTTGTAGACCAAGGTAAACACCTTCGAGCCATCGCCGCCGACGTCGAAACCGAGCGACGGTCCGGTCCAGTATACCGGGATCTGCCCCTCGACCTTGTGGAACAGTGTGCCGCTGCCATAGCGCAACCCGGCGAAGAACGCCCCCGACACTTCGCGCCCGACGATGTAGCCGTTGGGTCGCCCCCGCTCCTTGAAGATGCGCTCGACGAGCTTGGCGGCGCTCGCGGCACCCTTGCCGAACGCGCCGTCGGCGGCGGTGATGATATCCTGCTGGTCATAGGTGTCGGCAGCCGCCGCGGTGGCCTGCGCCACCGTGCTGGCCGGAGGTGCGGCGGCCGTGCCGGTGGCTTGCCCCGCGGTCGCCGGTGCGGCTTCGGCCGGTGATGTTGCCGCTGGTCCGGCCGGCGGGGCCGACGTCGCCGGTGCCGGCGCGATCGTCTGCAGTGGCAGCGGCGTCCGGTCGGAAACCTGCGCCGCTAGCGGGCCAGCCGCGATTACGGCGCCAAGCGCTATGATCCTGATAAGTTTACGCATCGCCCGACCCTCGCTCGCCACGACGCCCCGTGGCTTCCATGCCGGGGATGGCGATCAAAGTCTACGGCGACTCGCCATGACTGCCCTGTCCGGCCCAACCGGGTCGCAGCAGACGGCTGGAAAGTTCCTCACTCAAGAGCAATATATCGAGCAATCACAAATGTTTATCGAAACAGCCCGAGGAACCTTCCAGCCTCCCGAGCTGTGCTAACTGACGCACCTCCCAGGCACAAACGCACTTCCGGTCCGATGACCAGCGGGAACGAGGTACTAACCTAAGTGGCACATCTGTCAAGCCTGTGCGGCGTATCAGCTGATTTGGCCGCCCGTCGCCGTCATGCTACCGCCCCCGCTGACGGTGAACAGCGGGAGTAGCGGATGCGCGTGGCGATGATCGGGGCGGGCTATGTCGGGCTGGTCTCCGGAGCCTGCTTCGCCGATTTCGGCCACGACGTCGTCTGCGTCGACACCGACAGCGCCAAGATCGAGCAGCTGCGCGCCGGGGTCATGCCGATCTTCGAGCCCGGCCTGCCCGAGCTGGTCGCCGCGAACGTCCGGGCGGGACGGCTGACCTTCACCGGCGATCTGACGGCCGGGGTGCGCGGGGCCGAAGCCGTGTTCATCGCGGTCGGCACCCCGTCGCGCCGCGGCGACGGCCATGCCGACCTCAGCTTCGTCTATGCCGCCGCGCGCAGCGTCGCCGCCGCGCTGACCGGCTATGCGGTGATCGTCATGAAGTCGACCGTCCCCGTCGGCACCGGCGACGAGGTCGAGCGCATCATCTCCGAGGACCGTACTCGCGAAGCCCGCGCGCAAGCCGAATTCGCCGTCGTCTCGAACCCCGAGTTCCTGCGCGAGGGCGCGGCGATCGGCGACTTCAAGCGCCCCGACCGCATCGTCATCGGTACCGAAGACGCGCGCGCCCGCCAGGTCATGACCGAGCTGTACCGCCCGCTGTTCCTCAACGCCTCGCCGCTGCTGTTCACCGCGCGGCGCACCGCCGAGCTGATCAAATACGCCGCGAACGCCTTTCTCGCGACCAAGATCACCTTCATCAACGAGATCGCCGATCTGTGCGAGGCGGTCGGGGCCGACGTTCAGGACGTCGCGCGCGGCATCGGCCTCGACAACCGCATCGGCGCCAAGTTCCTCCACGCCGGGCCGGGCTATGGCGGCTCGTGCTTCCCCAAGGACACGCTGGCGCTGATCAAGACGGCGCAGGATTATGGCGCGCCGGTGCGCATCGTCGAGACCGTCGCCGCGGTCAACGACCAGCGCAAGCGCGCGATGGCGAAGAAGGTCATCGCCGCTGCCGGCGGCTCGGTGCGCGGGAAAAGCGTCGCCGTGCTCGGGCTGACCTTCAAGCCCAACACCGACGACATGCGCGACAGCCCGGCGATCGCCGTCGTCCAGGCGCTGCAGGATGCCGGCGCGCGCGTCCGCGCCTTCGATCCCGAGGGCGTCGAGCAGGCGAAGCTGGTGCTGACCGGCGTCGACTACGCGCGCGACCCGTACGACTGCGTCACCGGAGCCGACGTCGCCGTACTGGTCACCGAGTGGGATGCGTTCCGCGCGCTCGACATGGACCGGGTGCGCGGCGTCATGGCGAGGCCGGTGCTGGTCGATCTGCGCAACGTCTATCGCCCCGACGAGATGGCGCGGCGGGGGATCGACTATCGGAGCATCGGCCGGGCGTAAGGCTGCGCGCTGCTCAACAGCTGCACCGCCTCGCGCTCGACCTCGTTAGCGCCAGTTGACCCGCGCCCGCGTTCCCCATAGGAAACCGGCTTCGGAGTCGTGGGTGAGCGGCTGAAACCAGCAGTTTGCTAAACTGCCGTACTGGGTAACCGGTACCGAGGGTTCGAATCCCTCCGACTCCGGATTTTTACCTAATCGGTACAGGTTTGTCCCGCGCTCCACGATAACACGGCGCCCAGATCAGACCGCTGCTGATCAGGTCGTCGGATTGTCCTAGTGGCAGAAGGTCATTCTCTTCAGTGCTGATCGCGATCTATTGGTGGCGCTTCCGACGGCGCCCCGCGACTGCGATCAGGTGACGGCTTTGCGCCGGCGGTAGCGGGGATCGTCCCACGCACCGCTGTCGAGCACGTGTTGCAGGGTCGTGGCGGCGGCCATCACCTCCTTTTCACCGATGTAGAGCGGCGTGAAGCCGAAGCGGAGCGCGTCGGGCGCACGGAAGTCGCCGACGACGCCGCGATCGATCAGTGCCTGCATTACCGGATAAGCGTCCGGGTGCCGGAACGACACCTGGCTGCCGCGCTGCGACGGATCGCGCGGGGAGCCGAGGGTGAGCGCCGGGCATCGCTGCTCGACCTCGCGAATGAACAGCTCGCTCAACTCGATCGCTCGCGCGCGGACGTCGTGGATGTCGGCGAGGTCCCAGACATCGAGGGCGGCTTCCAGCGCCGCCATCGCCAGCACGGCCGGCGTGCCGACGCGAAGCCGATCGATGCCGGTGCCGGGGCGATAGTCGAGATCGAACGCGAACGGGGCGGCGTGCCCGAGCCAGCCCGACAGCGTCGGGCGGATCGTGGCGGTATGCCGCTCGGCGGCATAAATGAATGCCGGAGCACCGGGGCCGCCATTCAGATACTTATAGGTACAGCCCACGGCAAAATCAGCGTCTGCGCCGACGAGGTCCACCGGGATCGCGCCGGCTGAATGGGCGAGGTCCCAGACGGTGATGGCGCCGGCGGCGTGCGCCGCGCGGGTCAATGCCGCCATGTCGTGCAGGCGGCCGGTCCGGTAATCGACCTCGGTCAGCATCAGCACCGCGACGCTGTCGTCGATCGCGGTTGCGACCGCTTCGGGCGCGACGACGCGCAGCTCGTAACCTCGCCCGAGCGACCGGAGGAGCCCGTCGGCCATGTAGAGATCGGTCGGGAAATTGCCGCTGTCCGAGAGGATCACCCGCCGGCCCGGATTGAGCTCCAGTGCCGAGCCGAGGGCCTGGTAGACCTTGATCGACAAGGTGTCGCCCACCACCACCGTGCCGGCCGGCGCACCGATCAGCGCGCCGATGCGGTCGCCGAGCCGGCGCGGCTGCGCCATCCAGCCAGCGCCGTTCCAGCCGCCGATGAGCCGGCCTCCCCACTCGTCGACGACGGTGGTCATCACCCGCGCGGCGGCGGCCACGGGCACGGGCCCCAGGGAGTTGCCATCGAGATAGACAATGCCCTCGGGCAAGTGGAACATCGACCGCGTGTGCGTAAAATCAGTCATCGCCGCATGGAGCGGCTGGCCACTGCAAAATGCAATGTAAATGTATCGCGGTCCGGTGGCACGGACCTTGCCCGGCGCGTTAACGTGCGCCATGCTGACGTGCATGGGGCGCGGAGGGGGATTGTTGATGTCGACATCGGTTGCACGGCGTTGGAGCAAGCGCGGTGGTTTGGCGGTAGCGGTTGCGGTCACCGCAACAGCGCTCGCGAGCATCGCCGGGGCCCAGCCACCGGCGCAAACGATGATGCCACCGGCGCAAACAGTGCCGCCGACGGCGCTGACGTTGTACAAGGCGCTCGCGCTTTCTCCCGACGGCGCTCGATTGGCGACCGTCGACAGCGCCGAGGTGCAGGACACCGCAGTCCGCGAGACGCATGGCAAGGTGATGATCCGCAATGCGCAGACGGGCGCGACCGAGTGGCAGCATGACCCCTGCGCCACCTGCACTTACGCCGGGGTGAGCTGGTCACCCGACGGCCACAAGGTTGCCTTCGTAGCGACCGATAGCACTGCCGGCACCGCTACCCTGATGTTTGCCCTTGCAAACGCAGACGGGATAGCAGGGCGAATCGTCCAACCGCTAGCGACGGTTCGCGGCGTCGCGCAAACCCCGCGCTGGTCACCCGACGGCAGCCGCATTGCAATGCTTGTCGTCGCGGATGCGCACAAGGCGATCGGTGCAATCGAGGCCGGGCGCGCGCAGGTCGGCGAGATCGGCGAAGCCGACGACGAGCAGCGCATTGCCGTTGTCGACGTAGAAGGGGCGAGCGCGCTGCGCTTCGTCTCACCAGCCGACACCTTCGTCTACGAATATGGCTGGACGCCCGACGGGCGTGGCTTCGTCGCCACAGCGGCAAAGGGCAACGGCGACAACAACTGGTGGGTTGCCAAGCTCGTCGCGGTCGATGGCACCTCGGGCAATGTCCGCACCATCGCGGCACCGTCGTATCAGATCGACATGCCGCGGGTCACCCCCGACGGCAGCCGCGTACTGTTCATCGGCGGACTGATGAGCGACTTCGGCTCGATCGGCGGCGACCTGTACGAGGTGCCGCTGGCCGGCGGGGTGCCACGCAACCTGACCGCGGGGGCGAAGGCGACGGTGACCTCGCTATCGTGGGCGGGCGCGTCGCCGATCGTCACGCGGCTGGTTGCCGACAAGATGGAGATCGCGCGCGTCACGCTTGGCAGCGGTGCCGCGCAGCTGACGACCTTGTGGTCCGCGCCGGTGTCGGGCGCGGCCGAGGACGGCCAGGTCGCGGTAGCGGCGAACGGCAGCACGATCGCCAGCGTGCTCACCGACTTCACGCATCCGCCCGAGATCAACGTCGCCGCGCTGAACGGCGGCAATGTCGCGATGCGTGCCGTGACGACCGGCAACGCCCGGCACCCGGCACTGGTCGCCGCGCGCTCGATGAATTGGACCAGCGACGGCCGCGCCGTGCAAGGCTGGTTGATCAGTCCGCTCAGCCCGAAGCCGGGCAAATCCGCGATGATCGTCGAGGTCCATGGCGGGCCGTCGGCAGCGACGACACCCAGCTATGTCTGGAACGGGCTTGGCCGCGCGCTGATCGATCACGGCTACACCATCTTCCTGCCCAACCCGCGCGGATCATATGGACAAGGCGAAGCCTTCACCCGCGCCAACGTCCGCGACTTCGGCGGCGGCGACCTGCGCGATATCCAGGCCGGCGTCGACGCGGTGCTGAAGGCCGCCCCCATCGACCCCGCGCGACTCGGCATCTTCGGGCACAGCTACGGCGGCTTCATGACGATGTGGACGGTGACGCATTCGACGCGCTTCAAGGCCGCGGTGGCGGGTGCGGGCATCGCCAACTGGATCAGCTATTACGGCCAGAACGGCATCGACCAGTGGATGATCCCGTTCTTCGGCGGTTCGGCGTACGACGACCCCGAAGTCTACCGCGCCGATTCGCCGATCAGCACGATCAAGGCGGCAAAGACGCCCACGCTGATCTATGTCGGCGAGCGCGACGTCGAATGCCCGGCGCCGCAGTCGGTCGAGTTCTGGCACGGCTTGAAAGCGATGGGCGTGCCGACCAGCCTGGTCATCTACGAGGGCGAAGGGCATCATTTGCGCAAGCCGGTCAACGTTCACGACCGCGAGGCCCGCATTGTGCAATGGTTCGATCAGCGGCTGAAGTAACGAGGCCTGAACAGTCGATCTTCGCCTGGTCTTCGGTCAGGACGACGACGTCTGCTCATGCCGAGCATAGACGAGGGATACAGTGAAAGGGTCGTGCGTCCCTCGACTTAACCCGGGATCAGCGGCGTCATTCTCGACGCTGATGTCGTCGCGTTCAACCGCGCGTCGGATGCAATCGGCGGAATTGCGGCGAGTTCATAGTTGCTGCCAAAGTCACCAGCCCGGCGTCGAGCGGCGCGAGCGCGGCCGGCGCGGACAGTTGCGCGAACAACGGTACGAAGTCATGCGCTGTCAGGCCGGTCAGACAGGGCTGCTTGTGATCGACTCGATCCGTCATATTTGAGCCTACAGGCCAAGGGTGGCCAGCCTTAGTTGTGGTAAAACAACACTTTGTCGTTGCACATGTTCCGTAAACGTCGCCGACAGTGCGTTTTCGGTAGTTGCATCAGTTTCTATAACGGCTGCGTCCTCGCCACTTTGCGATCCCGCCCGCATCGGCTAGAGAGCCGCGTCCCCTTTCCGGTTCAGTTTCGGAGTTCGCCAGCGTGGCCTATCAATACGCCTTTGTCATGAAGGGCCTGACCAAGGCCTATCCCGGCGGCAAGCCGGTGTTCAAGGACCTGTTCCTGAGCTTCCTGCCCGGTGCCAAGATCGCCGTCATCGGCCCGAACGGCGCCGGCAAGTCGACCCTGCTCAAGATCATCGCCGGCATCGACAAGGAATTCCAGGGCGAGGCGTGGCCGGCCGAGAACACCCGCGTCGGCTATCTGGCGCAGGAGCCGCAGCTCGATCCGACCAAGACGGTGCGCGAGAACGTCACCGACGGCGTGCGCCCGGTCGCCGACATGGTCGAGCGCTTCAACGCGATCTCGGCCGAGATGGCCGATCCCGCCGACGACATCGATTTCGACAAGCTGCTCGAGGAAATGGGCAATTTGCAGGAGAAGATCGACGCGGTCGACGGCTGGACGCTCGACAACCAGCTCGAGATCGCCATGGACGCCCTGCGCTGCCCGCCCGGCGATGCCAGCGTCGAGAATCTGTCGGGCGGCGAGAAGCGGCGCGTCGCATTGTGCAAGCTGCTGCTCGAAAAGCCCGAGATCCTGCTGCTCGACGAGCCGACCAACCACCTCGATGCCGAAAGCGTCGCGTGGCTCGAGAAGCACCTGCAGGACTATGCCGGCTGCGTCATCCTCGTCACCCACGACCGTTATTTTCTCGACAACGTCGTCGGCTGGGTGCTCGAACTCGACCGCGGCAAGGGCATCCCGTTCGAGGGCAACTACTCGGCGTGGCTCGAAGCCAAGGTCAAGCGCATGGCGCAGGAAGGCCGCGAGGACGAAAGCCGCGAGAAGGCGATCAAGGACGAGCTCGACTGGATCCGCTCGAGCCCCAAAGCCCGCCAGTCGAAGTCGAAGGCGCGCATCAAGGCGTTCGACGACCTCGTCGAGAAGCAGGCCAACCGGCGGCTCGGTACGGCGCAGATCCTCATCCAGATCCCCGAGCGCCTCGGCAGCACGGTGATCGAGGCCAAGGGGCTGAGCAAGAGCTTCGGCGACCGCATGCTGATCGACGACCTCAGCTTCAGCCTGCCGCCGGGCGGTATCGTCGGCGTCATCGGCCCCAACGGCGCGGGCAAGACGACGCTGTTCAAGATGATCACCGGCGTCGAGCAGCCCGACGGCGGCAGCATCCGCGTCGGCGACACCGTCAAGCTCGGCTATGTCGACCAGTCGCGCGACGCGCTCAACCCCGCGCACAATGTCTGGGAGGAAGTCTCCGACGGCGCCGACAAATTCTATTTCGGCAAGAACGAGGTCTTGAGCCGCGCCTATGTCGGGGCGTTCAACTTCAAGGGTGCCGACCAGCAGAAGAAGGTCGGCCAGCTATCGGGCGGCGAGCGCAACCGCGTGCATCTGGCGAAGATGCTCAAGGAGGGCGGCAACGT
>JANOOK010000181.1:0-2085 GCA_031421275.1 Sphingomonadaceae bacterium
GGACCGAGCGGCGACGGCGATATAGCCCGTCAGAGCGGACAGCGGTGCTGGCGGAAGCTGACGAGCCGGGCGTGACGGTGCGCGAAGTTGCCCAGCGACACGACCTTGCCGAGAGCCTGATCTATCATTGGCGCACGGTGCGCCGGAAGTCGGCGAGCATTGCCAGCGAGCCGCTACAGTTCATAGCCTATGGCGAGGTCGCGGACGCGACCGGGAATGTGCCGGCAGCGCCGACGCCGGCATCGTCGGTCCCTCGCCGCGTGCAAGCCGAGCGCCCGCTACCTGAAGACCTGATGCGTCCGCATCCCGGTCGCGCCCAGGGTCGATCGACATTGAGCTGGACACGGGCGTGCGGCTGTCGGTCGACAGCTATGTCAACGAGAAGGCGCTGGCCCGGGTACTGCGCGCCCTGCACGAAGCGCCATGCTCGCGCTGAGTGCCGGGACCAAGGTCTATGTGGCCTGCAAGCCGGTCAGCATGCGCAAAGGGTTCATCGGCTTGGCGGCACTGACCCGCGAGCTGTTCGATGCCGACCCGTTCTCCGGTCACCTGTTCCTTTTCCGCGGCAAGAGCGCCGATTATTTCAAGGCCATTCATTGGGACGGCTCGGGCATGTGCCTGTTCGCCAAGCGCCTCGAGAAGGGCAAGTTTGTCTGGCCACCACTGGTCGACGGCGGGGTCGTGCTGAGCCCGGCGCAGCTCGCACTTCTCATCGAAGGAATCGACTGGCGGCGTACCGTGGCACCGCCGCCGACGAGGGTGCCGACGCTCGTCTAAATCGACGGTTTTGCGTGCTTTTTTGCTTGGCTCTGACCACCGGCATGGTAGATTCCGGCATGTCGCTGGCGACCCTCGACCTGCCCTCCGAGGTCGACGCGCTGAGGGCGCTGGCCGTGGCGCTGCAGGCCAGTTTGGCCACTGCCGAGACCGGCGGCGCAATTTCCAAGTACTGACAGTCTCGACCGCGGCGGCTATCATGTTATCACAGTCCGCGACCGATCCCGTCCAAGTTCGCATCATTTCATCGTCAGTGTCGTCATTTGTGTCCACCGCCATGGCATGGACTGATATCCGATCGTTTTCAGGGACACCTACGGAAATTTGGAAACACTCGAATGGGGGATCGCCGGGAGTATAGAAGAACCTCGCGGGTACATCCGCCCATTCGGTACAAAGCACTGTGCCTAGCGACGCGACCCACTTATTTATGATTGGGTCTATTTCCACATAGCTGGACATTACGGCCACTATCGCGAAGTTCAGCAAGGTAGGCAACGAGCTCGACGGCAAACGTCTTACGCCGGACGCTTACACTGATTCTCGATCGGCCCGTCGAGCCCGAATAATAGTCACTTTCCGCTTTTGTTCTGATCGCGGATGACTCATAGGCATCGGTGCATTATTGGGACACAGATATACGGTAGCGCATGGGTTTAGAATTTAGCTAGCTAACGTTGCAAAGCCCCAATCAACACAAGCCTATCTGGCTCGGTGCACTTCGACAGTTAAATGTGATAGCGTTGGGAAGCGCGCGAGCCGCATTCGGTAAAAGGTCGCATCGCGTGGCAGCGCCGTCTCTACCGCGACAATGGCACCGAGGTGACCTGGTCCAAGCCGCCAGAGGTGCAAGTCACTGAGCCGATCACCCCCGGCCTCGACAGTACGCCGGATGTCGGCTTCGACCTTTCGGTCGGGGCACATATCAAGCAGAATAGCACCGGTATCGCGGATCAGACCGTACGACCAGCTCGCGATCACGATCGCGCCGATGATGCCCGCGAGCGGATCCATCCACAGCCAGCCGAAGCTGCGCGCCAGCAGCAGGCCTATTATGACCAGCACCGATATCGCCGCATCGGCAATGACGTGGACGACCGCTGCGCGCATGTTGTTGTCGCGGTGTGCGACTCCTTTCGCGTCATGGCCATGATCGTGTTCCTCGAAAACGACCGGGTAAGCCGCGCCTCCGATCTGCAGCGTCGCGGTGAAGGCATGCGGTTCCGGAATCTCGTCGGCGCTTTGCAGATAGCCGCCGTGATCGGTCATGGCGAAGCTCTGCCGGACACCATCGGCCCGAACGGTGTC
>JANOOK010000182.1:0-4332 GCA_031421275.1 Sphingomonadaceae bacterium
TGACGTTCATGATCTCCTGATCGATGCCGAGCACGTCGGCGATGTGGAGCACCTGCACCGCGAAAGCCTCGTTCAGCTCCCACAGCCCGATGTCGTCGATGCTCAGCCCATGCAGCTTGAGCAGCTTGGGGATGGCATAGATCGGCCCGATGCCCATCTCGTCAGGTTCGAGCCCGGCGACCGCCATGCCGCGGTACGCGCCCAATGGCGTCAGCCCGCGGCGCGACGCTTCGCCCGCTTCCATCAGCACGCTGGCGCTCGCGCCGTCCGACAGCTGCGAGGCGTTGCCGGCGGTAACGACGCCGCCGACGCGCACGGGCTTGAGCCCCTTCAGCCCGTCGAGCGTCGTCTCGGGGCGGTTGCCCTCGTCCTTCGACAGCGTCACCTCGTGCATGGTGACCTCCTTGGTCTCCTTGTTGACCATGCCCATCGACGCGGTCATCGGCACGATCTCGGCATCGAAGCGCCCGGCGGCCTGCGCGGCGGCGGTCCGCATCTGCGAGCGGTAGCCATATTCGTCCTGCCGGTCGCGGCTGATGCCGTAGCGCCTGGCGACCGTCTCGGCGGTGTCGATCATCGGCATGTAGATGTCCTTATGCATCTTCATGAGGCCGAGATCGGGGTCGACGCGCATCTTGTCGGTCTGCACCATCGAGATCGAGTCCTGGCCGCCGCCGACCGCGATCTGCATGCCGTCGACGATGATCTGCTTCGCCGCGGTGGCGATCGCCATCAGCCCCGACGAGCACTGCCGGTCGATCGATTGCCCGGCGACCGTCACCGGCAGCCCGGCGCGGAGCAGCGCCAGTCGCGCGATGTTCGAGCCCTGACCGCCCTGCTGCAGCGCCGCGCCCCAGACCACATCCTCGACTTCGGCCCCGTCGATGCCGGCACGCTCGACCGCATGCTTGATCGCGTGGCCGCCGAGCATCGGCGGCGGCGAGGCGTTGAACGCGCCGCGATAGGCGCGGCCGATCGGGGTGCGGGCGGTGGAAACGATGACGGCTTCACGCATGGGTCGGGGTCCTTGTATGCTGGATCAGAGATAGGTCAGGGTCAGCCATTCGGCGGCGAGCGCGGGCTTGGCCTCGCCGTCGATTTCGACCACCACCTGCACGGTCGATTGATAGCCGCCGTCGCCGCGGGGATCGATGGCGCTCAATGTGAAGCGGCCGCGAACCCGGCTGCCCGACTTGACCGGGGCCATGAAGCGCACCTTGTTGAGCCCGTAGTTGACGCCCATCCGAGCGCCCGCGATCGCGGGCATCGCCTGATAGCCGAATGCCGAGCACAGCGACAGCGTCAGATAGCCGTGCGCGATGGTGGTCCCGAACGGCGTCTGCGCGGCGGCGACCGGGTCGACGTGGATGAACTGGTGATCCTCGGTGACCGCGGCGAACGCGTCGATCCGCGCCTGATCGACGAGGATCCAGTCGGAGACGCCGACCTCGCTGCCGATCAGCGCGCGATACTCCTCGAGCGGCAGCGTCCGGCGCATTCATCACTCCCCAACGTTGCCGCGGACCTTAGCGCGCAGGCAGTGATTGTCCACGCCTTCTCGTCTGCTCCCCCCTGAGGGAGGGAGGGGAGCAGGGGTCACCGCGGCACGCGCCAGCGCCCGGTCTCCATCCACAGCAGCAGCGGCTTCAACGGGGCGATCCAGACCAGGCCCAGCACGATATAGATCAGCGTCTGCACCAGCTTGGGCAGCCCGGCGATCGGCGCGACCAGCCGCGCGCAGACGCCCGCATAGATCAGCACGCCGAGCACCATGCCGAGAATCCCGACAGGCTTGCGGTAAGTTGGTGTCATCGGCGCCGGTGTAGCGAAGGCGGGGGACTGCGCCAACTGCCCGGCATGTCGCGGTGAGGCTGGAGATGTGTACGGATTAGATGCCGGCACCCGGAACGTCCGCTTACGCCCAGTTGCAGACATTGGGCATCGATGCGACATGGGCTATCTCAGCCCCATGGACTTCGAGAAGCAGGCGGTTGTAGCTTAACCTCGTGTCCACGGGTCCGGCAGCAGCTCAAGGGTATGGAAACGTTGTCGTGCCTTATGAACGCGACCACAATTGCTGGCTTCACGCTCGGGTTGATCGGTAACGAAGCCTTCGCGCCTGCCAAGTAAGTCCGCTTTCCACCCACACCCGTCGTCGCCTGCCGACAATCGCAACGCCAATCGCGCGCCGCAGACCAGCCGAAATTACCTTGACAAATTAACCAGATCAGTTATCAGATTTGCCGATGACCACCCCGCTCCCGAAACTGACCCGCCCGCGCCGTGATGGCTGGACGCCCGAGGTGCAGCAGCGGTTTCTCGACGAGCTGGCGGTCAGCGCGTCGCCGGCGAAGGCGGCGGCGGCGGCGGGGCGCTCGATGCAGTCGGCGTACAAGCTGCGGGCGCGGGCTGGCGGGGCGGCGTTTCGCGACGGCTGGGCGGCGGCGCTGACGTCGTGCATGCTGCAGGTTCGCGAGCAGGCGGTCGAGCGCGCCTTCCACGGCTATGTCGAGCCGATCATCAAGCGCGGGCGCAAGGTCGGCGAGCGCCAGGTCTTCAACAACGGCATGCTGCTGGCGATGATGCGGCTGTACGATGCGCCCGCGTTTCACGCCGACCGGGCGCGTGCCGAGGCGGTCACCGCCGCCGCGGTGCCGCTGACGCCGGACGAGTTGGTCGCGCAGTTCGCCGCCGGACTGGCGCAATTAGCGCATAAAGATTTCGCCCAAGTCGAGGAAAACGCAAAGGAAGTTCTGTTGCAGCGACTCGCCTTCGATTCGCCTTCGGTGTGTATCGAAGCGATCGATCAAGCCGTCGTTCGTCCGCAAGGCTAACGACTGCATACCATCTTTCGACCGCGCTGCTGCGGGGCTATCACACCCTGATGACCGACCCCGCCCACGCCACCACCCCGCGCCTGTTCGTCGACGCCCCGCTCAGCGCCGGCCTGACCCTCCCGCTCACCGACGCCGCCAGCCATTACCTCGGCGGCGTCATGCGGCTCGGCCCCGGCGACGTCGTGCGGCTGTTCGACGACCGCAGCGGCGAGTGGGCGGCGACGATCGCCACCGCCACCCGCAAGCTGATCACCGTCGCGGTCACGGCGCAGCTGCGGCCGCGCGAAGTCGTTCCCGACGTGTGGCTGTGCATCGCGCCGTTGAAGCGCGGGCGGATCGACTGGGTGGCGGAGAAGGCCTGCGAGCTCGGCGTCGCGCAACTGATCCCGGTGCTGACGCAGCGCACCGTCGTCGAACGCCTCAAGCTCGACCGGTTGCGTGCGCACATGATCGAGGCGGCCGAGCAATGCGGGCGCACCGCGCTGCCCGAACTCGCCGAGCCGGTAGCGTTGGCCGCGCTGCTCGCCGGCTGGGATCCGGCGCGCGCGCTGATCTTCGCCGACGAGACCGGCGGCGCACCGCTCGCCGACATCGTCCGCGCCGCGCCCGCGCCCGCGGCGATCCTGATCGGCCCCGAAGGCGGCTTCACCCCCGACGAGCGCACCGCGATTTTGAGCGCGGGCGCGCGCGGCGCGTCGCTCGGCCCGCGGATATTGCGCGCCGATACCGCTGCGGTGGCGGCGCTGGCGGTGTGGCAGGCGCTGGCCGCTGGCAGTCCTGGGCAGCTTGGCAACGCCGCGCGGCCCACTTGATCGCACTGGCGCTACCCCGACCGCACCGCTAGACGCGGCGCATGAGCAATCACCTGACGGGCCTCGGCGACGCGGCTGAAATAACCGGCCGCGCGCAGATGATCGAGACCTTTGCGGCGGGGTCGAAACCCAAGGCCGACTGGCGGATCGGGACCGAGCACGAGAAGTTCGTCTACCGGCTCGCCGACCACCGCGCGCCGTCGTACGACGAGCCCGGCGGTATCCGCGATCTGTTGAAGGGCATGGAGGCGTACGGCTGGGAGCCGATCGAGGAGGACGGCAACGTCATCGCGATGAAGGGCCCCGACGGCAATATCAGCCTTGAACCCGCCGGGCAGTTCGAGCTGTCGGGCGCGCCGCTCGAGACGATCCACGCGACCTGCGCCGAGTCGAACCGCCATCTGAAGCAGTGCCGCGAGGTCGGCGAGGCGCTCGGGCTCGGCTTCCTCGGGCTGGGCTTCTGGCCCGACAAGCGCCGCGACGAGCTGCCGGTGATGCCCAAGGGCCGCTATGCGATCATGCTGCGCCAGATGCCGCGGGTGGGGTCGCTCGGGCTCGACATGATGAAGCGCACCTGCACGATCCAGACCAATCTCGATTACGGCTCCGAGGCCGACATGGTGCTGAAGTTCCGGGTCAGCCTGGCGTTGCAGCCGCTGGCGACGGCACTGTTCGCCAACTCG
>JANOOK010000183.1:0-16150 GCA_031421275.1 Sphingomonadaceae bacterium
GCCGTCGAGGGCGAAGGTCTCGGCATGCCAGGACGTGAAGGCCTCATCGATGACTTGGTCGGTCATCGCCGCCTGAACCTCCGCCGCGATCGCCATCCAGCGGTCGCGCGTGATCCGGTTCAAGGTGAAGGCGTCGCGCATCCAATGCGACGAAATCTGGTCGTTCTGCCATGCGAAGCAAAAGAACGTCGCTGACGCCAAGGCCGCCCCGGCGGGCGCTGGCGACGTATGGACGTGGACCGCGCTCGACGCCGACACGAAGATGATCGTTTCGTTCTTCGTCGGCGATCGGTCGGGCCAGTCCGCAATGATCCTTATGGACGATCTCCGCTCGCGCCTCGCCAACCGGGTGCAGCTGACGACGGACGGCCATAAGGCATATCTGGAGGCCGTGGAGGGAGCATTCGGCGGCGACGTGGATTTCGCCCAGCTCGTCAAGATTTACGGCCCCACGATCACCGCGCCGGGCCGCTATAGCCCCGCCGAATGCGTCGGCGCCAAGAAGGTCCGTGTCGAGGGTAATCCGGACATCGCCCATGTCAGCACGTCCTACGTCGAGCGTCAGAACCTTACGATGCGTATGTCGATGCGCCGGTTCACGCGGCTAACGAACGCCTTCTCAAAGAAGCTCGACAACCACATTCACGCGCTGGCGCTCTACTTCGTGTTCTACAACTTTTGCCGCATCCATAAGACGCTCAAGGTGAGCCCGGCTATGGCGGCTGGCGTGACCAATCGCCTCTGGAGCTACGACGACATCATCGCCAAGATCGACGCGGCGAAGGTTCCGGCGAAGCGCGGCCCCTACAAAAAGCGCGAAGCGATTTCAAAGTGAGACACTACCCCTTCGAGCGAACCCTCGACGACCTTTTGCGTCATCGTGTTGATGCTATGAACGGTGCGGCCGGCGTATTCGGCGCAGGCCGCCGAGATCGGATTGTTGCCGAGCGGATTCCAGGCGAAGCCTTTGCACGAGCCTGCGTTACCGGTGTAATTCGCGGTCCCGTTCAGGATGCTGGTGATCGCGGTGCGACTGGCGTCGCCGAAGCCGTTGTTGAGGAACTGGCTATGTCCCAGCGTCGCATAAACATCGTAGTTGATGCGCGTCCCGGGTAGATCGCCCCTGACCCCGACCAGTGCCTGCCAGACGTCGTATTTGAAGGTCTCGATGCGGTTGCCGAACGCGTTCAGCAGCTTGGTCACGATGATCGTACCGGTCGGCGGTGGCGTGATCGACGACAGGATGGTTTGCAGGCCGGGGTTGCCGGTGACGAACGGGCTGTTCTGCGGCACGATCAGCGGCAGCGCGGGCTTGCTCGAACCCGGCCCGGTCTGATCGATCGCCGACGACTCCATGAAATTGAACTGGGTATAGGCCGTGATATGGTCGCCCAGCTCATAGCTGGCGCGCCCGAACACGTTGTATTTGGTCAGCGGCACCTGCACGGCGAAATACTGGCCGAGCGCAACCTGCACCTGTCGGCAGTTGGCGCTGATGTTGACGCCCTTGAGCGTACCGACGCCCTTGTAGTTCTGCACGCAGTTGGTGCCCGCGAGGTCGGTGAAGATGGTCCCGTCGGTATTGACCCCGATTGCCCCGTTGTACTTGCCCGTGCCCGCGATCGGCGTCGTGCCCGCATAGCCGGCGAGCACGGCGTTGACCGCAGCGACCGTCGGCGCTCCGCCGCCATAGTTGCCTGCTCCGATAATGCCCTCGGGCGGACGGGCGAGCTGACGGATATTCGCAAAGAACGGTCGGCTCGCGCCGTCGATGGTGGCACGGTCGGAATATTCGAAAGCAATTATGGCGTTACCGCGGTTCTCGGCAAAGTTGCCGCCGAGGACGCCGCTGGCCTGATTGGTCGCGCCGTCACCCTTGGTCGTAGCACCGTGCTGGAAGTTGATCTCGATGCCGCTGAATTTCTGCCGCAGTTTAAAATTGACGACACCGGCGACCGCGTCCGAGCCATATGCCGCCGACGCCCCGCCCGTGATGATTTCGACAGTGTCGATCAGCACCGTGGGAATGGTATTCAGATCGATCGCGCCGTCAGGACTCGACGGCATCAACCGCCGCCCGTCCAGCAGCACCAGCGAGCGGTTTGGTCCCAGTCCGCGTAAATCGCTATAGGACTGCCCGCCCGAGAAGCCGATCGAGCCCTGCGCGTCGCCGACCTCGCTCGCGCCTTGCGATGCCGCGAACTGCGGCAGCTCGCCGATCGCCCGATCGAGCGACGGCTGCCCCGATGCCGCGATCGCCGAGCTGTTGATCGTCGAGATCGGGCTATCGGATTGATAATCGCGTCGCGAGATCCGCGATCCGGTGACCACGATATCCGTTTCCGCTGCAACAGCGGGGACGGGCGGTGCCTGTGGCGGCCTTAAGTCACCCTGCGGCCCCGCGGGCAAGGTTTGCCCCGCGTCGGTCGCTTGCACGATGTCGGCACAGGCCGGAACTGCCATGCCGGAAGCGAGCAGGGCGGCAGTTAGCCTCACCTTGGCCAGGCGAAAACGCGGTGGACGCTTGCGGCATGCAGTCATTCAGCCCCCCATGGTCTCTTGCGACTGCGACGCCAGCCGACTTTATTGTTGTGAATTCACCTGCGCGCGAAACCTGTATCGAACCTGAACTCAGCCTCTACTTTGATCTGCCAATGCACATCGATTAGGTGTCATAGCGGCAGCTGCATCGGACCATGGCAAATGAAAATATTGGTGCTTTCCGGCGACGGTATCGGGCCGGAGATCACCCAGGCAACGCTCGACGTGCTCGGCGCGGTCGACGCCCAGCTTTCGCTCGGTCTCGAATTCGAGTGCATGGATATCGGTTTTGCCAGCCTCGCCGCTGTTGGATCGACCTGCCCCGAGGACGTGATGCAGCGCATCCCGCAAGTCGCCGGGGTCATTCTCGGTCCGGTGTCACATGCGGAGTATCCATCCCGAAATCAGGGCGGGATCAATCCGTCCGGGGCTATTCGCGTCACATTCGAGCTTGGCGCGAATATCCGCCCGTGCCGGTCGCGTCCCGGGTTGAGCATCCTACGGATGCCGATGGACCTGATTATCGTCCGGGAATGTACCGAGGGGTTCTACGCCGACCGCAATATGCACGCTGGCCTACCCGAATTCATGCCCGACGAGCACACGGCGCTTTCGGTTCGCAAGATCAGCAGCAGGGCTTGTCGGCGGGTCGCGCACGCCGCCTTTCAGCTGGCCCGCGAGCGACGGCGAAAAGTTACGGCCGTGCACAAGGCCAATGTTCTCAAGATGTCGGATGGGCTGTTTCTCCGGGAAGTCCGCGACGTTGCGCGCGACTATCCCGATATCACGCTCGACGACTTGCTCGTTGACTCCACGGCTGCACTGCTGGTGCGGACTCCCGATCGTTTCGACGTCATCGTCACGACAAACATGTTCGGCGACATTCTGTCCGACGAAGCGTCCGAGCTTTGTGGCGGGATCGGCTTAGCTGGATCGATCAACGCCGGCGATGCAATCTGCGTCGCGCAGGCGCAACATGGCTCAGCTCCCGATATCGCGGGCAAGAACATCGCCAATCCGACCTCCCTGATCCTCTCTGCGGCGATGCTGCTCGCATGGCGGGGCCGTCGCGACGGCAACGACCGCCTGATCGCAGCCGCGACCCTGATCGAACATTCGATCGATCGGGTCATCGACGATCCAGCGTGTCGGACACGCGATCTTGGTGGCACGGTCGGTACCGACGCGTTTGCGCGATCTGTGGTTCGACTCATTGCAAGCGGTGTTCCGGCACCATGTTGAGCACGCGTCGAAGGACGTCGGCTGGTCCGATGCCGATCGCTTCGATAAAGCGCGAGACCTCGACGCGGTTCAGCGCGGCTAGTGCCAAAAGACTTTTTCGAAAGCACTTTATTTCTGGTGTATGATCGAAAACGGTCAGATTGATTTTCGGCGCAGGGCGATGGCGATGAGGACAGGGAATGGTGCCAAAGAGCTTAAAGTCGTGCGATAAGGCACTGGATGAGCCGATGCGGTTCGGCTTGCGCGAACGAAACAAGCTGGGAAAAGAGCGAGCAATTCGGGCGGCGGCGCGCAGCTTATTCGTCGAACGGGGATATGCCGCTACCACATTGAGGGCGGTCGCCGAGCGCGCCGATGTCGGCTTTGGCACCGTGTTCTCCTACGCGACCGACAAGGCCGGATTACTGGCCATGGTTTTCGTCGAAGAACTGAAGGCACTCCCGCCGCTGTTTGCTCCGTCGGCGTCGAAGCGATCGCCAATGGATGAATTGATCGATGGTCTCGCGCATCTTTACGAGTTCTGGGCATCTATCCCCGAACTGAGCTGGGATGTCCTGCAACAGATGGAGTTTTACGTCAGCAACCCGCATATGGATTTGATCGTCGAACGCCGGAATCAAGCCCGGCGCGAGCTGACCAGCTGGTTGGAGGGCCTTCGCATCGAGGGCCGCATTGCCGATGACGTCGATGTGGCTCAGGCAGCCGATACGCTCTTCGCGGTATACACCTCAGCCGTCCGGGAATGGAGTGTCTCGACACCTGGTGACGTCGGCCGGGGGCTGGTCCGACTTCGCGCACTGATGACGCTCCCAATGCGCGGGTTGCGTCCTTAGCCTCAACGCGCGCGGAACGCAGCGGCGTCGAGTATCAATTCTCTTGCAACGGCCTCCCTTGAGCCTATAAACGATCATGATCGTAAAAGATCATCAGTTAATCACGAGGCGGGTCATGGCGATCGGCAGACCGACAGCATTGGTGACCGGCGGCGCGAGTGGCATCGGCCGGGCGATCGTGCTGAGCCTTGCCAAAGGCGGCTTCGATGTCGCGATCAACTACAACCGCAGCAAAGCGAAAGCTCGCGAAACGGAGCGGCTGGCGCGTGACGCCGGTTCGGGAACAGTTGTCATTCAAGGCGACGTCAGTTCCGAGGCCGACGTCGCCGCGATGATCGCGACCACCGATACTGTGTTCGGCGGTCGGCTCGATCTTCTCGTGAACAATGCCGGCACGACCAGCGACGTGCCGCCCGCACGCTTCGACACCATGTCCGTCGATGATTTCGACAAGGTCTTCGCCGTCAATGTCCGCGGCACCTTCCTCGTCACCAAGCACGCGGCACGGCTGCTGCGCGCGCGGCCCCACGCCAACATCATCAACATGGCGAGCATCGTCGGCTTGCGTCCGGGGCCTCAGCCGCTGCCATATTCGGCCAGCAAAGCGGCGATCATTTCCATGACGCAGACACTGGCGGGGGCGCTCGGTCCGTCGATCCGCGTCAATGCGCTGGCCCCCGGCTGGCTCGAAGGCGAGTGGATGGAGCGGACGCTCGGTGACAATTATGATCGGCTGATGGAGCGCCGTGCCAAAGGCGACCCCATTAAAGCGCTGCGCGACCCCCGAGGATGTCGGTGCGGCAGCGCTCACCCTGGCGACGGCGTTCGGCTTCACCACCGGCCAGACAATCGTCGTCGACGGCGGCTACAGCTTCGTCAACTGAACGGGCCACAGCGCATGATCGACGGCGTCGTTCCTTTTCCGCCCGAATATGCCGCGTTGTACCGCGAGCGCGGCTATTGGCGCGACTTGCCCCTGCGCACGGTATTCAAGAGCTGGTGTGACCGCTTCGCAAACCGGGTCGCACTGCGTGATCCGGTCCAGTCGTTGACGTATGCCGAACTCGACGGACAATCGACCAATCTCGCGCTCAATCTGCTCGACCTCGGCATCAGGCCGCGCGACCGGCTCGTCGTCCAGCTGCCCAACGTCGTCGAGTTCGTCATTCTCCACTTCGCGCTGCAGAAGGTCGGCGCGATACCGGTATTGGCGCTGCCGCCGCACCGCATGCGCGAAATGGCATTCTTCGTCGAAACCGCCGATGCCGTCGCCACCGTCACCCCCGACGCGCACCGGGACTTCAGTTATACCGCCATGGTCGAGCGGATCCGCTCGGCTTCGACCTGTCTGCGGCTCGGCATTGTTCTCGGCATCGCGCCGGAAGGCTTCGTATCGCTCACCACGTTGATCGAGCGGCCTGCGACACGTGCCGCGACCGACCTCGACGCGATCGTCATCGAGCCCGACGACCCGGCGCTGTTCCTGCTGTCGGGCGGGACGACCGGCATCCCCAAGCTGATCCCGCGCACTCACAATGATTACGCTTACAACAGTGTCCTCGCAGCCTCGGTCTGCGCCATCGATGAAGACAGCGTTCTTCTCGATGTCCTGCCGCTTGGGCACAATCTGCCGCTCGCCTGCCCTGGCCTTCAGGGCTTCCTGTCGAAGGGTGCATCGGTCGTACTGCACACGTCGACGCGCGCCGAGGATGTGTTTCCCTTGATCGCGCGCTTCGGCGTCACGCACATCCATGTCGTTCCCGCATTGTTGATCGGCTGGACCGAAAGCCCGATCGCGATGAACCATGACCTTGGGTCGGTGTGTGTCATTCAGAGCGGCGGCCAGCGCATGCAGCCCGAGGTCCGCAGGCGCGCCGAGCGGGTCTTCGTCAACTGCCGCACGCAGGAGAATTTCGGCATGGCGGAAGGGCTGCTGATGTTCGTCCGGCTCGATGACCCGCTCGACGTCCGCATGGAAACTGTCGGCCGGACGATCTGCCCCGACGATGAGGTGCTGATCCTCGGCGAGGATGATCTCCCCGTCGTGCCGGGCGAAGTCGGCGAACTGTGCTGCCGCGGCCCGTACACGCTCCGCGGCTATTACCGCGCGCCAGAGCACAACGCCCGCGCCTTCACCCCCGACGGCTTTTATCGCAGCGGCGATCTGATGCGGCAGCACCCGTCGGGAAACTACATGATCGAAGGCCGCAAGAAGGACCTGATCAATCGCGGCGCGGAAAAGATCAGTGCCGAAGAGATCGAAGAGCTGATTCTGCGCCATCCCGCCGTCGCCAACGTCGCCTGTGTACCGATGCCCGACCCGGTCATGGGTGAAAAGAATTGCGCCTGTGTCGTGTTGCGCGACGGATATGGTCTCGAGCTTGCCGAACTGACGACGTTTTTATCCACCTTCGAACTGGCCAAGTTCAAATTGCCCGAGCGGATCGAACGCTTCGCCGATTTCCCACTGAGCAACTTCGGCAAGGTGTCGAAGAAGGACCTTGTGATGATCGTTACCGAGCGCATGGGCGTCGCGGCGTGAGCCTGGCGGTCGGCCAGATTGGCGCGACGGCGGTCCTGACGCTTGACGATGCAATTGGCCGAAATGCTCTTCGGCTCGATCTGTGCCGGGCAATCAGCGCGGCGGTGGCCGCCGCCAATGCCGATTCAGGCATCAAGGCCATCGTTATCACGGGGGCGGGGCCGGCATTCTGCGCGGGAGCCGATCTCGACGATCTCCAAGCCGCGGCAGACGGCGCGACCGATGCGTTGCATGCGGTCTACCAGTCGTTCATCGATGTCGCCGACAGCGCGTTGCCGACGATCGCCGCGATCAACGGCGCGGCGATCGGCGCGGGGGTTAATCTCGCGCTTGCCTGCGACATCCGGATCGCCAGCACCGCGGCACATTTCGATACGCGTTTCCTCAAGATCGGGCTGCATCCCGGCGGCGGCCACGGCTGGCTGCTGCTCCGCGCCGTCGGCTGGGCGGAAGCGTCGCGGCTGCTTCTGTTCGGGCACACGGTCGCGGCGGGGGAAGCCGCCGCGATCGGGCTGGTACAGCAGGTCGCCGAGCCCGATGCAATGATGGACGCGGTCAATGTGCTCACGGCGCGGACCGAAGCGCTGCCGCGTGACCTCATCATCCGGACCAAGGCAAGCCTGCGGCATGCTGCTGCCGCGACGCATGCCGAAGCCTTCGCGCATGAAACTGCCGAGCAGCTGCGCTCGCTTGGTGAGCCGCCGTTTCGCGACCTTGTCGCGCGTCTGCAAGCCTCGATCAAGGCGCGGTGAGATGAGCGCGCCGGTTCTTGTCACGATAACGGATGCGATCGCGACCGTGACGATCAACCGTCCCGAGCGGCTGAACGCAATGGATTCACACGCGCATCTGGCGTTGAGCGACGCCCTCGACGCCGCCGCCGCCGATCCGGAGGTACGCGTCGTCGTGCTGACCGGATCAGGCGACCGCGCCTTTTCGGCGGGACGCGATCTGAAGGAGCTGGCGGACGACGATGCTGATCATGCCGCGATCGATGCACGCTGGTTGAAAATACGACGGCTGACCGATCGCTTTGATTATCCGCTGCCGGTCATCGCGTGCGTCGGCGGCCTCGCGCTCGGCGGCGGCTTCGAACTTGCGCTGGCGTGCGATATCATTGTCGCGTCGAGCACCGCCAGCTTCGCGCTGCCCGAGGGCAAGCGCGGACTGATACCATCTGCGGGCGGGGTTCATCGGCTGCCGCGTCAGCTGCCGCTCAAGACTGCAATGGGTCTGATGCTGACCGGGCGCAGTATCGATGCGGCACATGCGTTCGCACTCGGACTGGTCAACGAGGTTGTCGATCCCGATGCGCTCGATGCCGCCGTCGGCAGCTGGGCCGCCGACATCGTCGCCTGCGCGTCGCTGTCGATCGCTTCGATCAGGCAATGCGCGATGGCTGGCCTCGGCTTGCCGCTCGAACGGGCAATGGCGGTCGCCTACCCCGCCGAGCTGCGTCGCCAGCGCAGCCGGGATGCGATCGAGGGACCCCGCGCCTTTGCTGAAAAACGCCCGCCGGTTTGGGCAAATGGCTGAGGGAATGCCCATGCGCGTTATCGACCTCCATTGCTATCCGAACACCAAGGTCTGGATCGACTGCCAAGGGCCGTATGTCGACGCGCTGGCGAAATACTGGAACCGCGAATGGACGTGGAAGGAAGAGGAAGAGGTAGCGGCCGAGTTCCGTGACAACGGCATCGAAGCATGTCTCGTCGCGCTCGACCTGTCGACGACGATCGCGACGCCGCCGTGCTCGAATGACTATGTGGCGGGCATGCGCGATCGCCACGACTGCATGATCGGGGCATGGGCTGCGGTCGAGCCGGCGATGGGGCAGCTGGCGATCGACGAGGCGAAGCACGCGATCCGCGATCTCGGCATGATCGGATTTCACTTTCACCCGATCATGCAGCACTTCAGCGTTGACGACCGGCGCTATTATCCGCTGTTCGAGGAGATCGCCGCGCTGGGCGTACCGGTAATGATCGACGTCGGTATGACCGGCATGGGCGCGGGAATGCCCGGCGGCATGGGTGCGAAGACGCGGCACGCGCATCCTGCCGCGATCGATGAGCTTGCCGCCGATCTGCCCGGCTTGACGATCATCATGGCGCACCCCGGCTATCCGTGGATCGACGAGACTACCGTCGTCGCGCTGCACAAGGCCAATGTTTTCTGGGAGATGTCGGGCTGGGGTCCGAAGTACCTGCCGCCGCAGATCGTCCGCGACATGCGCACGCGCCTGCAGGACAAGATGATGTTCGGCAGCGACTATCCGAGCATTCCATACCCGCGCCTGCTCAAGGAGTGGCACGAGCTGGGGTTCAGCGATGCGTTTCTCGACAAGTTCTTCCATGGTACCGCCGAACGGGTGCTCGGGCTGTGACACCCGCGGCCGCCACGCAGTTGGAAATCGGGAGTTGAGTTCATGAAACCGCCGATCGCGCTTACCGGACTCGTTCTCGATACTCCGCTTCTAGGCGCGATGATCGACTATTATGCGCAGGCGTTTGGGCTGTCGCTGGTCGAGGAGGGGCCCGGTCACGCCCAACTGGCAGGCGGCGGGCCGACCAACGCGCCGCAGCTCACCCTGCGGCAGGCGACTGCCGCCGGGCTGGGCGGGCTGACCTTCGCGATGCGCTTTCCGGCCGATGTCGCCGCGGCGCGTACGGCGGCGCAGGCAAGCGGTTTGTGGGTCGCCGATACCTTGGACGGCTTCACATTGGCCGACCCCGACGGTACCGAACTATCGTTCGCGGTCGATGTTTCGCACCCGCTCGACACTTTCGACGGACCGTTGTTCGTCAGCCACGTCGTCCTGAATTCGACAAACCCCGAGCGGCTGATCGCCTTCTATGTCGAAAAGCTCGGTTTCACCGTTTCGGACAAATACGAAAAGGGTCTGCTGACATTCCTGCGCTGCGACCAGCCGCAGCATCACTGCGTCGGCATCGCGCCCGCTGCAACCAGCGGCCTCAATCACTTCGCGATCGACTGCGGCGATGTCGACCGCGTCATGCGCGGCGTCAGCCGCATGGTGCGCCACGGCCATCCGCCGATCTGGGGTCCCGGCCACCACGGCCCCGGCGGCAATATCTTTTGCTACTTCGAGGACCCGACCGGCTTCGTTCCCGAATATACCTGCGACGTCCTGCAGATCGCCGATGCCGAGAACTGGTCTCCCAAGGAGTGGGCGCGAACGCCTGAAAACGGCAACAGCTGGGGGTCGGGCGGACCGTCGCCGCGTGCCATCGAGCTGATGAACGGCACCGCCTTTCCAGCGAGCGCGGCGCAGTGACGTCGGTCGGCTTCGTCGGGCTCGGCAATGTCGGGCTGCCCGCCGCGCTCAACCTCCAGCGCGGCGGCTTTACGGTGCACGGCTACGATGTGACGCCACGCCCCGACCTGGTTGAAGCCGGCGGTAAACTGACAACGCTCACCGAAATTGCCGCGAGCGACCTGATCCTGTTCAGCCTGCCAAGTGTCGGCGCGCTGACCGCCAGCGTCGACGCGCTGCTGCCGCATCTGCGGCCGGGGCAGGTCATTGCCGAACTCAGCAGCTATCCGCTCAGTGATAAGCGCGCTCAAGCCGAACGCATCGCTGCGACCGGGGCGGTCATGCTCGACTGTGAAGTCAGCGGCTTGCCCTTCATGGTCGCTAACCGGACGGCAGTGATCTTTGTCTCGGGCGACCGCACCGCCGCCGATCGATGCACGCCCGCCTTCGACACGTTTTCGGCGAGTCATTTTTATCTCGGCGATTTCGGCGCGGCGTCGAAGATGAAGCTGATCGCCAATTATATGGTGTGCGCGCATAATCTGATCGGCGCAGAAGCACTGAACCTCGGTCGCGCTGCGGGACTCGATCCGGCGCAGATGGTGGAGGTTCTAAAGCCCAGCGCGGCGGGTTCGACGACCTTCGCCAACAAGGCCGGCCTGATGCTGTCGCGCGAGTTCGTGCCGGGGCGCGGGCCGTTCCGACATATGTTCGGCTACCTCGACCGTGCGCTCGAATTGGCCGAGGCGAGCGGTGCCGGCGGTGCCACGCCAGTGCTCGAGCGCGTCCGTGAAATCTACGATATCGCCCGGTGCGAGGACCGCCACGACCAGGATATCGCCGCGATCATCGAGGTCGTCGAGGCACTCGGCTAACCCTGACGAAGGAGCCGGCCATGTCCGTCACGCTGCTCAATGTTTTTATCGTACCCGCAGCGAGCGAGGCCGAGTTCCTTCGTCATTGGCGCGAGACGACGGCGCATTTTTCGAAGCACCCCGGCTTCATCGAAACGCATCTTCACCGCAACACCGGTGTCGGCAATCAGAGCTTCCGCTTCATAAATATCGCGACATGGCAGAGCGCCGAAGCTTGGCGTTCGACACATGCCGAATACAAGCCAGGCGAGTACGGCGTCGCCGGCGTACAGGGTCATCCGGCGATCTTCGAATCGGTTATCGACGCGTATCGCCAGCCATCAGGCTGAGGCGGCAATCCGCGTCGACAGCGTGCCGATGCGGTCGATCTCAACCTCGATCAGATCTCCGGGAGCGAGGAAGACGGGTGGATCGCGTGACACGCCGACACCCGCGGGCGTGCCGGTGAGCAACACGTCGCCCGGCAGGAAGGTATACCAGCGCGACAAATAAGCGATGACTTCCGCCACCTGGAAAATCAGGTCGCTGACCGGCGCATCCTGCATGACCGCCCCGTTGAGCCGGGTTTGCAGGCGCAACATCGACGGGTCGGCAATTTCGTCGACGGTCGTCAGCACGGGTCCGAGCGGCGTGAAGCCGGGCAATTGCTTGCCCATGATGTTGACCTCCCACGTTTGCCGCGCCGCCCACGGCGCGGTCGCCGCCCAGACCGGTTTGACCCAATCGCGCGCCGACAGATCGTTGGCGACGATGTAGCCCGCAAGATACGACAACGCCTCGCGTGCGCCGACCTGGTGGCAGGCACGCCCGAAGACGCAAGCCAGCTCGCCCTCGTAATCGACCTGCAGAGCCGCCTGTGCCGGTAGTTTCAGTGTTACACCGGGGGCTAGAATCGACGCCGGAGCCTTCATGAAAGCGGTCGGCTGCGCGGGCGCGGGCGTTCCCGACATTTCGGCAAGGTGCGACCGATAGGCGAGCCCCGCCGCCACGATCATTCGCGGCCGCGGCACCGGCGCGAGCAGGCGCGTCGTCGCGGGAAGCACCGCGTCCCGGGCGTCGCCCGCCTCGGCGCGCGCGACGATGCGCCGGACGATATCGAGCGCCTCATCGCCACCGTCGAGCAGGCCGTTCATGTCGCGCGGCAACCATGCCTCGACCGTTCCCGCCTGCGCCGCGCGTGCCAGATGGATATACTCTCCCGACGCCAGTTGCGCCCCTGGCGAGCCGCCCGGCACATCGTCGATGCTGACCAGCCGCATCAGTCGAACCGCGTCGTCTGGTCCGACATGTCATAACTCATCGTCACGCGCCCCTCGTTGAGCTGCCATTGCTCGATGGTGAAATCGGCCGCGCCGCACAGGACGAAAGGGTCCGCTGCCGCCATCGCCTCGGCGGCGTCCCAATCGGCGGCGCGGAAGATCGTCATGCCCACTCCGGGCTTGCCGTCACGTGTCGACACGGGACCCGAGGCGAAGACCTGCCCGGCCTTCTCGAGGCCAATGATCCAGTTGTAATGATCGAGCATCACCGGCCCGAGCTTTTCGGGCGCGACGATCCTGCGGCGCATGACGAAATAGACCTTCTTGAGCATCAGGGCCTTGAGGCGCTCGATTTCTGCCATCGCGTCCATGATCACGTCCTTATGCTGCCGCCGAACCTGCGGCGATGATCGGCTCAGCGGCGGGCGCGTCGCTGTTGCGGAAGCGGTACGGCCCCAGTCGGGCCAGAACGACGCCCGAGAAGACACTCATCGCCGCGAGAATATACAGCCCGGCGGTGTACGCGCCGGTGGCGTCGCGCAATATCCCCATCAAAGCTGCGCCGATCGCACCGCCGACCGAAAACATGCCAAAGATCAGCCCGAATACCGAGCCGAACGCCGCGAGACCATGATAGCGGCGGATCGCAAAGCCAAGCGCGTCGAACTCGGCACCGATGATGAAGCCGAAGGTCACCGCGCCGAGAACCAGCACCGGGCCGGTCGTGGGCGACGCATAGAGCAGACACGCCCCCGCCCCCGCGAGGAGCATCGCCAGCATCAGTCGCGCGACGTGGAGTCGGTCGAGCAGCCACCCCGCGAACAGACGTCCGACGATCGACGCCGCGCCGAGCACCGACTGGAGGCCGATCGCGGCGCCGCGTGTCATGCCGTGGTCGATCAGGATGTTGACCTGATGGATCAGGATGCCGCTGCTCAGCACCCCGAGCGCAGTGAACGCGGCGGCAAGCATCCAGAACGAGCGGTCGCGATAGACTTCACGCAGCGGCATGCCGGCAGGTCCAGCGCCAAGCGCGCGCGGCGTCGACGCGCGCGGGTTCTCGCGCAGCCAGATGAAAGCTGCGGGCAGCACGACGACGAGCACCAACAGTCCAAGGACGAGATAGGCGGTGCGCCAGTCGTAGGCGGTCATCACCGCGCCGATCAGCACCGGCACCAGCGCGCCGCCCAACCCCGGGCCGACATTGGCGCTGCCCAGCGCAAGCCCGAGGTACCGGTCGAACCACGTCGAAACGATCGTCATGTACGACGTCGGCCAGACGCCCAGTGCCAGCAGCGCAACCAATCCGCACGCGCCGTAATAGACGCGAATATCGCCGCTCAGCTGCGACAGCGCGAGAATGCCGAGACCAAACAGCGGCATCGAAACGAGAATGACGCGGCGGCTGCCATAACGGTCGACGAGCCGCCCTTGAACCGGCGACAGCGCAGCAAGCACCAACGAGATGATCGTCGCGCCGAGCGAGATCGCGCCAATACCCCAGCCGAACTCGGCCGCCAGCGCGGGCGCAAAGACGCCGAAGCACATCATCAGGATAACGCTTGGACCGAGCGCGAGGCCGAAGATCGAGGCGAGCACGACACGCCAGCCGGGCCGGATCGAACCGGCGGTGTCGCGGAAGCTTTCAGCCGCTTTCGTCACAACGCCTCCTTCGGCTTCAACCTATACTGCCTTCGAGCACCGGCAGATGCAGCCGCGAGGCGTGCGCGGTACTATGATGGTAAGTGTCGCTGCCGACCATGTCGGGCGTATAGATATGCGAGAATTGCAGGTCGGTGACCGACGAGTCGGCGCAGCAGAGCTCAAGCCGGATGCGGCTGCCCGCCGGGAAGCGATGCGCGAGATGGGTCATCTGAATTTGCAGCTCGTATACCGTGCCAGGTACCAGCAACTCGCGCCGGTCGTGCGCGTGATAGACTTCGCCTGCCAGGCTGCCTGTGGCGGCCAGTCCGCGCTGCGAGGCGCGTAACCAGCCTTTCGATACGGTCTGGGTAACCGGCTGCAGGCCCTTGGTCCGATCTTCGGGTGATTGCGGGTGCTGGACTGCCAGCTTGGCGATGACATTGGCATCGGTACGCGTCGACGAGATATACAACACAAGCTCGGGAGCACCGGTGAGGAGGACGTCGTCCGCCAGCGGCGCCGAGGTGTAGGTGATGACGCGGCGGACCGGATCGGGGCCGGTCTTCGACAGCGCCACCGAGCCGATCGCCCATTGCGCGTCGGGGTAAGCATAGGAGGTCGCCGCTGCGCCGGCTGCCGCTACCGGGCTTAGCGTGCCGTCGTTGAGCGAGGTGACGCTGCCGCTCGGTGCCGCGGTCATGTATAAGGTTTCGGCGCGGACTCCCGGGGGCGGCCAAGTCGCGGCGCTCGCAGTAACATTGGCTCCGCCGACGTAATATTCGACCTCGGGTCGCGCGAGATAGTCGGTATCGCGACCCATGAGATAATGGTCGTAGAACGGTGCCAGCACACGGGCGTGAAATTCGATCGAGGCGAACTGCTCGAGGGTCTGCGGCAAGGTCGGGACACCCGAGAACAACAGCTTCTTTGGACCCTTGACCAGATCATAGCCGCGGACGTTGCCGCCAAGGTGAAGGTCGCGCTTGATCCAGATACCGACGGAATAGACCGGGATATCGACCTCGGCGAGCTGCGCGTCGATGGCCCGTTCCTCCCAGAACGCATCGCGCGTCTCATGCCGCATCAGGTCACAAACCAGGTCATAGTCGATCAGCCGGGGCTGGATGCCATTGGCGGGTGCCTTGTTGGCGAGGCGGACCGAGCCGTTCCACCACACCGCGGCGAAATTGCTCTGGATGCCGCCCGGATAGAACCAGCCGCGATAGAAATCGATATGGCCATCGAACGGCGCGACACACGTCAAATGCGGCGGGCGCTCTGCTGCCATGCACCACTGGGCGGCCGCGTAATAGGACTGGCCGATGCCGCCGATCTTGCCGTTCGACCACGGCTGCGCCGCGATCCATTCGATCACTTCGTACAGGTCGCGCCGTTCGCGACGATTGAAGAAGCCGAACTCGCCCCCCGAACGCCCGGAGCCGCGAACGTCGAGATGGACATAGGCGTAGCCGCGTTCGACATACCAGTGGATCGGCCCGACTTCGTGCCAGAAGAACACCATCGTCGGCGGCACGTCGTCATTATCGTAGCGGTACGGCGATGCCGCGAACAGGGTCGGAAACGGCCCCGGGCCATCGGGGCGGTAGATCCGCACCGAGACCTCGACGCCGTCGCTCATCAGGACAGATATGCCAAGCTCGTCGTGCATCGCTGCCGTTCCCTAGAAGTCGTACTTGACGGTGACGCCGAAGGTGCGCGGCGGATTGAAGTTGACCAGCCGCGTTGCGCCGACACCGGCGATGCCAAAGTTGGCAGCGCCGATATAAGTTTTATCAAACAGGTTCTTGCCGTACACCAGCAGCGACAGGTGCTCGTTGAACTGTTGCCGATAACTGCCGTTGACGATGTGGTTGGCCGCGCGGAAGCCGTTGGTGCGGTTCTGGTAGATATCGAGGTAGATGTCGCTGTTGTATTGA
>JANOOK010000184.1:0-2047 GCA_031421275.1 Sphingomonadaceae bacterium
TGACGATGCAGTTTGGATGAAGTCGACGCTAAGCCCTCTCCCGCCCTTGCGGGAGAGGGTTGGGTGAGGGTCTTATATCCTTGCTGCCTACCATACAGCTTCGGGGCGATAGCAAGAAAGTAAGACCCACACCCAACCCTCTCCTGCAAGGGCGGGAGAGGGCTTAGCGTCCACTTCATCCAAACTGCATCGTCACCCCCGCGAAGGCGGGGGCCCATACGCGTCAAACGACCGACGTGTATGGGCCCCCGCCTTCGCGAGGGTGACGATGCAGTTTGGATGAAGTCGACGCTAAGCCCTCTCCCGCCCTTGCGGGAGAGGGTTGGGTGAGGGTCTTATCTCCTTGCTGCCTACCTTCCTGCTTCGGGTCGATAGCAAGAAAGTAAGACCCTCACCCAACCCTCTCCCGTAAGCACGGCGGAGGGCTCGAAAGACTGACGAGTCATTAACCTATTGGGCGTAAATTTCAAGCTATTCCGCTGCTTCCGCAATCGGTGCCGCGAGCAGTTCGCGCGCGCTGACGGCCGCGGGTGACGCCTCGATCAAGCCGACTGGGGCAATGGCGCGCTTGCCCTCTTCGACGCCGAGCTCGGTGAATCGGCGCGCCTTCGGCAGGACGTTGCTCTCCAGCGATCTCACGAAAGCATTATAGCCGTTCACCGCCTGCCCGAGATTCTTGCCCAGCCCGAGCACGTGTTCGGTCATCACGGCGACGCTGGCGTGCAGCTCCGCCCCGAGCTTACCGATTTCGCGCCATTCCTGCGATTGCCGTTCCTGGTTCCAGGTCAGCGCGACGATCTTCGCGATCGCCAGCAGGTTGGTCGGGCCGGCGAGCAGGATGCGCTGATCGGACGCCCAGCTCCACAGCCCAAGATCGTGTTCGAGCGCCGCGGATAGGAAGTTTTCGCCGGGCAGGAACATCACGACGAAGTCGGCGGCGTGACCGAAATCCTTCCAATAGGCCTTTTCGCTCAGGCCCTTGGCGTGCACACGGACTGCCGCTGCATGACGCTTGTGCGCCACGCGGCGGGCATCTTCGCTATCGGCTTCGGCGGCGGACAGATAATCATTCAGTGAACATTTCGAGTCGACGATAAGCTGGCGGCCACCCGGCAGCTTGATGATGGCATCGGGCCGCTTGGCACCGCCGTCGCCGCTCGTACTCGCCTGCACGTCGAAATCGATCCCGTCGCGCAAGCCGGCCATTTCGAGGACGTTCTTCAGCTGTTGCTCGCCCCAGCTGCCACTGGTCTTGCCGCTCGACCGCAGCGCCGAAACGAGCTTCGACGCCTCGTCGCTGACGCGCTGCTGGCCGGTGGTCACCGCGAGCAATTGCTCCTTTAGCCCGCCATAACTCTCGGTCCGCGCCTTCTCGACCTCGTCGAGCTTGACCTCGTATTTCGCCAGCGTGTCGCGCATCGGCGCGATCAGTTCGGCTAAAGCGGCGCGGTTGGTTTCGAGCCCGGCCCCGGCTGCCTCGCGGTGCCGGACCAGTGCCGCCTCGTTCGCCTCGGCGAGCTTCAAGTGCGCGGCGTCGAGCGCCTGCCCGGCGAGCGCGGCGAAGGTCGCCGCCGTGCGCGCCACCTCGGCGGCGTGCGCGCGGTCGCGCTCGGTGCGCTCGGCCTCGACGGCGGCGAGCCGGATGGCCAGCTCGGACTTGGCGGCTTCGACGCCCGCCAGTTCGGCGAGGCGCGCCTGCGCGTGGGCATGCGCCCCGGCGATTTCGGAATGTTTGAGCCGGTGCATGACGTCGGCGTCGCGCAGCGCGGCGGCTTCAGCAAGCGCTGCCTGGTGCGCCGCGACGGTTGCCTCGTGCGCCGCCGCTGCCGCCGCCATTGCCGCCCCATGCGGCCGCCGTGTCAGCCAGTGCCCGGCGAGCAGCCCGGCGACGAGCATCAACATCGCGATCGCCAACGATATCAGATCCAAACTGTTATTCCCCGTCGGTTACAGTTCAGTTGTATAGCCGGATAGGGTGCATCCAACCACCCTTTGTCATCCCGGCGAAGGCCGGGAGCCATGACCTCACTGGTCGAGATTTGAGGTC
>JANOOK010000185.1:0-6198 GCA_031421275.1 Sphingomonadaceae bacterium
CGTATGGGCCCCCGCCTGCGTGGGGGTGACGATCTCTGGCCTAAGCTAATTGGAACAGGCTCCAACTCGCTCGCCAACCGCGCCGCGACCGGCGCGAAGCTGCGGCGGTGGTGCGGCGTCACGCCGAGCGCCGCCAGCCCTCGCGCGTGGTCGCGGGTGCCGTAGCCCATGTTGGTGTGCCAATGATAACCGTCATGCTGCGCCGCCAGCGCGATCATCAACCGGTCGCGCGTCACCTTGGCGATGATGCTGGCGGCCGCGATCGACACGCACAACGCGTCGCCCGCGACGATCGTCTCGCAACTGCGCTGCCAGCGTGGGCGACGGTTGCCGTCGATCAGCACGTGCTGCGGCTCGCGCACCAGCGCCGCGACGGCGCGCTCCATCGCCAGCATCGTCGCCCAGTGGATGTTGATCGTGTCGATCTCCGCAACCGAGGCGATGCCGACGCCGAACTCGGCACAGTCGACGAGCGTCGCCCACAGCTCGACGCGGCGCTCGAAGCTCAGCTGCTTCGAATCGTTCAGCCCGTCGGGAATGCACTTCGGGTCGAGCACCACCGCGGCGGCGACGACCGGCCCCGCCCACGGTCCGCGTCCGGCCTCGTCGACGCCGGCGACGCGCCCGGCATGGGCGGCCTCGCGGCTATAGCAGGGCATGGTTGAACCCCAGCGGCCCGTGGCCCGCGCCCAGCCCCGGCGCGGCGCGGATCGCGTCCTGCACGAAAGTGCGCGCGCGCACCGTCGCCTCGACGAGGCTCAGCCCTTGCGCGAGGCCCGTCGCCAGCGCCGACGCCAATGTACAGCCGGTGCCGTGCGTGTGGCGCGTGTCGATGCGCGGGCTGGCGTAACGGTGCTGCAGCGACGGCGTCACCAGCCAGTCGGCAATCTCGTCGCCCGCCAGATGCGCGCCCTTCGCCAGCACCGCGCCCGCGCCGAGCCCGAGCAGCTCCTGCGCCGCCAGCACGACGTCGGCCTCATCCTCGATCGGAGCCCCGGTCAGCGCCGCCAGCTCGGGCGTGTTCGGGGTGACGACACTCGCCAGCGGCACCAGCCGCCGCAGCATCGCCTCGACCGCATCGTCCGCCAGCAGCGCCGCGCCGCCCTTCGCCACCATCACCGGATCGAGCACGACCGACAGGCGCGAGCCATCCAGCACGTCGGCGACCGCAGCGATGATCTCGGCGCTGCCCAGCATGCCGAGCTTGACCACGTCCGCCCCGATATCATCCAGCACCGCACGCATCTGCGCCGCGACCAGCGCCGGGGACAGCAGCTCGACGGCCTGCACGCCGAGCGTGTTCTGCACGGTGATCGCGGTGACCGCGGTCGCGGCATAGCCGCCGAGCATGGTGACAGTCTTGATGTCGGCCTGAATACCAGCCCCGCCGCCAGAGTCCGAACCGGCGACGATCAGGATGCGGGGAATCACGCGGCGGCGTGGCGGCGCACGGTCTGGTCACGTCGCCCGGCGAGCAGGCCCGCGAGCGAGATATCCTCATCGATGCCGTCCCAGTGAATGCCTCTTGGACTGACTTCGTATTCAAGGCGGGCGTCAGGTGTGGCTTCAGCCAAGCGCGGGTACCAGGCGAGTGGCACCCCGATTGTCCGCCCATCGTCAATGTCGACCCAAAAGTGCTCAGCGTCGAAACGTACCGCCTTAGGAGCGAAAGAAGGCTTTCCAAGTTCGTTCGATAGCATCTCTGTCACGCTGATTTATCCTTGTGATCACCGCCAAGTCGCGCGTCGGTATTCCATTATTGTACACGACAGTGACGAACGGGTGCAGCCAGAATTTGCTTCGGTACCGGCCTTCTCGACATGCAAGTGGACAGGCTCGCGCGGATCTCCTTCGTCGGAGTAAAAGTGAAAACGATACCCATTGTGGCGTATGACAACCGGCACTAACCCGCCGCCGCCACCGCCGCGCAGATGTCGTCCACCACCTCGGTAACCAACCCCAGATCCTCGCCCTCCGCCATCACCCGGATCAGCGGTTCGGTCCCCGACTTGCGGATTAGCAGCCGGCCCGTGCCGTTCAGTCGCGCTTCGCCTTCGGCGATGCTCTGCTGGACGCCGAGCGTCTCGAGCGGCGCACCGCCCGCGAAGCGCACGTTCTTGAGCAGTTGCGGCAGCGGATCGAACAGGTGCAGCAGCTCCGACGCCGGCTTGCCGCTGTCGACGAGTGCTGCCAGCACCTGCAGCGCCGCCATCAGGCCATCACCCGTCGTCGCGAAGTCCCGCAGGATGATGTGCCCCGACTGCTCGCCGCCGACGTTGCAGCCGCTCGACCGCATCCTCTCGAGTACGTAGCGGTCGCCGACATTGGCGCGCAGCAGCGCGATGCCGCGGCCCTGCAGGAAGCGTTCGAGCCCGAGGTTCGACATCACCGTCGCGACCAGCGCATCGCCCTTCAAGCGCCCGCTGTCCTTCCAGCGCGTCGCGATCAGCGCCATCAGCTGATCGCCGTCGATGACCCGGCCGTTCTCGTCGGCGACGATCAGCCGGTCGGCGTCGCCGTCGAGCGCGATACCGATATGCGCGCCGCTGGCGACGACGGTCTCCTGCAGGATTTCGGGGTGCGTCGAGCCGCAGCGGTCGTTGACGTTGAAACCGTCGGGGCTGACCCCGATCGGCACGACCTCAGCCCCCAGTTCCCACAACGCCATCGGCGCGACCTTGTACGCCGCCCCGTGGGCGCAATCGACGACGACCTTCAACCCATCGAGCCGCAAGCGGTCGGGGAAGCTCGACTTGGCGAAGTGGATATAACGCCCCTGCGCGTCGTCGATACGCCGCGCCCGGCCGATCGCGTGCGGCGCGGCGAGCACCGGCTCGACGTCGAGCAGCGCCTCGATCTCGGCCTCGTCGGCGTCGGACAGCTTGTAACCGTCGGGGCCGAACAGCTTGATGCCGTTATCGTAATAAGGATTGTGGCTGGCCGAGACCATGACCCCCAGGTCGGCGCGCATCGAGCGGGTCAGCATGGCGACCGCGGGCGTCGGCATCGGCCCGACCTGCACCACGTCCATGCCGACCGCGGTGAAGCCGGCGGTGAGCGCGGATTCGAGCATATAGCCCGACAGCCGCGTGTCCTTGCCGATCAGCACGCGGTGCTTGTGACCCCCGCGCAGGAACTTCGCGCCCGCCGCCATGCCGACGCGCATCGCCACCGCCGCGGTCATCGGAGCCTGGTTGGTCAGCCCGCGGATGCCGTCGGTGCCGAAATATTTACGCGCCATGGGTGTGCTACGCTCCGCTTTCGGCCATTGTAGCGACAGCGGCGCGGACGCGGCAAGGAGCACCACGATGCAGACACGGCTACTCGGCAATCATCTGCGCGTGTCGGCGCTCGGGCTCGGCTGCATGGGGCTGACCGGCGTCAGCGGACTGCCGTCGATGTACGGCGCGGTCGACGCGCATGAGGCGGTCGCGACCATCCACCGGGCGATCGAACTGGGGGTGACGTTCTTCGACACCGCCGAAGTCTATGGCCCGTTCAGCAACGAGGAACTGCTCGGGCGCGAGCTCAAGGGCAAGCGCGAAGGGCTGGTGATCGCCACCAAGTTCGGCTTCAGGATCACCGACGGCAAGCGCGCCAGCGGCACCGACGGCAGCCCGGCGAATGTCCGCGCCGTCTGCGACGCCAGCCTGCTGCGGCTCGGCATCGACACGATCGATCTATTCTACCAGCACCGCGTCGACCCCGCGGTGCCGATCGAGGAGACCGTCGGGGCGATGGCCGAGCTGGTCGCGGCGGGCAAGGTGCGCTTCCTGGGATTGAGCGAAGCCAGCCCCGAGAGCCTGCGCCGCGGGCATGCCGTCCATCCGATTACCGCGCTCCAGTCCGAATATTCGCTATGGGAGCGCGAGGTCGAGACCGACATCCTGCCGCTATGCCGCGAACTCGGCATCGGCTTCGTGCCCTATTCGCCGCTCGGCCGCGGTTTCCTGACCGGTGCGGTAAGCCGTGCGGAGGACTATCCCGAGGGCGATTACCGCCGTCACGACCCGCGCTACCAAGGCGCGAACTTCGATGCCAATGTCTCAATGGTCGGCGTCGTCACGGCGGTCGCGGCGCGGCACGGCGCGTCCCCGGCGCAGGTCGCGCTGGCGTGGCTGCTGGCGCAGGGCCCCGACATCGTGCCGATCCCGGGCAGCAAGCGCCGGGTCACGCTGGAGGACAGCATCGCCGCCGCCGAACTGGCGCTGACCGCGGCCGACGTTGCCGAGCTGAGTGCCGCCGCGCCGATCGGCGGCACCGCCGGCGTACGCTACGGCAACCCGGCGATGATGGCGATGGTGCGGCGGTAGGCTGAACCAGCTTTATTGGCCAATCTAGAAGCCGCTCATCCCGAGCGAAGTCGAGGGACCTGCCCGCAGATTGTGCGTTCCCTCGTCTTCGCTCGGGATAAGCGGGTTGGCGATTGCTTCTTTTTCGTCCTAAGTCGCGCTCGCCCCTACCCCGCCGCCGGAATCCGCAGCACCTGCCCCGGATAGATGTGGTCGGCATCCTTGAGCATCGGCTTGTTCGCCTCCAGGATGGTGTTGTACTTGTTCGCGCTGCCGTAAACCCGCTGCGAGATCGCCGACAGCGTGTCGCCGGCCTTGACCGTGACGAACTGCACTTTCTCCTCGTCGGCGTGGTCGTCCGACACGGCCGCACCCGCGGCCGGCTGGATCGAGCTCAGGGGGACGCGCATCTGGTTGTCGACCTTGGTAATACCGTCGGTGTTGGCGATCGCCATGACGATCTTCGACGCCTCGGCCCGGTCGGTCGCCAGCCCGGTGACGACCGCGGTGCCGTTGCTGACGGTGACGCCGAGGTTCTGCACGTTGAGCCCAAGGCTCTCGACGTGCTTGGCGATGGCGACGCCGTCGGGCGCGGCGTGTCCGGTAACGGCGTTCTTGATGAAGTCGTAGAGGCTCATGGGTAGGCTCCTGGATCGAGGTGCCGCGCTAACGCCCGGCGGCGTCACATCTATCCCGCGTGCATGATTTCTTGATGACGGTGCTGGTTCCCGATGTTCAGCTCACCGGTGCCTGCCG
Source organism: Sphingomonadaceae bacterium (assembly GCA_031421275.1). Taxonomy (GTDB): domain Bacteria; phylum Pseudomonadota; class Alphaproteobacteria; order Sphingomonadales; family Sphingomonadaceae; genus Polymorphobacter_B. The sequence goes on from JANOOK010000185.1 coordinate 5,049, forward strand.
ACGATAACTCAGCGCCTCGGCAATGTGTATCCGCCCCACGTCCGCACTCCCGGCTAAATCCGCCAGTGTCCGCGCGACGCGGAGCACCCGGTGGTACCCCCGCGCCGACAGCCGCATCGCCTGCGCCGCGTTCGCCAGCAGTTTCTGCCCTGCCGCATCGGGCGTCGCGACGGTTTCGAGCAGCTTGCCGTCGGCTTCGGCGTTGGTTCGGACGCTCGTCCCGGCATAGCGCGCCGTCTGCACCGCACGTGCCGCCGCCACCCGCGCCGCGACCTGCGCCGAGTTTTCGGCCGGCGGCGGCAGCGTCAGGTCGGCGGCGCTCACCGCGGCGACGTCCACATGCAAATCGATGCGGTCGAACAGCGGCCCCGACACCCGCCCCTGATAATCGGCCGCACAGCGCGGCGCGCGCGCGCACGCCAGCGCCGCGTCGGCGAGATGTCCGCAGCGGCACGGGTTCATCGCGGCGATCAGCTGGACCCGCGCCGGATAGGTGACGTGCACCGCGGCGCGCGCCACCGTCACCGCGCCGGTCTCGAGCGGCTGGCGCAGCGAGTCGAGCGCGCCCCGCTGGAATTCGGGCAGCTCGTCGAGGAACAGCACGCCCAGATGCGCGAGGCTGACCTCGCCCGGCCGGGCCCGCGCGCCGCCGCCGACCAGCGCCGCCATCGAGGCCGAATGGTGCGGCGAGCGGAACGGCCTCGCGCGGCTGATTCGCCCGTCTTCCAGCGTTCCGGCGACCGAGGCGACCATCGACACTTCCAGCGCCTCCGCAGCGGTCAGCATCGGGAGGATGCCGGGCAGGCAGCTCGCCAGCAGCGATTTGCCCGCACCGGGCGGCCCGGTCATCAGCAGATTGTGCCCCCCGGCAGCAGCGATTTCGAGCGCGCGCTTGGCGGTTTCCTGACCCTTGACGTCCTTGAGATCGGCCTTTCGCCGCAATGGCTCGGCCTCGCCCGGTTGCGGAACGGGCAGCCGCTGGGTGCCCTTGAGGTGATTGAGCAGGCTGACCAGATCGGGCGCGGCGACGATCTCGATGCCCTTCGCCCAGGTCGCCTCGCCGCCCTGCCGCGCCGGGCAGATCAGGCCCTTGTTCGCGCCGCTGGCGTGGAGCGCGGCGAGCAGCACGCCGGGCGAGGCGATGATCCGG
>JANOOK010000186.1:0-9865 GCA_031421275.1 Sphingomonadaceae bacterium
AAGCCACCTTCGCCTTGAAAGCCGGACTGTGGTTCCGGCGTGTTCGCTTCGTCATCTGATCTCCTGTTCGGCAGCCATCCTGGCCGCCATCAGGCAGAAACTCCACTTAGCCGACTGTGCAGATTAGCCGAGCCACCTCTAACCATAGACCTAGGGGTACAAGCGCAACTGCTGCGACACGCTGTCCCCACCATTCACCGACGCCCTCCTTGGCGGAGCCGAGCCCGATCGCGCGAGCGAGTGGCGAGCGCCTGTCTTGCCTGCCCACAGTGCTATGCCTTCATAGAGAGGCTAAGCAGCCAGGCCGCTGCAGTAAAAACCATGCTCGCCGCTACCACCAGCCATCCTGAGATGTAGATTGTTCTCAGCTCGAAACCGTGGACCGTGTCCCAGACGAGGTGCCGAATAACACCACAAAGGTGCAGGAAGAACGCGAACGTCGCTGCCAACAGCGCGATGCGGCCAACCCATGATGTAATGGCGCCCTGGACGATGCCATAGGCATGCGGCCCCGTCGCTGCCGCAACCAGCCAGACTACCAGCGCGACGGCGCCAGCACTCAGGAAGATGCCGGTGTCCCGATTCAGGATGGACAATGCCGAGGTAAGTTGAGGGCGGTAAATCTGGATATTTGGCGACCTCGGCCGGCGCCGGGATGACGCTCTGGCAACCGATCCCGCGTCGATGCTCGAGCCGATTTTCAATTCCTGGCGCATTACGAGATCGACGCGCTCCGCTGTATCTGGCGTGCCTGCGGCCTCGTCGTCCGTTCCGAGCGGAGCGGCGCCAGGGTCACTGAAGGACACCTTATCGCCCGTGCGTCCGCTATCGATAGCGCCTTTCAGCGCCTGCGCCGCGGGCCCCGTGCGGCGCGGAGCAACCGTCGTTCGTTCCGGATCAGTCTTTTCGGTCAACCTATTCTCCGTCACCCACTGGGAGCTCTGTCACGACCCTATTTCAAAGTTCGATCAGCTCCTGCGCTCGATCATCATCTTCTTGATGTCCGCAATGGCTTCCCCGGGGTTCAGTCCCTTCGGGCAGGTCCTGGTGCAGTTGAGAATCGTGTGGCACCGATAAAGCCGGAACGGGTCTTCGAGCTCGTCGAGCCGCTCACCTGTAGCCTCGTCGCGGCTGTCAGCGAGCCAGCGCCCAGCCTGCAGCAGTACAGCGGGGCCTAGAAAGCGATCGCCGTTCCACCAATGGCTTGGACAGCCCGACGTGCAGCAGAAGCACAGAATGCACTCGTATAACCGTCAAGCTTGCTGCGTTCCTCTGGCGATTGCAGCCCCTCGGTTTCAGGTGCAGGTGTTCTCGATTTAAGCCAGGGTTCAACTGCCGCATATTGCGCAAACAGGTACGTAAGATCGGGTACGAGATCCTTGATAATCTCCATGCTCGGCAGCGGATAGATCGTCGCCGGGACCGCCAGGTCGGAGACAAAGCGCGTGCACGCGAGCCAGTTCGTGCCATCTATATTCATGGCACACGAACCGCAGATACCTTCACGGCACGAGCGGCGGAAGGTCAGCGTCGAATCGACTGTGTTCTTGATCCAGATGAGAACGTCGAGAACCATCGGTCCGCAATCATCGAGATCCACCTCGAACGTGTCGAGGCGCGGGTTTTCGCCAGAGTCCGGATTAAAGCGATAAATTTCGAACGTCTTGACGTGCGTGGCGCCAACCGGGCTTGGCCAGACCTTGCCGGGGACGATACGCGATTCCGCGGTAACGCCAAAATTCCTTGGTATGGGAAACCGTTTGAGTAGGGTCGCACGCGGCACCTGATCTTGAGATTCGACGATCATCAACGGCCTCTTGTCTCGCGACGACGTCATGTACCGCGCTCGCGCGCGTGGAGTTCGAGATTCTTAACGAAAAAGACGTTGCTCATCATGGCCATGACGTAGGTCGGCCCGTGCGAACCACAGGCTCGGAAACTACTCACTAATTATCGCCCCGCCCAACGTTACCCTTCACAGCGGCCTGAGTGGCTGCGCCAGGAACATCCGGCGGTGCCGGCCTATTCTCCCCCGGGTAAGTCAAGTACGGCCATGCTGTCGGTGGCAGCGATCAATCACTCCCGGCTGACGCGTGCCTTAGGGGACAGCGACATCGCAAACAGGTGTGGCAACCGCGGCGCGGCGGCTCTGTCTGAACCTCACGCTCAAGATGTTGGCCGCCTTTCCTTCCGCTTTTCGCTTGTCTCGGCACCCTCGAACGCCGGCATTGCGAATGTGAGCGCCAATCGGCCATCTCAAACGTTGAACAGAACAAGGCACGGCCCCGAGCGCATTTCACGTCCGGGGAATCGTCAATAAAAGGCAGCCAGATGCACAGATATTTCACGTGCGCGGCATTGCTCATCGCTGCACCGCTCGCAGCCCAGACCACCTCACCAACGGACCCCCACGCAATGTCGGGCATGAACCACGACAGCATGGGTCATGACCCGGCTGCCGAGCCCGCCGCGGAAATGCCCGCCATGGACCATGGCAAGATGCAGATGATGGACCCTGGCGGAATGAAAGGCATGGATCGCGGAAAGATGCGCGGCATGGGCGCGATGATGAAGAACACGCCCGCCAACCCTTACGCCGAAGCTGGCATGGCCATGCATCACAAGATGATGGTCGTCGGTGCCGATGCCTCGGAAACCTGGGCACGTCAGATGATCGAGCATCATCGCGGTGCCATTGCGATGGCGAAGATCGCGGTTGCGCAAGCAAAGGATAAGGAACTTCGCGCGATGGCCGAAAACGCAATCATAATGCAGGAGAAGGACGTTGCCAGCCTGCAGTCGTGGCTGCAGCGTCGCGGAAAAGCGGCGCAGTAGCAGCAACAGGTAGCGCCGGGTCCGCATTGCCGAACCCGGTGCCGCCAGTGCTGACGGCTCAACACCGAGCCGGAACAAAACCATAAGGACAAGTGCAATGGCAGACGAAACCCGCGAAGCGCTCGCAACGGCAAATCATGCCGCTGATGCGCCGCATAGCCATGGCGCGAACAACGACAAGGCCGACGCCGCCAAGACCGCGCGCGACCCGGTTTGTGGCATGATGGTCGATCCCAATAAAACCGAACACGAGTCTGCGCATAACGGCCACCCCTATTATTTCTGTTCCACCGGATGCCACACGAAGTTCAACGCGGACCCTGAGAAGTATCTCGCGCCGACCGCGCTTCAGACACAGGAGCCGGTGCCCGAGGGTACGATCTACACCTGCCCCATGCACTCCCAGATCCGTCAGGTTGGGCCCGGTGCCTGCCCGATCTGCGGCATGGCGCTCGAACCCTTGATGATGACGGCGGAAACGCCGGCAAACCCCGAGCTCGCCGACTTCACGCGCCGCTTCTGGGTCGGTCTGGCGCTTGCGGTCCCGGTGTTCATCCTCGAAATGGGCGGCCATCTGTTCAATATCGACTATCTGCTCGCACCGCAGACCTCGAACTGGATTCAGTTGCTGCTGGCAACCCCCGTCGTCCTCTGGGCCGGGTGGCCGTTCTTCCACCGGGGTTGGCTGTCGCTGGTCAACCGCAGCCTCAACATGTTCACGTTGGTTGCCATGGGGACCGGCGTGGCATGGGGCTACAGCGTCGTGGCGACCATCGCCCCTGGCGTCTTTCCGCCGGCGTTTCGCCGCATGGACGGAGCCGTCGCTGTCTATTTCGAGGCAGCGTCGATCATCGTCGTCCTCGTGCTGCTCGGTCAGCTACTCGAACTGCGCGCCCGTGAAGCGACGGGCGGTGCCATCCGTGCCCTGCTCAACCTCGCTCCCAAGACAGCGCGACGGATGAAGCCGGATGGTTCCGACCAGGAAGTATCGCTGGATCTCGTTGTGGTCGGCGATGCCTTGCGCGTTCGTCCCGGTGAGGCGGTCCCGGTCGACGGCACTGTCACGGAAGGCCGATCAACGATCGATGAATCGATGGTCACTGGCGAATCCATGCCGGTTTCCAAGGAAGCCGGCGACACGATAATAGCGGGCACGATCAACCAGACGGGCGCCATCGCGATGCGTGCCGACAAAGTCGGCAGCGACACAATGTTGGCCCGGATCGTCCATATGGTGGCCGATGCCCAGCGCAGCCGCGCGCCGATCCAGCGTCTTGCCGATCAGGTGGCAGGATGGTTCGTGCCTGCCGTCATCGCTGTGGCGGTGCTGGCCTTTGTCGTCTGGGTCGCGTTCGGTCCCGAACCGCGCTTTACCTTCGGCTTTGTCGCGGCGGTAACCGTACTCATCATCGCCTGCCCCTGCGCCCTAGGCTTGGCGACGCCAATGTCGATCATGGTCGGCGTCGGACGCGGCGCGGCAGCCGGGGTGTTGGTCAAGAATGCCGAAGCGCTCGAACGGATGGAGAAGGTCGATACGCTGCTTGTCGACAAGACCGGCACGCTGACCGAGGGCAAACCCAAAGTGGTTGCGGTCGAATCGTTCGCCGGCACCACCGAGGCCGACCTCCTTCGCTTTGCTGCCGCGGTGGAGCGCCCGAGCCAACATCCGCTTGCAGCCGCAATCGTCGCCGAAGCCGGAGCGCGTGACGTCGCGGTCGAGACGGCCACAGATTTCGACGCACCGACCGGCAAGGGCGTCATCGGCACGCTCGACGGCCGCCGCGTTGCGATCGGCAATCCCGCCTACCTTTCCGAACTGGGGGTCGACATCGCAGCGCTGACGGAAGCTGCCGACCGGCACCGTCGGGAGGGCGCAACGGCCATTCTAGTTGCCATCGACGGCAAGGCCGCCGGCGTTATTGCGATCGCCGACCCGGTCAAGGAGTCCACGCCAAGCGCGTTGGCCGCGCTCAAGGCTGAAGGCATCCGCGTCATCATGGTGACCGGCGACAACCGCATGACCGCAGAAGCCGTGGCGCGACGCCTGGGGTTGGACGAGATCGAAGCCGATGTCCTGCCCGATGCCAAAAGCGCTGTGGTTGCCCGCCTCAAGGCCGAAGGCCGCATCGTTGCGATGGCTGGCGACGGCGTTAACGACGCACCCGCGCTCGCCGCCGCCGATGTCGGCATCGCCATGGGCACCGGCACCGACGTCGCGATCGAAAGCGCCGGTGTCACGCTGGTTAAGGGCGACCTCAACGGCATCGTCAGGGCCCGGCGCCTCAGCCACGCCACCATGCGCAATATCCGCCAGAACCTGTTCCTGGCCTTTGTCTACAACGCCATCGGCGTGCCCGTGGCTGCCGGGGTACTTTATCCCTGGTTCGGCCTGCTACTCTCTCCCGCCATCGCGGCGGGCGCCATGGCGCTGTCGTCGATTTCGGTGGTCGGCAATGCGCTTCGCCTGCGCAATGCCGAGCTGTGAACACGCTGCTCGACAGTCCGGCGTTCAATATCGGCATCTTCGCGCTGATGCTCAGTCCGCCATGGGAGCTCGGGCAGATGTGGCTCTACACCGGCAGCGCACAGATGTCGCATCTGCAGGGTATCCGCATCTGCGTAACGGCGACTGCGGGCGATGCGGTCATCATGCTAATCGCCTTTGACGTTGTCGCGCTTGCAGCCCGCTTGCCGGCCTGGGTGCGCGCACCGACCATGAGGCAAGTCTCCGGTTTTGTTGCGATCGGCCTTGTGGTGACGATTGCTGTCGAGATCGTGGCGGCCCGTTCCAACGGCCTGTTCAGCTGGCGTTACGCACCCCCCATGCCGGTGACGCCATGGTTCGGCGTCGGTCTTGTACCGCTGTTAATGTGGATAGTGGTCCCGCTGCTAGTGCTCTGGTTCGTGCGGCGCCAGATCGCCGGCAGGGTAAATTTGCTGACGGTAGCTGCACGGACCCGAGCACAGTTTGTTGGATAATCGATCAAAGTGCCGATACAACGAGAGGACATTGTCAGATGACGATAAGAGCTTGCGCCGGCCCTGAACCTCAAGGCCAGAGAATGCCGCTGTCGGAGTGGGACAATGAAGGCGGCGCCGGTCGTTGTGGCCCCAAGGAAAGCACGGCCGGGCTTCCACCCTCGGACATTCCTGAATTGACCAACACCGAAATGGTGCAGCTTCGCATCCGGGTCATCGCGCTGGAGAACCTGGTGACGGCATTGCTGGCCGGCGCGCCGGAGCGCGAGCATGACCTCGCCCGCTCGATGGCAGCACAGATTTCGCCACGTCCCGGAACGACCCCGCACCCGCTGACGATCCAGGCGGCGTCGCACATGCACGAGCTTGTCGAGCGGGCGATCCATTATCGTGATGCAGCGCCGGAATGATGTTAATGCAAACATGCTGACGCCCATCGCCGATACGACATCCTCGGACGCCGCAGCGCCAGAGATGGCCGAACGCCTGAATCACGGGTGCTTCTGTATCACCCTCGATCGTGCGGCCTTGTCGCGACACCTCGACGCCGAGATCGGCATTCCTGGCTTTGCAGCGGCGCTGGCCAGCTCTCATCCATCGCTGTTCTCGAATGTTCCGGTTTTTGTTTCGCCCGAAACGATGTTGGCAATGGAACACGTTGTCGCCGCCGTCGAGGCGGCTGCTCGGCTCTCGGTTTTTCAAGCGGCAGCAATGGCATGGGCGCCAGCGATCGCCCTGGCCGATTTCGGGCCGGTCGGCGCCCTGATGGGCTACGATTTTCACATCACCGCAGACAGTCCTCGCCTCATCGAGGTGAACACCAACGCCGGCGGTGCTTTTCTCAACCACGCTCTTGCCGCCGCCCAGCGAGCGTGTTGCCTCGATGTGCAAAGGCTCGTCGGAAACATTGTACCGCCGCGAAACTTTGCTGATCGCATATCGGCTATGTTCATTGCCGAATGGCGGCTGCAACGCGGATCAGGGCGACCTACGACGATCGCCATTGTCGATGACGATCCCGAGGCGCAGTTCTTGCTGCCGGAATTCCAGCTTGCGCGCTCGATCCTTGAAGCAAGTGGGATTAGGACCGTGATCGCCGATCCCGCTGAGCTCAAGTTCGACGGCGTGGCGCTTTGGTTCAACGACGTCATGATCGACCTTGTCTACAATCGGCTCGTCGACTTCGCTCTGTCAAACGACCGCCACACGGCGCTGCGGTCTGCCTATGAGGGCGGCAGGGTCGTGGTAACCCCAAACCCGCACAATCACGCGCTTCTGGCCGACAAGCGCAATTTGACCTTGCTATCGGACCCGACCGCGCTTGAGCGGTGGGGCCTGCCAGCACAGCACAGGCATGCCTTGCATGCTGCCGTTCCCGCAACTGTTGTCGTCGGTACCGATAATGGGGATGCCTTATGGGCCGACCGACGCAACCTGTTCTTCAAGCCTGCCGGCGGCCATGGCAGCAAGGCCGCCTATCGCGGCGAAAAGCTGACCCGCAAGGTTTGGGCAGAGATTGTGGCGGGTGGCTATGTCGCCCAGGCCTTTGCGGCGCCCAGCAGCAGGATGATTGTGCGAGATGGAGCACCGTCAGCGTTCAAACTCGACCTCAGACTCTACACCTATGCTGGCGAAACGCTGCTTGCGGCCGCCCGCCTTTATCAGGGTCAGACCACAAACATGCGAACGCCGGGGGGCGGTTTTGCGCCTGTCCTAGAGATTACATCCGTCTAAAAGTGACACAGCGTGTGCAGCCTAAGGCGCCAGTAAAGCGGCGGCGATTCGTACGTCGATAAATGATCCGCCGGGTCTTCTCGAGTTAGAAAGACCAGTTACACCAATGATCAGTGTCGAGAAGTGATTAACGTCGTCTCGTGACTACAATTTTTTTGTAAAACCTTGCTAACTCGATGGTAGCTTGGCACGAGGCGTAGCGGCGGACCCCAACATCAGGCCGCTGATCGCCTGTTGCTGTTTGCGAAGGTGATCGAGCAGTAGCTTGTGGCGCGTGATATAGCCGACGTTCACGTTCGGCAGCGAGTGATTCATCAACAGGTGCATGTCCACCTCGCTGACCCCCGCCGCTTGACCGAGGGTTCGATAGGTCTGCCGAAGATCGCCGCCCCATTTCGAAAGATCCTTGCGGTTCTCCTTATGCTCGACAAGGTGGCCCGCCTCGCTGTCGGCAGGGAACAGCCATGTTCGCGCCTGCTCCGGATAAATCGCGCGCCCAAGGCGGATGACACGGATCAGACATCGTATCATCTCGCGCGAGAGCGGGATGTCGAATGCCCGCTCTTCACCGCCCTTCGGCTTCGGCACGTGCAAAATGCGCCGCCGCAGATCGACGTGTTCGAGCCGCGCGCGTTTAATCGGATCGGGGGCGGCTACCGGACAGCAATAGAAACAAATGAAATTCGCGCCGGACCGGATTGTCGAGCGCCTGCAACTCCGCCCACCAACTGGCGAGGTCGGCTACGCCCATGCCGGTATCGCGCCGCCGCTCCGGGTTCCAGTCGACGGCGAGCACGGGGTTCTCTGCGGGCAGCCCGCGCGCCGTCTTGCGGGCATGATTATAGATCGCGCGAAAACTACGCATTGCTCCGTTGGCACTGTAGGGGCCGTTGTCGATCGTCATCTGGTCGTGGCGTTGCTTGAGCAGACCCGGATTGTCCCCGAACTTCGACAGCGGTTCGTCGAGCCAATCCTTGAGCAGCCGCTCGAAATGATCGGTGTAGCTCGCAACCGTGCCCTCACTACGCCCCTTCCTCCGCACGTGGCTATCGCGATAGGTCGTCCAGGCGTGGCGCAGCGTCGGATCGGACGACGGCGCTGCGACCGTCTTTGTCCCCGGCGGTTTGGGGCGCGGATCGACCCCATCGGTGATTGCGCCAAGGATGCGCTTGGCTTTGGCGCGCGCTTCGCGCGTCTGAAGCTTGCCGACTTCGCCGACCTTGACGCGCATGCTCTGGCGCTTGCCGTCGGCGCGTAGATCGCCTTGCACCATGAATGTCTTGATGGTCTTGCCGACCAAGACGAAGAAGCCGGGCAGCTCGGCATCACCCACTACCCGCTGCCCCGCCGCCATCAGGGGAATGCCGGCGAGCGCGCGGTCAGAGAACAAAAGTCGGGAATCTGAGGGTGGCATCGACAAATCCTAGAACGGTTTCTAGAACGGTGAAGTCAATTTTTGAGTTTCTTGGGCTGGTTTCGATCATATAGCCGTTTGCACGAAAATGTCTAGCTCGCACAGCGCGGTATAGCGCGCTGGCGTGCTACGTCGCACGAACGGATACATTCAGATTACTGTGCGAATTGAGCTACGAATCTGAGGGTCGGACGTTCGAATCGTTCCGGGCGCACCAACATCTTCAATAGCTTAAACATCTATCACAGTGCTGATTTTGCGAATTAGCACGGTGTTTAGCACGGTGGTTGCGAACATAGATCGACCCGACGGCGCGTGTAGGCGAATCAGGTTCTCAGCTTGTAGGCCTCCCCACCGGATTAGATCGCGCGTTGGATCTTGGGATATCCGAGGCATTTTAGGGCAATAGCGATCTGCAGATTGTAGCGACGGGCCAGTTGCGCGGTCACCGGGGCGACAGCCATGGCGGTCGCGAAAGGCCGGATCGACCCAGTAGCAGACATTTAGCGCACGTAGCCGCCGCCGATGATCGGACATTCACTCATCTGGATCACGGCTGCCCGACCCCCGCGGACTTTTCCGATTGGGATGATGAAAAGGAAAAAACTGGCGTCGATATCTGAAAAGCGAGCCGGTTGCGCGAGCCATGCCCGCGGCTAACCGGGTAAGCCGACCGCTCGCAGCAGCATTTCGATCTGCACCAGAATCAGGCGTTTCATCTCGACTGCGTTCGACGCGACATTGCGAAATCCCCGCATGCCGTAGACGAGGGCTCGTGCCAGTTCCGCGGGCGTCGCATCGATCCCCGAACGCCCGGCCCGATCCGCGATCAGGCCGACGACGACCGCCTCGAAGTTGGCGTAGACCTGGCGGACCGCGGCGAAGCGCAGGTCGAACAGGTCG